>MGQD01000101.1:15540-19381 GCA_001797695.1 Deltaproteobacteria bacterium RBG_13_49_15 | reverse complement strand
GATAAAATTGGGCCGATACCGGCATGCAGAAAAGCAAGACACTGAACCCTATCAGACATTTTATTATATTCATGGTCGGCTCCTTTCAAACCTGGGGCATTTATTCACATGCCGTGTAGGTTGGACTTATAGTTGATTATCTTTATCACATGTGGGCATAAAATAACAAGTCCAACTTAACCTTGACACCCCGGTGGAAATAAATTAAAAAAATTAGTTTAGTCTAAAGAAGGGATAGTCCTTTTTAAAAACAGGCTGTTTTTTATAAGCATTCGGGAGGCAAACGATCATCGAGGCGTATGGAGAACCAGAACAATCCATCAAATGACATCCATCAGGGACAGATGAATCCGGAAGAAACCGGTGATGTTTTGGCAAAGAGAAGAAAAAAACATCTTGATCTTAAAAATGGGATCGGAAACATCTACCCGAACGATTTTATCGTCACTCATTCAGTGAGAGATATCCGGAAGGCCGTTGAAGGAAAAGAGGAGGTTCAGTCGCCCGAAGACGGCCCGGCTTTTTCAACAGTCGGTCGCATCATGACCATCAACCGATTTGGAAAAACGGTTTTTGCCCGGTTGAAGGATCGAACGGGGCAACTTCAGGTTTATGTCAGAAAAGATAAGGTCGGGGATAAGGCGTTTGATATCTTTCTGCAGATGGAAGCCGGTGATTTTCTCGGGGTTAATGGTCCGATGTTTATCACAAAAACAGGAGAATGGACTCTTTTGGTGGTTGAGCTAAAGCTGATCTGCAAGGCGTTTCGGCCTCTTCCTGAAAAATTTCACGGACTGAAAGATCCTGAAAAGCGATACCGATACCGGTACCTGGATCTGGTCATGAACCCTGAAGTAAGAGAAATATTTACAAAAAGAAGCCATATAATTCAGGTTATTCGGCGATTTCTCCTGGAGCGCGATTTCATGGAAGTGGAAACACCCATGATGCAACCGGTTCCGGGCGGCGCCGAAGCCGCTCCGTTTAAAACCCATCACAAGGCTCTGGATATGGAGCTTTTTTTACGCATCGCCCCGGAGTTGTATCTGAAACGGCTAGTCATCGGAGGCTTTGAACGGGTTTTCGAGGTCAACCGGAATTTTCGAAATGAAGGGGTTTCCACGCAGCATAATCCCGAATTTACCATGCTGGAGTTCTATAAGGCCTATGCGACGTACGAAGAGCTGATGGACCTTACAGAAGAGATGTTTCGAACCATTGCCGAAGCGGTAAACGGATCCACGTCGTTTTCCTATCAAGGAAGTACCATTGATTTTGCAGGAAAATGGGAGAGGATTCCACTATTGACGGCTCTCGAAACCATCGGCGGAGTGAACGCGGAATGGATTCATGATCTGAACCGTCTCCAGAATGTGGCAAAGGAAAAAGGGATTCAGATCACCAAAACCGGAAGCACCGGAAAAGTTCTCATCAAGCTGTTTGATGCCCTTGTGGAGCCTAAATTGATACAACCTACCTTTATAACCGGATATCCGGTGGAAGTATCCCCGCTTTCAAGACGGAGCCAGACCGATCCTACCCTGACCGATCGATTCGAGCTGTTTATCGGTGGGAAGGAGATTGCCAACGGCTTTTCGGAACTCAACGATCCGGAGGATCAAAAAGGACGGTTTTTAGAGCAAATGAAGAATCGGGAAGCCGGAGACGAAGAAGCGCACCAGATGGATGAAGATTTTATTGAAGCCATGGAATACGGAATGCCTCCAACTGCAGGAGAAGGTATTGGAATCGACCGACTGGTCATGTTGCTGACCGATTCCGCGTCTATCCGGGAAGTCATCTTATTCCCCCATATGAAAAAAAGAACCTGATATGTCGATTGAACGTTCTTAAATAGGCAGTATTCAAACCCATGTCCTTTGAATACTTTATCGGTCGCCGATACCTGATGGCGAAACAGCGACAGGCATTCATTTCCCTCATCACATTGCTTTCCATCGCTGGAGTGATGGTCGGAGTGATGGCATTGATCGTGGTCATTGCGGTGATGTCCGGATTCGAATCGGATTTAAAATCCAGAATTCTGATGGGGCAGTCTCACTTGGTGCTGATGCATCATCAGGGACCATTCACCGATTATGAGCAGATTCAAAGGAAGGTTGAGGAGGTGGAGGGTGTGGAGGGTGCGACTCCGTTTATTTACACTCAAATTATGCTCCGCTCCTCAGAGGGAGTTTCAGGTGCGGTGTTAAGGGGTGTAGACCCAAAAAGCGCCGGACGCGTCATTGAAAGTCTAAACAATATTGCATTAAGCAAAGAAACACCCCAGGAAGGAGAAGAAACGGGTTCGGATCCCTCCGGGATTGTTTTAGGAAGGGAACTTGCCAAACATCTTGGAGTTCAGGTCGGAGATGCTGTTTACCTCATCTCGCCAAAAGGGATGATCTCGCCTATGGGACATCTTCCTTCCATGCGGCGATTCAAGGTGACGGGCCTTTTTGAATCGGGAATGTACGAATATGACGGAACATTTGCCTATATTCATATAAAAGATGCCCAAGTCATGATGCGGATGGGGAATGCGGTCACCGGCCTTGAGGTCCGGGTGAAAGATGCCTATAAAGCAAGGCAGGTGGCGGACAAAATCGTTGAGCGGCTGGGTTTTCCGTTTTGGGCAAGGGACTGGATGCAGATGAATCGGAATCTTTTTTCAGCACTGAAGCTGGAAAAGACGGTGATGTTCATTATTTTAACCCTCATTGTTCTCGTTGCGGCTTTTAATATCGCCAGCACGCTGATCATGACGGTGATGGAAAAGACAAAGGATATTGCGATTCTTAAAGCGATGGGGGCGACGGATAAGAGCATTCGCAAAATTTTTATGTTCAAGGGGATGGTCATCGGAACGGTCGGGACCTTTTTGGGAATGATTTCCGGATTTACCCTCTGTTTCCTGCTGAGACGCTATAAAATCGCCGAGTTGACCGGAGATATTTATTATTTTACAACAACGCTTCCGGTGAGGCTTGAGCTTCTGGATGTGGCCGTCATCGTTGTAGCTACACTGGCGATCTGTTGCATTGCGACGCTTTATCCCGCGTTTCAAGCCGCCAAACTCCGCCCTGTCGAGGCCATCCGGTATGGATAACGCACGATTGTCGTCAACCGCCGTTTCTTCCGGAAAACCGGATCCGGATAACGGTCGGGACCGTTCTTTTGTTTCGATTCGAAACATGACGAAGGGTTTTGACGGAAGAGGAAACCGAATCGAGATTCTGAGGGACGCCGATCTCGAATTGAGCAAAGGGGAAACCCTAGCTATCATCGGCCCATCAGGTATCGGAAAATCCACTTTTCTTCACATTCTTGGGACACTTGATCGGCCGGACAGCGGAGATTTTTTTTACCAGGGAAAAGATGTAATTCGGATGGATGATATTTCATTGGCGAACTTCCGGAACCAATCCATCGGATTTGTTTTTCAGTTTCATCATCTATTGCCGGAGTTCTCAGCCCTTGAAAATGCGATGATGCCCGGATTGATTCATGGGATGGCCGGCGGTGATATCCGGAACCTGGCTGAAGCGATTCTGATCCGGGTGGGGCTTGAGGATCGCTTGTTTCACAAGGTCACCGAAATGTCCGGCGGAGAGCAACAGCGTGTCGCTCTTGGAAGGGCTTTGGTATTGAAACCGTCCATTCTTCTGGCAGATGAACCAACGGGAAATCTCGACAAGGGGAACAGCAACAGGATTCATGAGTTGCTGATGGAGCTGAATGACGAGTTGAAAATGACGATGGTGGTGGTCACCCACAATATCGAGTTGGCGAAGCTGATGGCCAGGCGGATAACCATTTCCGATGGTAAGTTTCTCGATCT
>MGQD01000101.1:4289-15493 GCA_001797695.1 Deltaproteobacteria bacterium RBG_13_49_15 | reverse complement strand
TCAGAAGGAAATTCCCCAACTCATTAAAGGGCGCATAACCCAGGAAGGGGCGGAGGTGATTATGCCGGAAGACGCAGCCGGCCTTCCGGATGTCGATTCCGCCCGTGAGACCGCCGTTGTTCGGGAGCTGGGACTTCGAAATGGAGCGGATCAGGTGGTTTGGGGGAGCTTAACGCAAATCGGAAAAAAATTCAGCATCGATGTCAAAACGATGGATCCTGCCGCGGAAGAACCTCCGAAGGTGCTTGTGGTGAAAGGGGAAGGGATCGAGAATCTTTTGGGAGCGGTCAAAAAGCTTGGCGACGATCTTACATTGACGATTTTCAAACGAGATAAAATTACAGAAGTGACGGTATCCGGAAATAAACGGATCGAAACGGATGCCATCAAACGGATCTTTCAAACAGCTCCTGGTGATGTGTATTCGGCTAAAAAGCTCTCCGAAGATCTCAAAAAAATATATCAGATGGGGTATTTTGAAGATGTCCGGGTCGAGACACAGGAGGGTCCGGGAGGTAAAATTGTTGTTTTCAAGGTACAGGAAAAACCGACTATCCGGAAGATACAGTTTAAAGGGAACCGAAAGTTTAATGAAAAGGAACTCATGGAAAACCTGGATATCCGGACCGGCGCGATTCTCAATATCTTTCGGCTCAGAAACAACCTCAAGAGGATTGAAGATCTGTACAAGGGAAAAAATTACCACACCGTCCAGGTCTCCTATGAAATTGAGGATCTGAAAAATAACCAGGCGGATGTGCAATTCATTATCCAGGAAGGGGAAAAGATTAAAATCAAAACGATCCGTTTTGAAGGAAATACCGTCTTTACAAACAATGAACTTAAAAAAGTGATAAAAACATCGGAAAAAGGGCTTTTTTCATTCATTACCTCGTCTGGCGAACTGGATAAGGAGAAATTAACGCAGGATGTTGCCGGCCTCAGCGCGTTCTATCAGAACAACGGGTACCTGTATGCAAAAGTGGGAGAGCCGAACGTGGAATATGCCGGTGAATGGATCTACGTCTCATTTAAAATTTATGAAGGGCCGAGATTCAAGGTTGGAAAGGTGGCGATTTTGGGCGATGTTATTTTGTCTGAAGATGAGATGAAAAAACAGCTTAAAATCGATCAGGAACCCTTTTTCAGCCGGGAGATTGTCCGAAACGATGTTTTATCGCTAACCGACCTGTACACCGATCAGGGATATGCGTATGCCGAAATATCTCCCAAAATCGAAGAAGATTCCAAAAATTTGGTGGTCGATATCACTTATTCCATCCGGAAAGGGAAGCAGGTTGCCTTTGAAAAAATTCTTATCAGCGGCAATAAAAAGACCCGGGATAAAGTCATCCGGCGGGAACTTCAGGTTTATGAACGCGAGATTTACAGCGGGCAGCTCTTGAAGAGGAGCATCCGCAATCTATTCCGGCTTGAGTATTTCGACGATGTCAAGGTGCAAACCCTCCCTGGAAGCAGCGACGAGACGATGGTCTTAAAAATCGATGTTACCGAACGTTCTACGGGAGCGTTCAGTGTCGGCGCCGGTTACAGCAGTGAAGACGATCTGTTTGCGATGGCATCGATTACCCAGAGAAACCTGTTCGGCCGCGGTCAACTGGCCACTCTGGAAGCTCATGTCGGCGGAACTTCGGACCGTTACAACATAAGCTTTACGGAACCATGGCTGTTCGATATTCCATTGTCGTCGGGATTCGATTTATACCGGTGGAGAAAGGATTATGACACCTACGATAAGGACAGCGCTGGAGGGGTGCTCCGCTCAAGCTATCCGGTTTATCGCGATACCCGGTTTTATCTTTCATACACGTATGAAATTGTAAACATTGAAAACATTGAGGAGGATGCCCCGTCTTCCTTGAAAGAACTGGAAGGTCAAAACATTCAGAGCAGCGTGGCCGCCAGCCTTCGGTACGATTCGAGGAACCGGCTTTTTAATACCACCGAAGGTTCGGACCATTTGATCGGAGTTGAATATGCCGGCCTTGGAGGAGATATCGGTTTCACCAAGTACACGGGAAAGCTCAGCCGATACTTCCCGCTTTTTAAAGGAACAGTGGGTTTTTTACATCTCAAAGGCGGATATGTCCGGGAAAACCAGGATGGAAAATTGCCGGATTACGAGAGGTTTTATCTTGGCGGCATCAATTCATTGAGAGGGTTTAAGTGGCGCACAGTGAGTCCGGTAGACGAGGAGGGGAACCTGATCGGCGGGGACAAGTTCATCCAACTCAATGCCGAATACCAGATACCGCTATTTAAGGAGGCGGGAATCATGGGGCTGCTCTTTTTCGATGCCGGGAACGCTTATAACAACAATGAAAATATCGATCTGGGCAATACAAGAGAGACCGCCGGATTTGGGTTCCGGTGGTATTCGCCGGTCGGTCCCATCCGGCTCGAATACGGATTTATTTTAGACCGCAGGGAAGACGAAGGGAGCGGCCGCTGGGAATTCTCCATATCGACCGGATTTTAATTTTTCACATTGTCATGCCGGATGGCGTCAATCATTAGACCCTCCAGGCGGATCGGCAATCAAGAAAGGGGAAAAACATGAAAACGATAAAACGGGTATTAATCCCTTCAATCATTTTGGTGTTTATGATGGTTGTCTCATCTTATGGGGCGGATGCGACCAAAATCGGGCTGGTGGATTTTCAGAAAATTTTATCTGTTTCCAATGCCGGAAAATATGCCCAAACAGAGATCACGAAACAGGGAAAACAAATGGAGGACGACTTAAAGAAAAGAGGGGATGAGATCGAAGAGGTCAAAAAAAAGCTTGAACGGGAAGCACCGGTGATGAGCAAGGAGAAGCGCGAAGAAAAAGAAAGGGACTTGAGAATCAAGGTCAGTGATTTCAATGCCCTTAAGAAGAAATATACGGACGACTTTAAAGAATTGGAAAAGCGCTTCATCACACGGATCCAGGGTGAAGTGATCGGCCTGATCGAGGAGATCGGAAAGAAGGAAGGATTTACCCTGATTTTGGAAAAACGAGAAGGGGGCATCTTGTATTTTCCGAGTACAATTGATATTACGGAACGACTGATTCAGGGATACAACGAAAGCTTCAGCAAAAGCCAGAAGCCGGTTTCAAAAGATAAAAGCGACACCGGAAAGCCGGCGCCTTCCAAGTCTTCCACCCCATAGGCGCGTTATCGGATTGGAATAAGGAATTGCACTCGATGACTCATGCGCTCGGCGATATCGCAAAGCTTGTCGGAGGAAAAATCATCGGCGACGGGAATCAGGCCATATGTGGGGCAGCGCCTTTCGAACTGGCCGAGAGCAACCAGATCACCTACGCCGGTAAACCGAGTTTTTTAAAGCGGCTCAACCAGACAAAAGCCGATGCCGTCATCGTTCCTCAAGGCAATTACACGACCTCCAAGTCGCTGGTTCTTGCAGACCATCCGCAAGTGGCGTTTGCCCGGGTATTGAATTTATTTTACCCGGGGAAAAAGCCGATTCCCGGAATCAGCCCGCTTGCCAGCACCGGAAAAAATTTCATCTCAGGGCAGGGTGTGTCGGTTCAGCCGTTTGTTTCTATTGGAGACGGCGTATCCATCGGAAACCGGACGGCCCTATACCCGGGAGTGTTTATCGGAGACGAGGTGGTCATCGGGGATGATGTGACAATCTACTCTAATGTTTCCATTTTGGAACGTTGCCGCATCGGAAGCCGGGTGATCATTCATGCCGGCGCAGTCATCGGAAGCGACGGGTTCGGTTTTGCTCCCGACGGTGAACGGTATCATAAAATTCCTCATCTGGGGTTTGTTCAGATCGACGATGATGTGGAAATCGGGGCCGGAAACACCATCGACCGCGGAACGTTTGGAAAGACATGGGTGATGCGGGGCGTCAAAACCGACAACCTGGTTCATATTGCACACAATGTAACGGTCGGTGAAAACACGGTCATTGTCGCGCAGGCGGGGATCGCAGGAAGCGTTAAAATAGGGAAACACGTGATTCTGGCCGGTCAGGCCGGGATTGCCGGGCACCTCGAAATAGGGGATCATGTGACGATTGGCCCGCAGGCCGGAGTGGCAAAATCGATTCCGAACGGAGAAACAGTTTCAGGTTCGCCTGAAATGCCGCACCCGCTCTGGTTGAGAGTGCATCGGATACTCCCGAGGCTTCCGGAATTGAAGAAAAGGATTCTGGAGATTGAAAAACGACTTGCCGACATGGAGGGGAAAAATGGAAAAACCGTATGACATCCAAAAAATCATGGCGCTCTTGCCTCATCGGTATCCGTTTTTGCTGATCGACCGGATCCTGGAGCTCTTCCCTGGGGAAAGAGCGCTCGCGCTGAAAAATGTCACTATAAACGAGCCGTTTTTCCAGGGGCATTTTCCTAAAACTCCAATTATGCCGGGTGTGTTGATAGTGGAAGCGATGGCGCAGGCGGGAGGGGTTTTGGCATTTGAGTCGGTTCCCAAGGAACTTCAGGGCGCCCTTATCTATTTTATGGGGATGGATAAAGTCCGGTTCCGAAAACCCGTCATACCAGGGGATCAGGTCATTTTTGCCGTCCAGATCCTGAATTTGCGTTCGAAAGTCATTAAAATGGCCGGGACAGCCTCTGTGGACGGACAGCTTGTTGCCGAAGCGGAGCTTCTCGCCAGTATCGGAGAAAACAGATGATTCATCCAACTGCGATTATTGATCCAAGTGCGGAGATCGGTGCGAATGTCGATATCGGACCTTATTCCATTATCAGGGAAAACGTGATCATCGGTTCGGGAAGCCGGATTGAAAGTCATGTGGTCATTGATCCTTATGTGACCATCGGTCCGGATTGCACGATTTTTCAGTTTGCCGCCATCGGCGCCATCCCTCAATCGGTCAAATTTGAGGGGGAGGAAACCTACGTCAAAATCGGGCGTGAAAGCATCATCCGGGAATTCGTAACCATCCATCGGGGGACCGGATTCGGCGGCGGGGTGACCGAAATCGGAGAAGAAAATTACCTCATGGCCTATTCCCATATCGCTCACGACTGCAAGACCGGAAGGAAGGTGATGCTCGCTAATGCCGCCACGCTGGCCGGGCATATTACTATCGGTAATTATGCTACGATCGGAGGCCTGGTGGCGATACATCAGTTTGTGCGGATCGGAGACTATGCATTTGTCGGAGGGAAATCGGCCGTTGTGAAGGATATCCCGCCCTATGTCATCGCTGCCGGAGACCGGGCGACCTTGCATGGACTGAACAGCGTAGGGCTAAAGCGGCAGGGGTTTTCACAAAAGACGCTTTCGCTGCTAAAGAAGACGTATCGGATCTTATTTCGGATCGGACTCACGCTGAATGAGTCGATGGAAAGAGCAAGGGCCGAGGTGGAGCAGATACCGGAAGTGGTCGCCTTTATCGATTTTATCAGAAATTCCCAGAGGGGGATCACCCGCTGATAGGGCTCTTGCCCCTCACGCTGAAGATGACCAATGGCGAGAAACAACGATCTTACCAAAGAGGAAAAAAAGACCCGGGTCGGATTAATCGCAGGGGGGGGGCAGTTCCCCCTTCTTTTTTCAAGGCGTGCCAGGGAAAACGGATTTACCGTGTATGCCGTTGGATATATTCATGAGACGGACCCCGAATTGGAAAACCATGTGGATCGGATCGAATGGATTCACCTCGGACAAATCCGGCGGCTGATCCGATTTTTTAAAAAAAACCACGTCACAGAAGCCGTAATGATGGGTTCCATCCGGAAAACACGGATGTTTTCGGATGTCAGGCCGGATATAAAAGCGATCTCCCTCATTGTTGGAATGAGGAATACCCATGATGATGGACTGTTGAGAACCTTTGCCGGCGCCCTTGAAAGAGAAGGAATTAGAATCTTGCCTTCCACGTATCTGCTTCCGGATTTGCTGGCGCCCGAAGGAGAATGGACCAAGCGAAAGCCCAACCGGTCGGAGCGGTCCGATATCGTTATCGGATGGCGCTATGCAAAAGAGATCGGGCGGTTGGACATAGGACAATGCGTTGTTGTTGGAGGTGGATCGATCCTTGCGGTCGAGGCTGTCGAAGGAACCGATGCCGTGATAAATCGGGGCGGAACGCTTGGAAAAGGAAATGCGGTTGCCGTCAAGACCTGCAAACCGAACCAGGATGACCGCTTTGACATACCGGCCGTAGGAGCTCAGACGATTATGGCCATGAGGGAAGCGGGAGTCGCTGTTCTGGCGGTAGAATCAGGCAAGACGGTCGTTTTTGATCGTGAAAAGATGATCAAACTGGCCGATGAATCAGGGATTGCCATCATCGGAATCAAAGATGACCACTGGGAATAATTGAAGCTCCCCGCAGCAAGATGCGGGGAATGCGCTCACTGGAGTGGTTCAAGAGAGGTGTTTTGGTCGGGCAGATGAAAAAAATTCGAGTGGGTGTCGTCGGCGTCGGGTATTTGGGTCAATTTCACGCCGAGAAATATGCAAATATGCCGGATGTGGAACTTGTCGGAGTGGTGGATACCGATAAGGAAAGGGCTGAAAAGGTCGCCGGACAGGTTCGATCCCATTCATATTGCGATTTCAGGGAGATCATCGGTCATGTTGACGCCGTCAGCATCGCCGTGCCGACACCCGGCCATTTTGCGATCGGAAAGCAATTACTCGAAAATGATGTGGATGTCCTGATTGAAAAACCTATCACCACGACACTGCAGGAGGCCGACGAATTAATCCGGATTTCAAAGGCCAGGAATCGTTATATCCAGGTTGGGCACCTGGAACGGTTCAATCCGGCCGTTTCGGCGTTGGAAGGGCTTGTCAACGATCCAAGGTTCATCGAGTCTCATCGGCTAAGCATCTTCAAGGATCGAGGGACGGATGTGAGTGTCGTGTTGGATCTGATGATTCATGATATCGACATTATTTTAAATTTGGTGGCATCGGAAATCAGTTCCATCCGGGCCGCGGGAATTCCGGTGATTACGGAACATGTGGATATCGCCAATGCCCGGCTTGAATTTTTAAACGGCTGTGTGGCCAATGTCACGGCCAGCCGCATATCTACTAAGAACGAAAGGAAGATTCGTCTTTTTCAGAGGGATAAATACATATCGGTGGATTTTGCCAATCAGGATATAACGGTCATCGCAAAAGACGGCAAACGTCCGGGAAAAGTTATTCCCGGCATGCGGATCGACAGACTCAATTTTGCAAAAGGAGATGCTCTCGAGGAAGAATTGAAATCCTTCATCCAGTCGGTTTCCCATCGCAGTCCGCCCCTCATCGACGGTCAGGAAGGGCGAGAGGCGCTGAGGATCGCTTTAGAAATTATGGAGCAAATCCATATCACAAGTTATGCCCATCTGGATTGACGAATCCATGAAATCCGGCCTCCATTGGTAAATTCCATGGGACTTGCCTGGCCGGCTGCAGGAATGAACCGAAACAAATCATTGTCTTTTGTTACTGAGCGGTGTCCACCCGAGCATTTATTTTAAGCAAAGTCGAAGTTCGGAATAAAGGCGGTTTGATGATGGATACGGATCGGCAAAGATGCATTATGATTATTGCCGGAGAAGCATCGGGTGATCTTCATGCATCAAAACTTGTTTTGGCAATGAAAAAGAAAATTCCAGGCTCATTTTTCTGCGGAATCGGCGGAAGCGCGATGAAGGAAGCCGGAGTCCGGATCGTCTTTGATGCTTCTATATTGGCTGCGGTTGGAGTTACCGAATCTTTTGCTAAAATGCCGGTCATTTTAAAGGGAATGAGGTCCGTTAAACATCTTCTAAGAGACCTGATGCCGGATCTGCTGATCCTTGTCGATTTTCCGGATTTTAACCTTCGGGTCGCCCCGACGGCAAAAAAGCTGGATATCCCGGTTCTATACTACATCAGCCCTCAGATCTGGGCATGGAGACAAGGACGTGCGGCAAAATTGAAGAACCTGGTTGATCATTTGGCGGTGATCCTTCCGTTTGAAGAGGAGTTTTATAAAAAGTACGACATTCCAGTTACCTTTGTAGGGCACCCTCTGGTTGATGATCCTTTTCTTCATCGGGATAATGGGGATTGGAATCGGGCTTCAACCGAATTCATCGGCCTCCTCCCGGGATCACGGGAACGGGAAGTCGAACGGCACCTTCCGGTCATGCTGGATGCAGCGAGGATGCTTCTTGACCGCCGGCCCGAACTCGGATTTCTGGTTTCCGTCGCCCACACCGTTGAACGGGTAACGATTGAAGGGATCGTTACCCGTTATGGGAAAGGAGTTCCGCTGGAGTTAGTGGATCAAGGGGTAAAAACCATTTTTGAAAAAGCCGCACTGGTCATGGCCACTTCGGGGACGGTGACGCTGGAGGCCGCGATTTACGGAGTTCCTGAGGTGATCATCTATAAAGTTTCACCGGTGAGTTACTGGTTTGGGAAATGGCTTGTGAATGTGAAGCACATCGGATTGGCCAATCTGATTGCCGGGAGAGAGATTATCCCCGAGCTCATCCAAAAGGCGGCTAATCCTAAAAACATCGCCGGCATTTGCAATACGCTGATGAGCGATCAGAATTACCGGGAGTCGATGAAACGGGAATTCATAAACGTTCGGAAACGCCTGGGAGGTCCCGGCGCCTCCGAACGGGTCGCCGATATCGCAGTCGGATTGATTAGCGCCGGAGGGGATTGAGCGGCCTGATGCAGGCAATGCAACCGGTTCAACCGGTTCAAACAGACCGTCGATCCGTTAGCGGCATCGCTTCAATAAAAAAGGGGTCTTATTGATGGTCATTTTAAAAGGGAGCGTTTTTTTCATTACCGGCACGTAAAAAGACGATGAGAAAAGTATCCATACTGGTGATACGGGATCGCCACAAACGATTGCTTTCCCTGATACGGGAGCACGGGTATCGTCTCTTTGCTGCGATGGGATGTATGCTTGTCATTGCCGCATCGACTGCCGTTTCCGCGTATCTGGTCAAGCCTGTTTTAGATGATATCTTTTTCAGTAAAAATCTTGCGATGCTCAAAATCATACCGCCGGTCGTCATCCTGATCTATTTTCTGAGAGGACTCGGCCATTACGGGCACGAATACCTTATGAACCATGTGGGACAGAGTATCATCAAGCGTCTCAGAGACAGCCTTTATGTGCATATTCAGGATCTTCCCATTTCGTTTTTTCAGAAGGAGAAAACCGGCGCTCTCATGTCGCGGCTTACCAACGATGTCAATATCATTAAGTCGATGGTATCCACTGCTTTTACCAGCACGCTGAGGGACTGCTTTACCATCATCGGCCTGACCGTGGTTATTTTTTACAGGGATTGGAAACTTGCCCTATATGCCGTCATCGTCCTGCCGATCGCGTTTTTTCCGATCGTTGAATTCGGAAGAAGGGTTCGGCGGGTCAGCACCGGATGCCAGGAAGCTATGGCCGATCTGAGCTCTTTCCTGCATGAAACTTTTGTGGGAAACAAGATTATCAAAGCCTTTGGAATGGAGTCGTACGAACGGAAACGATTCTTCAACAAAACCGCATCATTGTTCCGGTTGGAAATGAAGGCCGTCATCGCACGCTCCCTCTCTTCCCCAATCATGGAGTTTGTAGGAGGTATCGGGATCGCTTTTATTATCGGTTATGGCGGTTACAGGGTCATCACCGGAGCATCCACAACCGGGACTTTTTTTTCGTTCATGGCCGCGGTTCTCATGCTCTACGATCCGGTGAAAAAATTGAGCGGCCTGAACAACTCCATCCAGGAAGGCCTGGCGGCAGCCGACCGGATTTTTGACATTATTGAGAGAAAATCGGATATCGTTGAGGATAAGGATGCGGTATCGATCGAATTATCTCCTCATTCCGTCACATTTCAGAACGTCTTTTTCAGATATGATGAAGAAATGGTCCTCAATGATATCAACCTGGAAGTCAGGGCCGGAGAGGTACTGGCCATCGTTGGAGTCAGCGGGAGCGGCAAAACCACACTGGTGAATCTGATCCCGAGGTTTTTTGATGTCGCTCAGGGCGCTGTTCTCATCGATGGTCAGGATATTCGAAAAATCACGCTTTCTTCCCTCAGAAGACAGATCGCCATCGTCACCCAGGATTCCATCCTATTTAATGAATCGATCCGGGATAATATCGCAAACGGGAATCCGGAAGCGGCTGATGAGGCCATCGTCGAGGCTTCCAAAGCAGCGTATGCTTATGACTTTATTCATAATTTTCCGGATGGATTCAACACCGTTATCGGAGAGCTGGGAGGACGGTTAAGCGGAGGAGAAAAACAGAGGATCTGCATCGCCAGGGCGCTCCTGAAGGACGCCCCCATCCTGATTCTGGATGAAGCGACGTCATCCCTGGATACCGAATCCGAAATGCTGGTTCAAAAGGCGATAGAGAATTTAATGAAAGGGCGCACCACCTTCGTTATCGCCCATAGACTGTCGACCATTGGTTATGCCCATCGCATCATCGTCATTTCAAACGGTCGGATTGCTGAGGAGGGGACTCATGATGCGCTGATGGCGCAAAACGGCGAGTATTTCAAACTCTATCAGATGCAGTTCTCCAATAATAACGGGGATCGGTTTTAGGGCCGGATGAAAGCAAAAACAGGGAAGGCGGATACCGATTCCTCCTGTTTTGAGGACACAGACCTGCCTGCCGCAGACAGACAAACGTCCGTTTTTCAGGAGTATCGTTTTTCAGTATCCCTGATAAACGGTTATGAAATGGGTATGCTAAGGAGTTGACATGCTGGGCTTTTCTCGCATGTTTTTCGCCGTCTTTGCATTAAGTGCCGGTATTTTTTTAATCTTTCCGCAAATCGACCTTTGGTTCAGCGCCCTTTTCTACAACCCTGTCGATCAATTTTTTTTAAAGGACCGGTCTTTTTGCCTTTTCATTTACCGTTCGGTGGAAATTTTAGCGATCGTTCTGGCTTCAGGATTTCCTCTTCTCCTCCTCTTGGCGGTTGTATTTCAGAAACCGATATTGCATCTTAACCGGCGGCATCTGATTTATCTTCTTTTAGCTCTGGCGCTTGGGCCCGGCCTGCTCGTCAATGTGGTTCTAAAGGATCATTGGGGGAGAGCAAGGCCTGATCAGATCGAACGCTTCGGTGGAACCAGACGGTTTACGCCCGCCTTTGTTATATCACGGGAATGTGATCGAAATTGCTCCTTTGTCAGCGGGCATGCATCGGTTGGATT
>MGQD01000101.1:0-4254 GCA_001797695.1 Deltaproteobacteria bacterium RBG_13_49_15 | reverse complement strand
ATCGGAAAAAAAGCGTGGCGCTGGCCATATCATATGGATTCTTAATCGGATTTATTCGAATCCTTCAGGGGAGCCATTTTGCCAGCGACGTAGTCTTCTCATTTTTTGCCGTTTATGTGGTTGCAAAAGGGCTCTTTATACTCATGGTGAAAAAGCATGAGGTTGCGGAAGGCCGACTTGCTCCGGGCGACGTTTTGAAACCAGTGACCGATGAAAAAAGGTAACGAGCAAACGGAACCCTCCGGAATGAGGTTGTCGATCGTCATCCCTGCGTTCAATGAAGAGGACCGGATTATCAGGACGCTTGAGGAAACGGCGTCATATCTGGAAAAGCAAGGGTACGAAAGCGAAGTCATTGTTGTAAGCGACGGCAGTACCGATGGTACCATGAGAGCGGTATTGAAAATGATAGGCGATTCGAGTGTGAGAGTTAGGGTGTTTGAATACCATCCCAACCGTGGCAAAGGATATGCCGTTCGCTTCGGTATGCTTCAGGGAACAGGCAGCATCATCATGTTCATGGATGCGGACTATGCGGTACCGATTTCCGATCTGGAAAGGGGGATCCGGATCATCGAAAGCGGATGCGATTTGGCCATTGGTTCCCGTGCCGTTGATGGCTCCCGGGTAATCGCCCGTCAAAACATTTTTCGCGAACTCTCAGCACGGTTTTATACCCTTGTACAGAATAGTTATCTGGGTATTTCATATCCTGATACTCAGTGCGGTTTTAAGCTCTTTAGGCGTCAAGCCGCCCGTGAACTTTTTGGTCGTCAGCGACTGGAGAGCGTCATTTTCGACCCTGAGATTTTATGGCTTGCCAGGAAACTCGGCTTTCGGGCGGCTGAGTTTCCTGTTCATTGGCAGCATGTGGCCAATTCACGAATTCAATATGATACCATCGGGAAATCGATATTTGTTTTTCGTGAGCTTTTCCGGATTAAAAGGCTTCACCCAGCCATCGGGAAGAGATAACGGCGGCTAACCGGTCGCCCGGATATCCCGGGCCGACTCCGGCATCCATCTGAGCCCGCCCAAAAATCCATAGCAGCGATACAGATAAAATGTTTTTACGACCCGTCCGGATGTGCCAAAGGGAGAGGATTCAGCGATACTGAGCTCCTTCGGAGGCTCTACCCGTTGAAAAACCTGATTGAGGCGATTCAGGTGGCTTACCGGATCATAGGTCACGCCGATACCGTCCCACCCCTTTAAATCACTGTCCGTCCACCAGTAATCATAAACATTCGGCCTCCCCCACCGGTTGATGGAAACGGTCCGCGGATTTCCCGGGGTATAGAATGCCAGTTCACTGGCTTCCTGATAATGCATGGCGAACAGAAAGGTGGATTCAGATCGGGGCATTCCTTGCAGTAATTCCTTTGCTTTTTTCCCAAGCTCATTCCAACCTGAAATTTCTCCGCTTATCCGGTCTATTTTAGACGGAATCGGAAAGACCGGATAAACCGTTTGAAGCAATACCAGAGCGGTAAAGAGATACGAAGATCCGACCGACCATGGCCAGACTCTTTGCCCTAGATTGGGTCCTTTGTGCCTGAAAGTCGCCTTTATTTTTCTGCCGAAAATGGAGGCCGCCAGTACGGATGCGGTGATATAGCCGGCTCCAGCCCAATTCCCATAGATCCGAGTGTGAAGGCTTAGAAGGATGAATCCAAGCACCATGGGAAAAGAAGTGAAAAAAAGAAAACGGTAAATCCATTTTTTGCCCCAGGGGGGCGGTGCAAATGAGGTATACCAAGCCATGACAATAATAAGAAAGACAAGAGGCGTCAATAGTCCTATCTGGGTTGCGAGAAATTCGCCCAAAAACTTCAGATTCCATGTAAGCGGGTTGTCGGCGCCCCCTATGTGAGCCACGTGGCGGATCGAGTTCCAGTTGTTTTGCGCGTTCCATCGGATCACGGGAAGGAAAAGGAGAAGTCCGAATAGGGCGGCGCAATATGGTCGTGGAGATGCCAACCGTTTTCGGTGAAGGCCAGAAAAGAGGCCGAACATCAACACCGACGGCACAAATAGGATCATGGTATACTTGCTTAACATGCCGAATCCGAACCATGCACCGCTTTTCAACCATTCTCCCCAGCTCCCGTCTTCGTAAGCTCTTGCCGTGTGGTAGGCGGCTCCGGCCCATCCGGCGGCCTGAATGGCATCCGGGGTTGCCAGGAGGCTCCCGACATTAAAAAGAAGAACACTCTGGCTGATGAGCGCTGTATGCCATGCCGCCCTAGCATCGATCCACCGGCCGGCGATTCGGATTAAATACGCGGATACAACGGCCATCGCAAGGATGGAAGGGAGTCGAACTCCCATTTCGGTGTAACCGAAAAAAAAAGTGGAGAGCCGGATCGCCCAGGCGATCATGGGCGCCTGGTCGTGATATCCCCATGCCAGATGGCGGCTCCATTGCCAGTAATTGGTTTCATCAGGGACCAGGAGAAAAACCCCACTGTAAACCAAACGAAATACAAAAAAAATACCGATCCAAAACCATGCCGCCCGTATGTAAACTCTTCTCTGTTGCCACTCCATGGAACTCAATTAATTGGAGAGGCTCCGAAAGTCAAGAATATAACGGCGCAGCGATGTCGGATCCGGTCCGGGTGGATAAATTTAAAGTTGACCCTGTTGTTGCAAAAGCTGAGGATGTCCCAGATCCAAGGCGTCCAAGGGCGAAGCCGTAGTATTTTACTGCGAGCCCTTGGCAACGAAGGAGATGGGGCATTTTCAGCTTTCCCTCTGGGTAAAAAACATGACAAATTTTTTATTTGTTTTAGAAGTCACTAAAAGCTTATTCGCGAACCATACCTAAACGTATTCAAATGCCATGTTATCATTCTTTTTTTCTATTCCTTATCATGTTTTTTATGCAACTGCAGGGTTGACTCTTCGGGGCAAGATATCAATCGGCCCTGTGAGTAAAATAATTAACTGCCGGATTTAAACTTGAAGTTTAAATCTGGCCATGATAAAAACTTCAGTATATGATCCCTAGAACTCTGGAAAAAACCATCCAATCGGCCATGAAGACTTTTCCGGCAGTCATGGTTACGGGTCCTCGTCAGTCCGGGAAGACCACCCTGTTAAGAGAAAGGTTCGGCCGTTCTCATCGTTTTATTTCTCTGGAAGACCCCGACCTTCGCCGATTGATCGAAGAGGACCCCCGTGGATTTCTCAGAGATAATCCTCCACCGATCATTCTCGATGAGATCCAGTACATTCCCCAATTGCTTCATTATATCAAGTCCGGTATCGATCTGGATCGCCGCCCCGGACAGTGGCTCCTTTCCGGCTCCCAGAGTTTTTCCTTGATGCAGGGAGTGAGCCAGTCTCTCTCCGGGCGGGTAGCGGTTTTGTCGTTGTTACCTCTTTCTTACGGCGAGAGTCGGGAGTTGGGGGGAAATCCAGCCGATTTGGAATCTATCCTTAAAGGGCTGTTTTCCAAATCTTCAAAGGTCCGTACGAAGTCCCATCCGCCGCCTATCCCCCTGGAAAACTGGATTCTTCGGGGTGGCTATCCGGAAATTCGTTTGGATCCGGAAGTAAACCGGCAGATCTGGATGGCCGGTTATATCCAGACCTATCTGGAAAGAGATGTCCGCCAAATGGCGAATATCGGTGACCTGAATACGTTCCATCGCTTTTTACGGCTGATGGCCGCTCGGACCGGACAGATTCTGAATATGTCCGACCTGGCCAGGGACGTGGGAATGAGCGTTCCTACCATTAAAAAATGGATAAGCATCCTGGAAGCCAGTTATCAAATATTCCTCCTGCCGCCTCATTTCAACAACCTGGGCAAACGGGTGATCAAAAGTCCTAAAGTTTATTTTTTGGATACCGGGATCGCCAGCTATTTGATGGGACTCCATACCGAGGAACCGTTAAAGAGGGGGCCGATGATGGGACCTCTCTTCGAGACGTTGGTGGTTTCGGAGTGGGTCAAGGCCTTTTACCATCGGGGTGAACGCCCTGAGCTTTATTATTGGCGGTCAAAGACCGGGTTGGAAGTGGATCTGCTTATTGATCGCAACGGCCGTTTGTACCCTCTGGAGATTAAAGCCACCGCCACGCTGCTTCCCGGTCATGCCGAGTCGTTGCTGAAATGGAAGGAACTTGCTAATGAAGCGGCTGACGGCGGCGTCATTGTTGCCAACATTGAACAACCCTTTGCCTTTAAAGACCTAAAAGCAATTCTCTGGTGGAACGGATTGGATTGAACTTTTGGATTAAACC
>MGQD01000100.1:2555-8744 GCA_001797695.1 Deltaproteobacteria bacterium RBG_13_49_15 | reverse complement strand
AGCTATCTAAAAAAGACATTTTCCTTGCCGGGAAGCCCCGCTCTTCAGAGCGGGGAGCTACACTTTTTCTCCGACAGACAATCAAAATAGTTTCGGAATGATTCGATCTCTTTCATTTATCCGAAGCCGGGACCGGCAACTCTAGGGTGAAGATAGCGCCCTTTCCCTGCGCGCTTTCGACATGAATTGCCCCTTTATGCCGCTCCATGATTCCGTAAGCGGTTGAAAGGCCGAGTCCGACTCCATACCCTTCGCTTTTTGTGGTAAAGAAAGGCTCAAAGATATGAGGAATATTCTCAGAGGGGATTCCACGACCTGTGTCCTGCACCCTAATAATAACTTTGCCGTTGGTCCTGTCCCAATGGCTGTTAAGTGTCAAATTTCCACCATCAGGCATGGCATCGATGGCATTGAAAATGAGATTGATCATGCATTGCTGAAGCTGATTGAAATCGCCTTCCACAGGAGGCAAATCGTGCTGGATATCTGAAGCAAGCCGAATATTGCTCAGTTCCAATTTGTGCTGACTTAAGAGGATGCAGCGCTGAAAGAGCTCCTCGATTCGCACCTGGCCGAAAGACGGTGGGGATCTTCGTGAAAAATTGAGCAGGCTGGAAACTATCTGGGAGCATCGGTTCGTTTCGTTCTCAACCAGGTCCAAATAGCGTTGGAATTTTTCTCTTCGGTCCTCGGATAAAGCGCCTTTACTCAAAACTCGGCTCATCAGACGGAGATAATTCAGAATTCCGGATAGAGGGTTGTTGATTTCATGAACGACACTGGCGGCGAGCCTTCCCATGGACATCATTTTATCCTGATGAAGGATGCGGGCCTGATCGGAAACTTCCCGTTCGAGTTTTCGAATTTGTCGAAGATCCCTGAAAAAACAAACCAGACCGCTTTCTATCCCTTGTTCCAAAAGCAGACTGGCTGAAACCTGAACCGGTATTTCTCGTCCTGATTTCTCTTTGAGGCTGGTTTCGTAAAGCATTAACTGGTTCTTCCCGCCATGGGTATTCCCGGATAATTTTTCTTTAAAATGCAATTGCCCGTCTGCGGAGAAGAACTGCCCGAAGGTCATCTTATGAAGAACTTCGTCCTTTGAAAATCCGAGCATCAATTCTATACTGTGGTTATATATCACAACAGCGTCGTTTTCATCGAAGCCCAAAATACCATCCATTGAGCTTTCAATAAGATTTCTTTGAAACGCAATGGTCTTTAAAAGCTCCTGGCTGGTTTCAGCCTTTTCTTTTTCCAGGAGAGCCGTGTATTCTTTAAGCTGCTTTCTGGAACTATATCGCTCCTTAGCCCTTTTCAAAGCCAGATACAGGGCTTCATCGTCAATCGGTTTGGTAATGAAATCCGAAGCATCTAACTGTAAAGCGCGGATGGCAATGTCCATTTCACCGAAGGCGGTGGCGACAATAACTTCGATATCCGGATATTTCTGTTTGATGGTTTCAAGCACCTGAATACCGGTGATGCCTGCCATACGGATATCGGTAATCACGATTTGGGGATGTGACGCTTCACAGAGCTGAAGTCCTGTTTCGCCGTTGGCTGCTGTATCAACATGGTAACCTGCATCCCGAAGGGCGATGGTCATTATTTCTCGGATGTCTTCTTCATCGTCGATTAAGACGATTTTCCAATCGGAAAAAGGGGGCATGGGAATCCTCTATTACATAAAATTAATTTTTTTTATATAACAATTCAGGATGGGCCGGTCAAATGTAATCGCGACTATGAACATGTCTTGGAATCTAACCAATATGTCCAGCATTAACAAATAATTCGTGATGGCTTCGTAAAAAGTCCACCTGCTGCGTTGAGCTGCATCCCCTGCCCGGTTGAATGCCGCTTTGCGGCCCTGCTTCGCAGGATTCAACCGGGTAAATCATTGCAGCGTACCTCGTAAGTACTCCTCATTCCTCAGGATTTGCGTGCCTTGCATCTGAAGCTTTTCACTTTGCTATCTCAAATTCGACTTTTTACGGATTCATGAACACTGACGCTTTAAAGAATTCCAAAAAGCAAAAATATTAATAAATACAGATGCACCTTTTGGAGTTTCATGTTAAGATATAATCTTATTTTTTGTTTTAATACGCCTAAAGCGTATAAAGGGCTGTAACCATATAAAATAATTACTGCTTTTTGATTGGAAGCGTTATGGGCGAGCGTATCCTTCTGGTAGATGACGAAGAGGGGATCCGCACCGTTTTAAGGATTTCTCTGTCGGACCGTGGTTATGAGGTCTTCACGGCGGAGAACGGTGAACAGGCCCTCGATATCTTCAGAGAAAAATCCCCATCTATTGTTCTGACGGATATTAAAATGCCGGGAATGGACGGGCTCCAGCTTCTGGAGGTGATTAAAAGGGAGTCGCCGGATACCGAAGTCATCATGATCACCGGACACGGCGATATGGATCTTGCCATCAAAAGCCTCAAACACCAGGCGACCGATTTCATCACCAAACCCATCAATGATGACATTTTGGAGATCGCTTTAAACCGAGCCCGTGAACGGATGTTCATGAGAAACCAGCTCAGGGCATATACGGAAAACCTCGAGAATTTGGTGCTTGAGAAATCGCAGCGGTTGGTCGAGCTGGAGAGGCAAATGGCAGTCGGACAGGCTGTGGAAGGGTTGTCGGCGGCGATTCGAGACATTGCAGGAGATCTGGATCAAGGAGCGACAGGGATCCGGTATTTCAATGAGATGCCGTGTTATGTCTCCATCCACAACCGGGATTTGAAGATCATCGCCATCAATCAGCTTTACACCAAACGCCTGGGGGGACTAGTCGGCGGCGATAGCTGGCAGATATACAAAAGACCACTCCATCAGGTTCAGGATTGCCCTGCCAATAAAACGTTTCAATCCGGGACCGGCCAGCGGAGCCGTGAAGTCGTCCGCTATCAAACAGGCGAAGAAGTTCCGGTCATCGTTCACACCGCTCCGATCCGGAACAGCAAAAGTCAGGTGGAACTCGTGCTGGAAATCGCCGCTGATGTCACAGAAATCGAGCGCCTTCAGGAGGAGTTGCGGACCACCAGGCAGCATTACCAGCAATTATTCGATGAAGTCCCCTGTTATATATCGGTTCAGGATCGGGAGTTTCGAATGACCGCCGTCAACCGCCGCTTTAAAGAGGATTTTGGAGAAACCATCGGAACCCATTGCTATGAGGCGTATAAATTCAGGAGCGAGCCCTGCAATGAATGTCCGGTTGCAAGGACGTTTGAAGACGGAAAATCGCACCATTCCGAAATGACGGTCGTATCTAAGACAGGGAAAAAGTATACGGTTCTTGTTTGGACCGCCCCCATTCGAAATACTTACGGCGACATCATCCAGGTCATGGAAATGATGACCAATATCACCGAAATCCGTCAACTCCAGGATCACTTATCCACACTTGGGCTCCTGATCGGTTCTCTCTCTCATGGGATAAAGGGGCTTCTCACGGGACTCGATGGCGGTATGTATTTGCTCGGTTCAGGATTTGCCAGGGAAAACGAGGAGCAGATCAAAAGGGGATGGGATAGCGTCAAGCTAATGGTGGAGCGGATTCGCAGAATGGTCCTCGATATTCTGTATTATGCCAAGAAACGGGAACTCCAGCTTGAGAAAGTGGATATTTTCAGCTTTGCCGGTGAGTTAGCCATGACCATGGAGCAGAAGGCCGGAAGCCATGGTATCCGATTTGTCAATGAATTGAATCCGGTGCTGGGTGAATTCGAAGTGGATGCCGGCGCCGTCCGGTCAGCTCTTATCAACATACTTGAAAACGCCCTTGACGCATGTCTTGAAGATAAACAGAAAGACGATCATCAAATCACTTTCAACGTCATGGATAACGAAGATTCCATCCTATTTGAGGTTACTGATAATGGAATCGGCATGGACATCGAAACAAAGGAAAACCTGTTTACCCTGTTTTTCTCCACCAAGGGGAAGAGCGGAACCGGATTGGGTCTTTTTATCTCGAATAAGGTTGTTGAACAGCACGGCGGAAGGATTGAAGTTCAGAGTGAACCCAGGAAGGGAACACAGTTTCGAATCCGGATGCCGAAGCGGCTTCCGGATTCGGCGAAATCCACCAAGTCTCGGTAGCAGAATCGTTTGGAACATGAAATAGTTGGCGCCCTGGCGTCTTTTCCCTAACCAAAGGCGGAAAATCATGATTAATCCGTTGAGCGAACCTATTATTCAGGAGTCCATTCTGTTAGCCGAAGCATGGCAGAAACAAGCCAATGAACTGCTGACTCACGAGGAAAAGGGGATTCAGGAACAGATGCTTCGACTGGTCACCCATCCCATGGATAAGGTTGTCTTGACCAAGTTGATCGACCAGAGTTTCCGGTCTGAAAATCCGGGAAGAATCGCCGATCAGATCAGCGATCTGCTGGCGGTATACGGCGTACCCGATTTTTTCTCCAGAGTTGAAAAACTGCTGGTCCAGATGTTTCTCGGGTTGGGGAGGCACTTTCCGACCCTATCCGTCCCCAAGCTGATCGACAAAATGCGGCACGACAGCAGCCGGGCCATTATTCCCGGAGAGATTGAAATTCTGCATGCGCATCTTCAAAAACGAAGAAAGCAAGGCGTCCGGATGAACATCAATCATCTTGGCGAAGCGGTTCTAGGCGAAAGGGAGGCATCGAATCGGTTGAAAACCTATCTTGCGGATATGGAAAATCCCGAGATCGAATACCTATCCATTAAAATATCCACCATCTATTCCCAGATCCAGTCCATCGCTTTTGATCATTCCATCGGCATTTTAAAAGATCGCCTCTCTATCCTTTTTGAAGCCGCCGGCAAAAACAGTTTTATCCGCGAGGATGGAGAAAGGGTTCCAAAATTCATCAATCTGGATATGGAAGAATATCGGGATCTGGAGATCACCGCCGAAGCGTTTCGGCAGACGTTGGATCAGGACCAATTTAAAAACCATTCAGCGGGAATCGCCCTGCAGGCATATTTACCGGATTCATTTCCCATGCAGAAGGATCTGACTGAATGGGCGGAAAAACGGGTATCCGCGGGAGGAGCTCCGATCAAGATACGGATTGTTAAGGGGGCCAACATGGAAATGGAGATGGTGGAATCGGCCATCCGCAACTGGCCTCTGGCTCCCTATGACAACAAGGTGGATGTGGATGCCAATTTCAAGCGGATGGTGGAATATGGAATGGACCCTAAACGCATCAAGGCCACCCACCTGGGGATCGCTTCCCACAACCTTTTTGAACTGGCGCATGCGTACACTCTGGCGAAAAAACAGAGCGTCACGCGCAATTTCTCTTTTGAAATGCTGGAAGGGATGGCTGACCATATCCGCAGAGCCATATCCGAAACATCCGAGGATTTGGTCCTTTATGCACCCGTAGCATCGAAAGACCAGTTCATCAATGCCATTGGCTACCTGATCCGGAGGCTGGACGAAAATACCGCAGAAGACAACTTTTTACGGTACTCGTTTCATCTCGAACCAAAATCGGAAGCGTGGGAGATGTTGAAAACTCAGTTTATTGATTCATTTACGATGAAAGAATCGGCTTCCGTTAAGCCGCACCGGACCCAAGCCAGGCTGACCGAAATTCATTTGGAAGAAAAAGGAACCTTTTACGAAAACCGGTTCGATAATGAACCGGATACGGATTGGTCGTTGCCCAGGAACAGGTTGTGGGCCGAATCCATCCGGAAGAAATGGAAATTAAGTGATAAAGATAACCCTACGGATATCCCCCTTGTCGTGGGAGGAACAGAGATATTTCAAGGCAGGGTGGCGGTTTCCTGCTATGACCCGAATTGTTTCGGGGACAGGGTATGCGTCGCCCGTTTTGCATCGGCCGGAAAAGAAGATGTTGACCGTGCTGTTGCTATTGCAAAAACGGATCAGGATGGATGGCGTTCAAAAACCTGGAGCGAGCGTCATAAAATCCTTTCACAGGTAGCAGCGCGCCTTCGACAAGGAAGAGCAGATCTCATCGGATCAGCCGCAGCCAACACCGGGAAAGTCTTTACCGAAGCCGACGTGGAGGTTTCCGAGGCCGTTGATTTTGCGGAATATTACCCGCATGCGGTTAAGACATTCACCGGAATTTCCAATTTGAACTGCCGGGGCAAAGGAGTGGGGGTGGTCATTTCCCCCTGGAACTTCCCCATTGCCAT
>MGQD01000100.1:2273-2517 GCA_001797695.1 Deltaproteobacteria bacterium RBG_13_49_15 | reverse complement strand
ATACCGTTATTTTTAAACCGGCGTCTTCAGCCGTATTGGTCGCATGGGAACTGTGCCGGTGTTTCTGGGATGCCGGCATTTCGAAGAATACGTTACAGTTCCTTACCGGCGCCGGATCAAAAACCGGAAAACGGATTGCGACCAACCCGGACATCGACTTCGTTATTTTCACCGGAGGAACCGAGACCGGGATCGGCATTTTAATTCAGCGACCGGACCTTTATTTGGCGGCTGAAACCGGCGG
>MGQD01000100.1:0-2193 GCA_001797695.1 Deltaproteobacteria bacterium RBG_13_49_15 | reverse complement strand
GCGGACAAAAATGTTCCGCCACCTCCCTTCTGATTTTAGAAGATGAAGTGTATCAGAGCGAGCATTTCAGGAATCAACTGGTGGATGCGGCGGAAAGCCTTGGGACTGGCACAGCGTGGGACTTCCAAAACCGGATGGGACCTCTTATACGGCCTCCGGACGAAGATCTGAGAAAAGCACTTACGGAACTTGAGCCGGGTGAGTCATGGGCCTTGAAACCAAAGAATATCGACGGAAATCCACACCTCTGGACCCCAGGAATTAAATACGGGGTCAGTCCCGGTTCGTACACCCATATGACGGAATTCTTCGGCCCGCTTCTCGGCGTCATGCGGGCAAAGGACTTAAACCATGCCATCGAATCGGCAAATCAAACCGGTTATGGGCTGACATCGGCCATTGAGAGCCTTGATCCGCGCGAACAGGAGCTGTGGAAAAAAAAGATCCGGGCCGGTAATCTTTACATCAACCGCGGAACAACCGGTGCGGTGGTGCTGCGCCAACCTTTCGGTGGAATGGGAAAATCCGCCATCGGTCCCGGCATCAAGGTCGGCTATGCCAATTATCTGTCCCAGTTCATGGAGTTTAGTGAAACGGATTTTCCGAAAGTGGACGCAATTGCAAAGGAGCACCCCTTGTTGCGAGCGGCGCAACAAATAAAACTCAAACTCGACTGGGGACAGATAGGGGAATTCAAGCAGGATCTGAAAAAAATCGTTTATGCGATTGAAAGTTATCTTTTCCGGCACGAACAGGAGTTTGGAAAAGACAAGGATTATTTTCACCTCCGAGGACAGGACAATATCATCCGGTATTTACCTGTCGGCCGATTGGTGATACGGCTTCACGCGCAGGATACTCTGTTCGATGTCCTGGCTCGCTTGTCTGCTGCCGTCATTACAGGATGTGATCCGGTCATCAGCATTCCCGTGGAATTGAACAACCGGGTCACGGATTTTATTTTCAGCCGGTACGGGAAACCCTTTGTGCGTTTTGCAAAAATGATCCGCCAGGCTGATTCGGAATTAATCGATATGTTTCCGCAAATTCATCGAATCCGTTATGCCGCATCCGACCGGGTTCCGAAAAATGTGAGCCAAAGGGCTGCTGAAATCGGTTTTTACATCTCTAAAACACCGGTGATGATGGAAGGACGCATCGAATTGTTGCAGTATTTGCAGAACCAGAGCATCTGTGACAGCTATCACCGCTATGGAAACATAGGAGAGCGCGGAATTGGATAGGAGATGATGACTCAAACGGATTTGGGGAAAGGGTTGCGGGTCGGATACCTCTATGTCGTCATTGCCGCGTTGTTATGGGGGGTTTCAGGATCGAGCGCGAAATTTTTATTTAACAGCGGCGTTTCACCGTTTCAACTGGTTCAACTGCGCCTAACGCTGGCTGTAGGGATCCTCTTTGTCATCTTGCTCGCCGTTCGGCCGTCTTTAATGAAAATTCCGTTTAAGGACATCTCCTATTTCCTGCTGTTCGGAACCATAGGAATGGCAGGCGTTCAATTTACCTATCTTTACGCCATCAGTAAAATCACTGTCGCTGCCGCCATCTTACTCCAATACCTGGCCCCCTTTTTCATTATTCTGTATTCTCTCATATTCCTGCACGAAAAACCGAGCACCATGACCGGCATCGCTCTTATAAGCGCATTTATCGGATGTTATCTGGTTGTAGGCGCTTATAATCTAAACCTTCTTTCCATGAACTGGGCCGGAGTGTTGAGCGGGATCCTTTCTGCAGTCACATTCGCCTGGTATGGGATCTACGGGGAATACGGCATGCGGCGGTACGACCCGTGGACGGTTCTCTTTTTTGCCTTCCTGTTCGGCGCCCTGGTCTGGAACGTCATCCATCCGCCGCTCGAAGCGTTTTATCACACGTACACACCGATCCAATGGGGATGGATTTTCTATATTTCTTTTTTAGGGACACTCCTTCCTTTTGGGCTCTATCTGAAAGGGGTCAGCTATATCCGCGCTGCCCGGGCCAGCATTACAGCTACCCTTGAACCGATCTCGGCGGGTATTCTTTCCGCCGTCTTCTTAAACGAGCTGTTAGGGCCGCTCCAGATTTTAGGAGGAGCCATGGTCATTGCAGCGGTCATTCTGCTTCAACTCAAACAGGGGGTCGACGAAAAAGCGCCGGCCGTGATCCGGTCAAGGCTCGCAAAAGAAA
>MGQD01000099.1 GCA_001797695.1 Deltaproteobacteria bacterium RBG_13_49_15 | reverse complement strand
GGAACCGCTCCGGAGCCTTTTGATCTCTTTCTGTCCTCAATCGGAACCTGCGCCGGTATATACATCCTCTATTTCTGCCGGGAACGGGGTATTGACGGCGCCGGCATTAAACTGAAGCTCGTTTTTCATCGGAATGAGACGACGCACATGGTTGACGAAATTAACATGAACATCCTGCTGCCGCCCGATTTTCCCAAGAAATATGAAAATGCCGTCCGGAAAGTTGCCGGGATGTGCACCGTTAAAAAGCACATTCAAACCCCCCCGCAATTTGTCATTTCCACCTTCTTTGACCAATGATCCAATTTAATTGACCGGACTGCTTTGCACAAGTCCCGCCTTAATAAACCTTTTAAAACGCTCACTTTAGGTGAAAGAGATTTTTTCCTTGCCGGGAAGCCCCGTTCTGTAGAGAGGGAAGTTTCACAAATTCGGGAAAGAGTAACCCGTTTTACCTTGCCGATCCATTGAATTTCTTTTAATTCGGGTTTATTATAGCTGTACAATTGTGTAGATTCCAATACCGCAAGAGGGATGGTTTAAGCTAACGTGATTCAATGAAACCATCGACCATCTTTTGCAAATATCGTTTTTTACATCAGAAGGAGTTTTAGGAAACATGGGAAATCAAATTCGAACCGGATTGCTTTTGGCCCTTTTAACCGTATTTATCCTGGTAATCGGCCGGGTACTGGGTGGCCGGCAAGGAATGGTCATCGCCCTGATCTTTGCTGCAGGGATGAATTTTTTCAGCTACTGGTTCTCCGACAAGCTGGTGTTACGCATGTATGGCGCAAAACCGGTCTCCCCAAAAGAGGCTCCTGAAATCCATCAAATGATCAGGACGCTCACCCAGCGCGCCGGTCTCCCCATGCCCAAGGTCTATGTCATTCCACAGGATTCTCCGAACGCATTTGCTACGGGGCGGAATCCGGAGCATGCTGCGGTGGCGGTTACCCAAGGATTGGTAAAGCTCATGAACCGGGAAGAGATCATGGGCGTGCTTGCTCATGAACTCGCGCATGTGAATAACCGGGATATCCTAATCGGTTCAATTGCCGCGACCATGGCCGGCGCCATCATGATGATCGCCAACATGGCGCGCTGGTCTGCCTTTTTCGGCGGCGGGAGAAGCGATAATGACGAAAACAGAGGATTGGGATCTTTGGGGTTGATCCTGATGTCAATCATTGCGCCTCTGGCGGCGGTCATTATCCAGATGGCCATTTCCCGCTCCAGAGAGTATCATGCCGATGCCGTAGGGGCAGGCTTTGCCGGAAATCCGGAAGGGCTTGCCAGGGCGCTTGAAAAACTGGAAGCGTATGCTCAGCGCCTCCCCATGGATGCCAATCCATCAACCGCCCATATGTTTATCGTCAACCCCCTGTCCGGAAGGAATTTAATGAGCCTTTTTTCAACCCACCCTCCGGTTCCCGAGCGGATTGCCAGGCTGAGGGGGAATCGGTCCACCCGTTCAGATGGGGGCTTTCCTGGAGAATTCCCGGAAGATCGCGCCCGTAATGAAGGGAAAGATTTCTGGGACCGTTTATCGAAATAATTTCTCGATCCATCTTTTAATCGACCGTTCATTCAATGACTCCAATGATAAATGAAGCCGTATTCGACACTCTCCAGGGGCTGCGGCGGGATATTCCGAAGCTTTGTGAAATCCTTGCCGTTGAGGATGATTTGATAGGCGAGTGGATACGTGCGTTGGATGGGAAATTGCTCCCGCGGTTCCATCCGGATTTTCCGTTGACAGCAGCCATCTGCGGTGGCGGTTCATCCGGAAAATCAACCCTTTTTAATTCGCTTCTTAATTCCCGCATTTCCCCGGCAGGCGGGCGTGCCGGAATGAACAGGCGCATCCTTTTTGCCATCCAGGAGGAACATCTCTCGAAAGAAGGCATTTTGGAAGCCCTCTTTAAGCCTTTCAATGCACAACCCCAAATGCTAAAGGAACCGGAGGCCCTTTATTATCCCGGAACTCCGTTTTATGTCGCAGGTCGGCACCTTCCGAAAAACCTTGCATTGATCGACACACCGGATTTCGATACCGGCGCCAAAGGCGCCTATGTGAATCGGGATCTGGCAAAGGGAGCGCTCGAAATTGCGGACATTTTAATCTACATCTTTACCAACTCCAACTACAACAATCGCGACAATACTGAATTTATCTCCCGATTGCTGACCGGTATCGGCGTGCGTCAATCGTTTCTCATTTACCGTGCCTATCCCAGCTTTACCGATGAAGAGGTATGCGACCATGCTGCGACGGTTGCAAGGAATATTTACGGAGATCATGCTGAAAAACATATTCTTGGAATTTATCGCACAGATGAAGACAATACGGTTGCCTCAGGCGAACGGTTTCTCACACTCAGGCCGGCACGTCCTCAGGATCGTTCTTTTATGGAAACCATTCTCAGCCTGAATCCGATGAAATTGCGAACGGAATTACACCGGTCGATACTAGTGGATGTGACTGCAAAAGCATCCCGATTCCTCATCAAGGCAAAAGCATCCCAAGAAATGCTTGGCTTATATTTAAAAGCCCTTAACGCGATCCAAACCCTGTCCGTTCAACATGCCCTCAACCGCTTTCCATCGGATAGAATCCTTAACCGCTTTAACGAAATATGGCAATCGACCGATCCACCCTTTATCAAATCCATGCGGCAAACCGGGCGCGTTGTGGAATTCCCCTTTCGGATCCTTTTGAAAACCGTCCGCCGGTTTAAATCGGGTGAAACGGCCAATGAACGCAAGAGCTATGACGATGTTGCTTCAGCCATTGAAGCGGATCTTCTTGGCGCCTCGAATGAGATTTACGCCGCAGCAGTGAATTCGGAAATCACCGTTGCATTAAACCCTGCCGATCCGAACGAGCGAGAGATGATCCGGATGATTGAGAATATACGGCATGAAAAAATAATAACGGATGAAATGATGCCGGCGGTGACTACCGATTCAAAAGGCGCCGCCACATCTCATATTCCGGCTCATCCGGTCGCATTTCGGGAGCAGAGCGGGTTGCGGGAGCAGGGGTGGAATGTTACCCGGGAGAGGATTTTATCGCAAAAGGACGAATTGATCTCAGTCTCCACAGGGATGGATGAAGAACTCAGAAGACTTGTTATTCAATTCCGAAGCACCATGAGCGTCTTTGAGCGGCTTCGTCAGACCTTTTCCGCCGCATTAACTATTATCCCGGCCACAGCAGCGGTGACATATGTTCTTCATACAGGCGATCCGATCGGGGCTGCCGGAATCAAGGTGAAACTTGCAGGGCTTTTCGGGCTGAAGGATCTTTATGCGCTTGTAGCCATCCCGGCAACGGCCGGCCTTAAAAAAGCGGATATGAAACAACTTCACCAACTGCTCGAACCCCTTGTAAAAACATGGCTTGACCATCAATTTGCGACCGTAAACGCTATTTTTGAAGATCATATTACGGGAAAAATTCTGAAGACGGCCCGCACAGCTGTTTCCGAAGCTGAAAAATATATCCAAAGAGCCGGAGACCATTTGAAGGCAATCCAATGAATAACCGAACACTCAATGAATTGCATGCGATCGGTCAAATCGTGGGATACGCAAGCGAGATCGACCGGATGAAAGGGGCTCTCGAACAGATACCCCTATGGCTTCCCAGCACGGTTCTGATAAAGGAATGCCTTGAAGCTTCCAACATGGTCGAAACACTCAAGAAACGATTTGATCAGAAGCTTGTCGTGACGGTCATCGGACCCTCCGGGTCGGGGAAATCAACGCTTTTAAACGCCCTTGCCGGCATTGACGAATTTTCTGAATCCGGAACAGACAGGCCCACCACAAAAGATATTCTGATCCTTTCAAAAACCAGGGAAGACGCTCAACTGTTGAGTCAGGATCTGGGCCGGGAAAATGTCGCTATCCGGGTAAGCGACCAGGCTGCTTTTTCGAATAACATGCTGCTCATCGACACACCGGATACGGACAGCACCCGGCGGAACGAACATATCCCCATGATTCAAAAAGCGATCGGCTTCTCGGATGTCTTGATATGCCTTTTCGATGTGGAAAATCCAAAACGAAAAGACCATACCGATTTTCTTGCCCCATATGTCCGGATGTTTGACGGAGAATCTCTCATCGTTGCGCTGAATAAATGCGATCGGCAGTCTCAATATGAGCTGACCGAATCGATCCTGCCCGAGTTCACAAATTATATCCGAAACGCATGGGATAAAAAAGTCGACTCGCTTTATTGCATCTCAGGGAGAAGCCATTTGAAAAACCCGGATTGGAATCCGAACGCCTCGCCTCGCCATAATCTGGATCAATACGAAGCATTCAAAGAAAAAATCGAAAATGCGTTCCCACTTAAAGGGTTTCGGATCGATCGCCGGGTTAAAAATGCCGAAGAATTGAAAAACTATATCAGAGGTCGGATTTGCGAGGAATCTGCCAGGGACCAAAAGCGTCTCGAACTTTGCCGGGATCGTATGCGGGATATTGAGCAGGAGGCTTTTCGGAGCGCACTTGATGCATTAGAGGCGGATGATGCCGATCCGGCGTTTAGCGTTATGGTCAGGCTTTACAACCGATTGGCTCAGCAATGGATGGGACCGGTGGGATGGCTCGTCGCCCTATGGTACCGCATCTTGGTTTTCGGAAGCGCCGCTTCCGCTCTGTTTCGTTTCGCAAATCCGCTTCACCATGTTAAGGAATGGATGACCTCTCTAAAGCAGGTGAGCGGCTCAACAGGTTTATCCGAGGATTCAAAAGGAGGAAAACAGCTCCGATCAGCCCTTCAGCGGCACCGGCTTGTTCTTCTAAAAAACTGGATGGATGTCGGAGAACAACTGGTGCTGAGCAGGTTCAATCCTTCGGTACGCCAGTTGGATACGGTCGTGTCGGCAGAGGAGAATCTGGAATCCGAACTGGCAGGTATCCGGTCTTTAGGCCTCGAATATGAAATCAGTCGAACGGCCGATCGATTGAGCACCCTTTTTCTCCAAATCCTTTTCAACCTTCCCGTTCTTGCCATTCTTTGCTATGCCGGATGGATCACCGCTTCCGAATTTCTTAGGGGACGATTCCTTCCGGCCGACTACTTTCTTCACGCGGCGCTG
>MGQD01000098.1 GCA_001797695.1 Deltaproteobacteria bacterium RBG_13_49_15 | reverse complement strand
CTCTTTTATTTCCCCTTTCCCCTTGGATTTTATCTTTTTCGCCGGTTGGCCTTTTGTTTTTTTAGTTTTGGCCGTTGCCTGTTTCTTCTTTCCCTTTTTCTTTTCCTGATCGTCGGAAACCACGAGTTCGACTAAAGAAAGGAGCGCCGCATCTCCCGGACGCCTGGAGATTTTGACGATCCGGATGTGTCCTCCGTTTCTGTCTTTGAACCGTTTATCGGCTTGCTCAAATAAGTGATGAACGATATCTCTTTCTCTGATGATGGAAAGCGCCTGTCGTCGGGCATGCAGATCCCCACGTTTGGCCAACGTGATTAAATGCTCTGCCCAGCGGCTTAACTCCTTTGCCTTGACATCGGTCGTGCGGATTCGATCGTATTTAAAAAGGGAGGTTACCATGTTTCTGAACATGGCGATCCGGTGGCTGCTGGTTCGGCTCAGTTTAATTCCTGCTTTTTGATGTCTCATCGGCCCTCTATTCTCCTTTTCCTGCATCCTCTTCGGGCGGCTCAAACCCGTCAAGCTTCATCCCCAAGGAAAGTCCCATTTCGGTCAGGACTTCCTTGATCTCGTTCAACGACTTTCTCCCGAAGTTTTTCGTTTTCAACATTTCCGCTTCAGATTTCTGAACGAGTTGATAGATCTTGTTGATGGAAGCGTTTTTCAAGCAATTGGCGCTCCGCACGGAAAGCTCCAACTCTTCTACGTTTCGACAGAGGTTTTCATTATATTTGGGCTTTTCGGGTTCTTTCGATTTGTTCAATATTTCCGGTTCGGACCCTTCATCAAAATTAATGAAAATCGTCACCTGGTCCTTCAGGATCTTGGCGGCAAACGATACCGCATCCGCCGGAGCGATGCTTCCATCCGTCCAGACTTCCAGGGTCAGTTTGTCATAATCGGTTTTTTGTCCGACACGGGCATTGGTTACCATATAATTCACGCGCGTGATGGGAGAAAACACGGCATCAATCGGAATAGTGCCGATGGGTGAGTTCTCATCCTTATTCAGTTCAGACAATGAATATCCCTTTCCGACCTTGACGGTGATCTCCATTTTCAACTTGGATTTTTCCGAAAGGGTTGCAATGTGCAAATCCGGATTGAGCGCTTCGCATCTTCCATCGTCGCTGATGATGTCGCCGGCGGTTACCTCCCGCTTCCCTTCCGCATCTATACGCACCGTTTTTGGACTCAGATCGCTCACTTTGAAGCGCACTTCCTTGATGTTCAGAATGATTTCAGAGACATCCTCGAGGACGCCGGGGATGACGCTGAACTCATGCATGACAGCGTCGAACTTGATTGAAACGGCTGCAGCGCCGTAAAGAGACGACAGGATGATCCGGCGAAGGGCATTGCCGATGGTAAGCCCAAAACCCCTTTCCAGCGGTTCACAGACGAATTTCCCATAGGTGGGCTTGCTCGTCACCTGAACCTTCTCGGGCCTGATCATCTCCTGCCAATTCATGTACATTAATTCGTTTGATGACATCCTTGCCTCTCCATTATCAGTGATTATCGATTGTTCGATATAAGGTGATTGATAAAACGATTCTTGATCCAAATTATTTGGAATAAAGTTCCACGATCAATTGTTCCTGGATCGGCATCGTCAAGTCTTCTCGAACAGGATATGCTTTTATGGTCCCTTTTAACTGTTCTTTTTCCAGCTCAAGCCATTGCGGGACTCCTCTTCGAACAACTGCTCCCAAAGAATCTTCAATGGATTTAATTTTTTTGCTCTTTTCGTTTAGTTCAACCACATCGCCGACTCGGATCAGATAGGATGGGATGGTCACTTTTTTACCGTTAACCAAAAAATGATCATGCCTGACAAATTGACGACCCTGGGCCCGAGAATTGACAAACCCGAGTCTATAAACCACATTGTCAAGGCGTCTCTCAAGCAATACAAGAAGATTGGTTCCTGTAATCCCCTTCTGCCGGTCCGCTTTCTCAAAAAATAACTCAAACTGCTTTTCGGAAAGGTTATATATCCGTTTGACCTTCTGTTTTTCCCTCAACTGAACACCGTAACCGGATATTTTCCTGCCACGGCGCTGGCCATGCTGGCCGGGCGAATAGCTGCGACGGTCAAAAGCGCATTTATCCGAATAACAACGGTCCCCCTTCAAAAAAAGTTTCAGGTTTTCCCTCCGGCATAGCCTACAAACCGAACCGCTATATTTTGCCAACTTCTCCTCCTTATCGATTTCCCGCAACAACGACGGATAAAAAACGTTCCTGCTAAACCCTTCGCCTCTTTGGCGGACGGCATCCGTTATGCGGAATCGGTGTTACATCCTTGATTATGACCACATGAAAACCGGCCGCCTGGAGTGAGCGGAGTGCCGACTCCCGACCGGCGCCCGGGCCTTTCACATAAACCTCCACATTTTTCATTCCAAATTCCATGGCTTTCTTTGCTGCACTTTCCGCCGCCATCTGGGCGGCAAAAGGGGTGCTCTTTCGTGAACCCTTGAATCCCTGGGAACCGGAGCTCGACCATGCAATGACATTTCCGGCAGTGTCCGTCACAGTAACAACGGTATTGTTGAATGTGGATTGGATATGGACAACCCCGCTGGATATGTTTTTTCTCTCTTTCTTTTTAGTATGAACCCGCTTAGCCATAAATCAAAGACCCCTTTTCCCGAAAGTGGATGTTCGGTTGTTATTTTTTCTTAGTTGCACTTTTTTTCTTAACGGTTGATCTTCTCGGTCCCTTTCTGGTTCTCGCATTGGTGCTGGTCCGCTGTCCATGGACCGGGAGCGATTTTCGATGCCGAAGCCCCCTGTAGCAACCGAGATCCATCAATCGTTTGATGTTCATGGAAATTTCGGTGCGAAGTTCTCCCTCGACTTTATATTCGCCATCAATAATTTTCCGGATATTATTAACTTCCGTTTCCGAGAGCTGATCGGTCTTGAGATCATAATCAATATTGAGCATGGAAAGAATTTTCCTGGATGTGCTCCTCCCGATCCCGTAAATGTACGTCAGCCCGATTTCAACCCGTTTGTTTTTCGGCAAATCGACGCCGGCAATTCTTGCCAAGGTGCCTCCTCCTTTTATCCTTGTCGCTGTTTATGACGCTTGTTTTCACAGATTACCCGAACCACGCCTTTTCTTCGGACGATCTTGCATTTGCTGCATATTTTCTTAACTGATGACCTGACTTTCATTCTTTTTCACGCTTCCTTTCCAAAAAAGGATCCGCCTATTTCTCCCGGTAGATGATCCGCCCCCTGGTAAGATCATAAGGAGACAACTCAACGGTCACTTCATCGCCGGGCAGAATTTTAATGAAATGCATCCGCATTTTCCCGGAAATGTGGGCCAGAACGCGATGCTTGTTTTCCAGTTCCACTTTAAACATGGCATTGGGCAATGTTTCAATGACGATGCCCTTAACTTCAATCGGTTCTTCCTTCGTCATCATATACTCCCATCCAGCTGGCTCAACACCGCCGGCCCATTTTCCGTAACGGCAATGGTGTGTTCAAAATGAGCGGACAGGGATCCGTCTTTGGTTACCGCCGTCCATCCATCTTCAAGAATTTCAACCTCATAACCCTTTTCATTCACCATGGGTTCGATTGCAAGGGTCATTCCCGCTTTGAGACGAACCCCTGTGCCTGGTTTTCCAAAATTGGGAATCTGCGGATCCTCGTGCAACTTGCTTCCGATGCCGTGCCCCACAAATTTCCGAACAACCGAAAAGCCGTTTGATTCAACATGGGATTGAATGGCATGGGAAATGTCCGAAAGCCGGCCATCCGGCAGGGCTTTATCGATTCCTTTATATAGCGATTCCCGTGTCACTTCCGTCAGATTCCGGGCGGATTCGGAAAGCCTCCCAACCGCCACGGTAGTCGCTGCATCACCGTAATACCCATTGAATAAAATACCAAAATCGAGGCTGACGATATCTCCTTCCTTTAGCGGAGTTTTGTTCGGGAAACCATGCACGACGACGCTGTTCACCGATGCGCAAAGGGCAAACGGATACCCCCGATATCCCTTAAAAGCCGGAACGGCGTTTCGTTCAACAGCCAGTTTTTCCGAAAGATCATTTAAATAAAAGGTATGGATTCCAGGCCTGATTTCGGATCCAAGGATTTTCAAGATCTGGGCAACGATTTGGTTGCTTCTTCGAATCTTTTCGATTTCCTTGGGTGATTTTATAATCACCATGTTTAATATCGACCCTTTATTCCGGCCCCGCTCTTTTTTAAAAAACCCTCATAATGGCGCGCCAGCATGTGCGATTCGATCTGAGAAACAGTATCGATGGCGACGCCCACTACGATCAACAAGGCGGTGCCTCCAAAATAGAACGGAACATTGAACCGGGAAATTAAAATGGTCGGTAAAACGCAAACTGCCGAAATATAGAGAGCCCCGCCAAGGGTGATCCGGGTTAATACCCGATCAATGTAGTCGGCGGTCCTCTTCCCCGGTCGGATGCCGGGAATATAGCCGCCGTGTTTCTTCATATTTTCCGAAACGTCAACCGGATTAAATGTAACCGCCGTATAAAAATAACAAAAAAAGAAAATAAAACCGATGTATAACAATTCATAAACGATACTTCCCGGCCGCATGGCGTTTGCAATACCCTGCACCCAGGGAATTTTGATAAAACTGGCGATGGTGGCCGGAAACATAATGATAGACGATGCAAAAATCGGTGGAATGACCCCCGAGGTGTTGATTTTCAACGGAAGATGGGTGCTCTGTCCCCCATACATCCGCCGCCCCACCACCCGTTTGGCATACTGAACCGGTATTCGGCGCTGCCCCTGTTCCATAAAAATGATGACACCCACCACGACGACCATGAGGATAAGTAAAATTAAGACCAAAAATATCCCCATTTCACCGGTGGAGATGAGACGAAAGGAGTTGCCCACGGCACTCGGCATCCGGGCGACGATCCCGGCAAAAATAATCAGGGAGATTCCATTCCCGATCCCCCGTTCGGTGATCTGTTCTCCCAGCCACATAATGAAAGCCGTTCCTGCCGTTAACGTGATGACCGTCATAAGCCGGAAGCTCCATCCTGGATTGAGGACCACCGGAGCGCCTCCCGGGGAACTCATGCTCTCAAGCCCGACCGCAATCCCGAACCCCTGAATTATGCTGAGGATTACGGTTCCATAGCGCGTGTATTGCGTGATTTTCTTTCTCCCCTGGGTTCCCTCCTTGGAAAGTCTTTCCAGATGCGGAATGACCACGGTCAGCAACTGGAGAATGATGGATGCACTGATATACGGCATAATCCCAAGGGCAAACACCGACAGCCGTTCCAAGGCGCCTCCGGAAAACATGTCGAACAATCCTAGAAGCGTCCCTTTGGCCCGTGCAAAAAAGGAGGCAAGAGCGACCGAATCGATTCCGGGTGTCGGAACAGCGACGCCGATGCGATAAACGGAAAGAAGTGCAAACGTATAGAGAATCCGTTTTTTCAGTTCAGGAATTTTAAATATATTTTGAAAACCGCTTCCGACCATTCTATAGGACCTCTACTGTTCCCCCGGCCTTCAGGATTTTTTCCTGAGCGCTCTTGCTCACCCGGTGCAACCGGATGGTCAACGGGTGTCCGATTTCGCCTTGTCCCAGGAGTTTGATCCCGTTCCGCTTCCCCTGCACCAGCCCTTCCCGAATGAGGGCCGCTTCATCCACAGTGGAACCTGCTTCAAACCGGGGAAGGTCGTGGATATTAATGACGGCGAAATGCTTTTTAAAGATATTGGTGAAACCTCTCTTGGGAAGACGTCTCTGAATGGGCATCTGTCCGCCTTCGAATGCAGGGCTCACTCCACCACCTGAACGGGCTTTATGCCCCTTTGTTCCTCTTCCGGATGTTGTCCCTCTCCCGGATCCGTCCCCTCTTCCCACCCTTTTTTTGGTTTTTTTCGAACCGGGGGCAGGAGATAATTGATGCAATCTCATTTCTTCTCCTTAATCTCGATGAGATGAGATACCTTTCGAATCATTCCCCGGATGTTCGGCGTATCCTGAAGTTGAACCGTCTTTCCCCGCCTGCCCAACCCCATTCCCCGCAACACCTTCCGGTGCTTCTCCGGCCGGCCGATCATGCTTTTTACCAATGTGATTTGCAGCATCTTTGCCATGTATCCTTTTTTGCTTAAAGCTCTTCCTCACGAATGCCGCGCCTTTTGGCAACATCCTCTCTGCTCTGGAGTTTCTGGAGCCCGGAAATCGCTGCTCTGACTACATTATGGGGGTTGGCGGACCCCATACTTTTGGTCAAAATATTCTGAATGCCGCACGCTTCCATCACCGCCCGGACCGCGCCGCCTGCTATGACTCCGGTACCTTTGAAAGCCGGCTTTAAAAGGACATTTCCCGCTCCAAACTTCCCGATAACCTCGAATGGAATCGTTTCATTCACAAGAGGGACTTTGATCATGTTCTTCTTCGCCTTTTCAACCCCCTTCCGGATCGCCTCCGGAACTTCCCCTGCTTTGCCCAATCCGTAACCCACATTCCCTTTGCCGTCTCCCACGACCACGATGGCGCTGAAGCTGAATCGACGCCCGCCTTTGACTACTTTCGCGACCCGGCTGATGTGAACGACCTTATCGATTAATTCCTTTTCACCGGTTTCCTTTTTGAACAAGCATCTCCTCCTTTATGCGCCTATGGCGCATTAATCCGATTGAAAGAATTGAATTTCCCATAACTAAAACAATAAGCCCGCTTCCCGGGCGCCTTCCGAAACCGCCTTTACCCGACCGTGATATAAAAATCCGTTCCGGTCAAAAACGATCGTCTTGATCCCTTTTTCCAGCGCCCTCTGGGCGATCAGTTTGCCGATATATGCCGCCTTTTTTGCTTTCTTGTTCAATTCGGTATTTTCTTTGACCGGTTTTTCCAAAGTAGACGCTGCAGCCAGGATATGTCCGGATGAATCGTCGACGAGCTGGGCGTAGATATGCCTTGCACTGCGGAACACACATAACCTCGGGCGCACCGGACTCCCGGAAATCTTTTTCCGGATACTCTTTTTTCGTTTCAATCGTGCCTGCTTTTTTTGGTTGGAATATCCCATATCCTTACCTTGCCTTAGTGCTTGATAGCCTCTGGCTATTTGGCGAATGCGCCAGAGGCGCATAAAAGATGTTTGCTTATTTGGTTCCTGTTTTTCCTGCTTTTAAACGGATACGCTCACCCGTATACCGGATTCCTTTTCCCTTGTACGAATCCGGCGGCTTCAGCCGCCGGAGAGATGCGGCGGTCTGGCCCAGCAGTTCTTTATCGACGCCGGCGAGCCGGATGATGGTGTTCCGGTCAACAGACGCTTGAATGCCCGCCGGCAAATCGAATAGAACAGGGTGGGAGTAACCGAGATTAAGTTCGATCCGATTCCCGTTGATATTGGCGCGATACCCGATACCGTTGATCTCCAATATCCTTTCAAAACCCTTATCGACCCCGGTAATCATGTTGACCACCAGGCTCCGCGTCAACCCCCACAATGCGTTGGTTTTTTTCCCTTCGGTGATGGCGACCACCCGGATGGCTCCATTTTCAATCTTAAGATTCACATCAGGATGAATCGCTTTTTCAATAGACCCCTTTGGTCCTTCCACCGCAAGGGTCCGGTTTTCGAAAGATACTTTTATTTTTGCCGGTATCGATATCGGTTTTTTACCTATGCGGGACATTGAACGCTCCTCGTTTCTCTTCTCCGGTCCTTATGCCGGTCGTTATGACAACTTAATAGAGCGGAATAAAAACGGTTTACCAGACGCTGCAAAGAATTTCTCCTCCCAAATTCTCTTTCCTGGCTCGCTTATCCGTCATAATTCCCTTTGAAGTGGAGATAATCGAAACGCCCATTCCACTCAGAACCGGTTTGATATCCTTGTTTTTTAAATAAACCCTTCTGCTCGGTTTGCTGATCCGCTTGATATTCAGAAAAGCGCAACTCCGTCCGGCGCCATACTTAAGGTAAATGCGGAGAATCCCTTGTTTGGTGTCTTTAATAAATTTGTAATTCTTAATGAAACCCTCATTTTTAAGTACTTTTGCCAACTCCACCTTCAATTTTGATCCCGGGATGTCCACACTTGAAAAATTGGCCTTGGCGGCATTTCGGATTCTGGTCAGCATATCCGCAATCGGATCACTTACTGTCATCGTTTTCTCCGTCCCTGTAACGATTTGATTATCGATTCAGGACCGCTTCCACTCGGCTGCCTTTTTCTTTTTGCAAAAAGAGCCGGGGCCGCTGGTCCCCTGAATTTATTACCAACTTGATTTTATTACGCCCGGCAACATTCCTTCCGAAGCCAGGCTGCGAAAACAAATCCGGCAAATTCCGAATTTACGAATAAAACCCCTCGGTCTGCCGCAGATCGGGCATCGGTTATAAGTCCGCACCTTGAATTTGGGTTTTCGTACCGCTTTTATTTCAAGGGATTTTTTTGCCAAATGATCCTCCTATGCCGACTCGCTCAAAAGGTGATTAATTTTTAAAGGGCATCCCTAAAAGCCGGAGAAGTTCTTTCCCCTCTTCGTCTGTCCGGGCGGTCGTAATAATGCTGATATTGAGCCCTTTGATCTTGTCGATCTTGTCATAATCGATCTCAGGGAAAATGATATGTTCCTGAATGCCCAGAGAATAATTCCCTCTTCCGTCAAACGCCTTCCCGGAAATTCCTCGAAAATCACGCACTCGCGGCAATGCCGCATTCACCAGCTTGCTGAAAAAATCGTACATCCGCTTTCGGCGCAGTGTCACCATGCAGCCGATGGGCATTCCGGTTCGGAGTTTAAATGCAGCGATCGATTTTTTTGATCGCGTGATAATCGGCTTTTGTCCGGCAATCGCTTTCAGGTCATCAACGGCGGTGTCAATGATCTTAATGTTCTGTATCGCCTCTCCCAATCCCATATTCAGTACGATTTTTTCCAGCTTTGGGACCTGCATCCGGTTTTTGTACTGGAAGGTCCCCATTAACTTGGGAACGACTTCATTGATGTAGTATTCATACAATCGCATGGTTTTCACTTCTTCTATTTATCGATGATTTCCCCGCATTTCCGGCAAACTCGAACTTTTTTGCCGTCATCCAGTTGCTGCATCTTGATGCGAACCGGTGAAATGCATTTGTTGCACATCAGGACAACGTTCGACCAATGAATCGGCGCTTCAATTTCTAAAATGCCGCCCTGTCTCTGCTTGGCGGTCGGTTTTGCGTGCCGCTTAACGATATTGATATTCTCGACGAGGAGACGATCCTTTTTCCGGATCACTTTCAAGACCTTCCCGATCTTTCCACGATCTTTCCCCGCGATTACCTTTACCTTGTCATCTTTTTTTATCCGACATCTGTCGCGCATCAAGTGCTAATCCTCCATGCGGTTGATTCAGTCGCCGTTCGGGGATAAACCGGCTGCCTGATAATTCTTCATAGAACCTCGGGAGCAAGGGAAACGATCTTCATGAAGCGTTTTGCTCTTAGCTCCCTTGCCACCGGTCCGAATATCCGCGTTCCTATCGGATCCCTGGTGGCACTGATCAGCACCGCCGAGTTATCATCAAATCGAATGAATGAACCATCCGGCCGTTTGATCTCCTTTTTGGTTCGGACTACAACCGCTTTTAATACATCCCCTTTTTTTACCTTGGCATTGGGGATGGCTTCTTTAACGGATACCACAATAATATCGCCCACTCTTGCATATCTTCTTCTGGAGCCGCCTAGGACTTTTATGCAATAGAGCGTCTTGGCTCCGGAATTGTCCGCCGCTGTTAATCGTGTCTGTGCCCGGATCATTTCTTTGTATTCCTTAAATGCTTCAAACGGCTTTTTCGACGATGGAACTGACACGCCATCTCTTTGTTTTGCTGAGAGGACGCGATTCCGTTATCACCACTTTGTCACCGATATGACATTCATTCGCCTCGTCATGAGCCGAGAATTTCGCCCGGCGTCGAATGTATTTCATGTATAACGGATGCTTAATCAACCGCTCCACCAATACGATGACCGTCTTGTCCATCTTATCGCTGACAATCGTTCCTGTGAACTGTCGTTTCATTCCTCTTGTTTTCATATCGGCGCTGCCTGTTGTCTTGTTGGTTGATTATCGATTTTCCCGTATTACCGTTTGGATTCTAGCGATGTCCCGTTTCGTTTGCTTGAGTTTTTGAGGATTTTCAAGTTGACCGATCTCGTGCTGAAACGTCAGATTGAATAAGGATTCTCGCAATTCTCTGAGTTTACGGTCCCTTTCTTCCCGGCTTAATTCCCGGATCTCGCTCACTTTCATCTAGCATCAGCCCTTTCGATAAACTTGGTACTAAGAGGCAACTTATGGGCGGCGAGGCGAAATGCCTCTTTGGCCACATCCCTTGGAACGCCTTCGATTTCATAAAGGATCCTTCCGGGACGGATTACGACCTCCCATCCTTCCGGAGGGCCCTTTCCTTTCCCCATTCTGACTTCAGCCGGTTTTTTCGTAAACGGCTTGTCCGGAAAAATCCGAATCCAGATCTTCCCCCCTCTTTTCGCATGGCGAGTCATCGCGATTCGTGCGGCCTCAATCTGTTTGGCGGAAATGGCGCCGCATTCCGTTGCCTGGAGTCCAAACTCACCGAAATTCAGGGTTGACCCCCGCCAGGCCACCCCTTTCATCCTGCCCCGTTGCTGCTTTCGAAATTTAACTTTTGTCGGGCTCAGCATGTTGTCCTTCTCCTATTGTTCCATCGCGAGCTGGTCTTTTTTCAAAATCTCGCCATGGAAAATAAAGACTTTGATACCGATGGCCCCATAAGTGGTGCGAGCCTCGGTAAAACCGTAATCGATATCGGCCCGAAGCGTATGAAGAGGAATCCGTCCTTCTTTGTACCATTCGGTTCTCGCCATTTCGGCCCCGGCCAGCCTTCCGGAACAGATGATTTTAATCCCTTTAGCGCCGAACCGCATGGCCGAGGAAACGCTTCGTTTCATCGCACGTCGAAAAGCCACCCGCCGCTCAATCTGAAGCGCTACGCTCTCAGCAACCAATTGAGCATCGATTTCCGGTTTCCTCACCTCCTGGATGTCGATTAGAACCTCGGAAGAAACCTTTTTTTCCAGTTCTTTCTTGAGCTGTGCAATTTCGGTTCCCTTTTTCCCGATGACAATCCCGGGCCGGGATGTATAAATTCTTAATTTAATCCGATTCGAAGACCGTTCGATCTCAATTCTCGAAATCCCGGCATGATACAGTTTTTTCTTGAGAAACGTTCTGATTTTGTGATCTTCCAAAACATAGCCGGGATAATTCCTTCCGGCATACCACTTCGATTCCCATGTTTTGTTTACCCCTAATCTCAGACCGATCGGATTGACTTTTTGGCCCAAATTCCTTCCTCCGTTTATGATGACGTGTCAGAGAGACGAACCGTAATGTGAGCGGTCCTCTTCAGTATTCTGCTCGCTCTTCCCCTGGCCTTGGCCCTGAATCGCTTCAGCATGGGCCCGCAATCTGCGGTGATGTTACGAATTACCAGGGCATCCACATCCACCTTTTCTTTCTGGTTTGCATTGGCGACGGCGCTTCGGATCGCCTTTTCAACGACCGCCGCTCCTTTTTGCGGCATGAATTTCAATGCTTCCAATCCGATCTGGACCGGTTTCCCCTTCAACCCGCCGATGAGCTTCCGAATTTTCTGTGGTGAAATGCGTACATATCTTGATACTGCTTTTGCTTCCACGGTCCGTCTTCCTTTTTCTTCCCTGTTACCTTAAATCCATTCCTCACGGGATCCGTTCGTTGTCATTGTCAGGTGTTTCCTGTTTCGGTCTTACTTTTTCAGCTTCGATTTCTTGTCCCCTGCATGCCCGAAAAATAGACGGGTCGGCGAAAATTCGCCCAGCTTATGACCGACCATATTCTCAGAGATAAAAACGGGAACGAATTTTTTCCCGTTATGAACCGCCAGGGTTACGCCGACCATTTCCGGGATAATCGTTGATCGCCGCGACCATGTTTTAATAACCCTGCTGCTGCGGTTTTCCTGAGCCTCTTGAACTTTGTTGAGCAGTTTAGGTTCAACGTATGGACCTTTTTTCAACGAACGCGACATGAAATCTCCTGTTTCTCAGTGCCCTGATAGGGTCGTAACACTCTAAGTTGATTCATCATAGCCATAGGCTATCAAGTGGACAAGATTATCATCGCTTGTCCGCATCCGGCGGGATCGAATTATTTTTTCCCGCGTCTTTTAACGATATATCGATCGCTTGTCTTATTCTTTCGGGTAATATATCCTTTGGTCGGCTTTCCCCAGGGTGTGCAGGGATGACGGCCGCCGGATGATTTCCCTTCCCCTCCACCCATCGGATGGTCAATGGGGTTCATCGCCACACCCCGAACATTGGGGCGCTTTCCCTGCCAACGGCTTCGCCCGGCTTTCCCGACTGACACATTCGCATGTTCCACATTCCCCAATTGGCCGATAGTCGCTTTGCAATCAAGGTTCACCATCCGAACCTCGTCCGAAGGAAGCTTAATGAGTGCATATCGGTTTTCTTTGGCCATCAACTGAGCATATGTGCCGGCGCTCCGGACGATCTGACCGCCCTTTCCAATCTTTAGTTCAATGTTATGGATATGTGTGCCGAGGGGAATATTTCGAAGCGGCAATGTGTTCCCGGGTTTGATGTCCACATCGGGGCCGGACATTACGATGTCGTTTACCGTCAGGTCCAAGGGAGCTAAAATGTAGCGCTTTTCTCCGTCTGCATAATGAAGCAAGGCTATCCGGGTGCTGCGATTGGGATCATATTCGATGGAAGCCACTTTTCCGGGTATTCCGGTTTTATCACGCTTAAAATCGATAATCCTATAATGCCGTTTGTGACCGCCTCCACGATGCCAGGATGTAATTCGCCCGGTCGAATTTCTCCCTCCACTGCTTTTTAATGTTTTCAAGAGACCTTTTTCCGCCGTCTTTTTTGTAATTTCTTCGAAAGTGGAATATACCTGAAATCGCCTTCCGGGCGAGGTCGGGTTAACTTTCTTAAGTCCCATTTTGCTTCCTCATTAAATAAGAGGCGGAATTGGTTATCAATCCGCCGGAGTTCCAAATGCCGGAGTTATTCAAGCCGATTATGCGCCCTCAAAAAAATCGATCCGTTCCCCGGTCCCTAAGGTTACGATCGCCTTCTTCCAATCTTTCCGTTTTCCCAGAATGCGTCCCCGTCTTTTGATTTTCCCTTTGACTTGAACGGTACGAACACCGATCACCTTCACCTTGAAAATCTTCTCGACGGATTTTCGGATTTCAATCCGGTTTGCTCTACGATCCACCTCAAATGAAACCTGATTCGATGACTCCTTTTGACGGGTTGTCTTCTCAGTAATTAAGGGCCGCTTGATGACATCATGTCCGGTCATTGCAAAAGCCTCCCCTCGATGGATTTAATCGACGCCTCAAGAAGGACCAGGTTCTGATATTTTAGGATGTCATAAACATTGAGCCCGTCGACTCTGAGGATTTTAACATCCGGTAT
>MGQD01000097.1:4977-6261 GCA_001797695.1 Deltaproteobacteria bacterium RBG_13_49_15 | reverse complement strand
GAAAATCACAAGCTATTCTTCCCTCGTTTCCAGCAAGATGGAATACGATGAATTGCCGGACAGAGACCTTCCTTCAATCCCGTCCCCGGATGATGAAGGCGAAAGCATGTTGTCCTTTCCCAAGGGGTTGAGGGCAGGACTTTTTTTTCACAAGCTGTTTGAAACCCTTGAATTCACTGTGTCTCCGCATCAACAGCAGGATCGGGTGACGGCTGCATTGGAGTCCTTCGGATTTGAATCCTCTTGGGCCCAACCGGTTGCTGCAATGGCAAAACAGGTCCTTTCAGCCACACTTGCAGGAGCTGCGGGTAATCTCACGCTTTCAACACTATCCGCTTCGGATCGGATCCATGAGATGGAGTTTTACTTCCCCCTGAACCGGATCGGGCAAAGGGATCTGAAAGCAGCTTTTGGGGTAATCGAAAATACCCGCTTTAAAACCGGGTTCCCGGAGCGGCTCGAGGATTTGGTTTTTACTCCAAGAGAAGGCTTCATGAAGGGATTTATCGATTTACTGGCCTGTCAGAACGGCCGGTATTATCTGATCGATTGGAAATCGAATTTCCTGGGACCAGATGCGAGCTGGTATCGAAAAGAGCGTTTGGAGCAGGTGATCGAGGAAGCCTATTATTTTCTCCAATACCATCTGTATGTTCTAGCTGTTTACCGTTATCTGAAGCTGCGACAACCCGATTTCAAATACGAAAGGGATTTTGGAGGGGTGTTTTATCTGTTTATCCGGGGTATCGACCCGGATCAGGAAAAAGAGACCGGGATCTATTATGATCGTCCGGAGCTGAAACGGATCGAAGCCTTGGAAAAGACACTCATTCCGTTACATCATCTATGAATGGAATTCAATCCGGTTTAATCGAAAGCGAGCTGATGACAATCGCTCCTTGCATTGAGCGGATGCGGTCTGGAAGCTTTTTTTCCAGACTGGATATCCGCTTTGCAGACCTGATGATCCGGCTTTCGAAAGAGGTGAATTTCCATCTCTTTCTGGCTGCAAGTCTTGTCAGTCGTGCATGCACGGAAGGGGATGTATGTCTGGATCTCGCCGCGTGGGCCGGGCAGACGCTCCCGGAGGACGGTGAAGACCGGATGAAAATCCGGGTGCCGGATCTTGACGCCTGGACGGAGAGCCTTTCCAGAAGCCCGGTGGTGGGAAACGGAGAATCCGCCCGCCCGCTGGTCATGGATGCTCATCATCGGCTTTATCTTCGGCGGTTATGGGAATATGAAAAAAAACTTGCCGATTCGATACATGCCCGTGCCGATTTC
>MGQD01000097.1:3325-4462 GCA_001797695.1 Deltaproteobacteria bacterium RBG_13_49_15 | reverse complement strand
AAGAAACGGATCACGATATCCACAAAACTATCGGGGAAAGCCGATCCTAATTACCCGAAACCAGCATGATCTGGAGCTTTACAATGGTGATTTGGGGATCGTCTGGACCGCTTCGCGTAAAGGCGCCGAAGACCATTTATATGCTTTTTTCCCCGGTCCTGAAGAAAACCCCAAACGCTTTCCTCTCTATCGGCTTCCGGCTCACGAAACGGCGTACGCTATGACCGTTCATAAAAGCCAGGGATCCGAGTTCGAAGAGGTTTTACTCGTCTTACCGCAACCGGATATTCCGTTGCTGACCCGCGAACTCCTGTATACGGCCATTACCCGTGCGAAAAAAAAGATAACCCTATGGGGGAGCGAAGCCGTCATTCGAAGTGCGATTTGCCGGCGCATCGAGCGGACTTCGGGTTTGCGCGATGCCCTGTGGGGAAAAAAATAAAAAAACCGCCTTTCAGGAGACGCCTTGTCTTTAGGCTTCGGTTTTGTTAGGCAGTGTCCATCCACGAATTATTTTGGAACCTATGAGGTTTCCAATCCGAAAAATGGATGGAAGCGATGCAGACAAACAGACGGCAAATGACAGGAGTTGCCATCGCAAAGAGCCGTCTTATGTTTTACAACGGATGAACGAAGGGAAAAGGAACATGCGAATCGGTTTCGGATGCGATGTCCACCAACTGGTCGAAGGACGGAAATTGTTTCTTGGAGGAGTTCCTATTCCGTTTGCGAAAGGATTGATGGGGCACTCCGACGCCGATGTGTTGCTTCATGCGGTGTGCGACAGCCTTCTGGGCGCCGCCGGCCTTGGAGACATCGGCCTTCATTTTCCGGATACGGATCCGTGTTATAAAGACATGTCGAGCCTGAAGCTGCTGGAGAAAACAGGAAAAATGGTTTACGATGCCGGATACCGGGTGATGAATATGGATTCCGTGGTTGTCGCCCAGGCTCCCAAACTCTCTTCTTACCGGAGCCAAATGGAGAGTAAAATCTCGGCATCGCTCGGAATTGAGCCTTCACAAGTAAGTGTCAAATTTAAAACTGCAGAGAATCTCGGCCCGATCGGCGCCGGCGAAGGGATCGGCGCTATGTGTACGGTCCTATTGGAAAATAGGAGTTCAAAGCTTAAGGGAA
>MGQD01000097.1:1228-3281 GCA_001797695.1 Deltaproteobacteria bacterium RBG_13_49_15 | reverse complement strand
TGCCGATCGTCGTTTACAATACGTTTGGAAGAAAAAAAGAACTTTTTGTGCCCGTCGAACCGGGAAGGGTCAGGATGTACGTATGCGGGCCAACGGTGTATGATTCGAGTCACATCGGACATGCCCGGTCGGTAGTGGTGTTCGACGTGATCGCCCGCTATTTCAAATCCCAGGGATTTGAAGTGACTTATGTCAGAAATTTTACGGATATCGACGATAAGATCATCCGCCGGGCCAATGAACTCGGCGTTGACCCGGAGGATCTGGCTGAAAAGTACATTCATGAATTCTATGAAGATATGGATGCGTTGAATGTGGAAAGGGCCAGCTTTGAGCCGAAAGCTACCGACCACATTCCCGGAATCATAAATGTCATCCAGCGGCTTTTGGAAAGGGGATATGCCTATCGAACGAACGGGGATGTGTTCTACTCCGTCGATTCATTTCATGCTTATGGAAAGCTCTCCGGCAGAAAACTGGAAGAGATGGAAGCCGGAGCCCGGGTGGATGTGGATGAGCGAAAAAGAAATCCGTTCGATTTTGCTCTGTGGAAATCGGCAAAGCCCGGAGAGCCCTTCTGGGATAGCCCTTGGGGAAACGGAAGGCCCGGATGGCATATCGAATGTTCGGCCATGAGTATCGCCCTGTTGGGGGAAACCATCGATATTCATGGAGGCGGAAAGGATCTCGTTTTTCCTCATCATGAAAACGAAATCGCCCAGTCCGAAGCGGCGTTCGGGAAGCCGTTCGTGAAATACTGGATCCACAATGGTTTTATCAATATCAACCAGGAAAAAATGTCCAAATCACTGGGTAACTTTATGAAGGTAAAGGATATTTTAAAAACATACCACCCTGAAGCCGTACGGCTCTTTCTCCTGTCCAAACATTATCGGAGCCCCATCGATTTTACAATGCCATCGATGGATGAGGCGACATCCAACCTGGACAAAGTGTATGCCCTTTTAAGCAGGATCGAAGAGATGGGGGTAAATTTAAAAGATGGGATTCCGGCCGCGGCAGGGAAGGGCTGGGAACGTTTTTGCAAAGCCATGGATAATGATTTCAATACGGCGCAGGGGATCAGTGTGCTTTTGGAGGAAGTGCGAAATGCCAACCGGTTATTGGATGAATTTCATGAGATTGCTTTACCTGATCATATCACCGCCATTGCATCCGATGTCATGGATATTCACGCCATGTGCGATGTCTTGGGGATTATCACCATGAAACCGGAAGTCTATTTTGAATCAAAACGTTCAAAAGGGCTGGAAAAGCAGGAAGTCGATCCGGAAACCGTCGAACGCCTGATTCAGGAACGGACTGAAGCCAGGAATGAAAAGAACTGGCAAAAAGCGGATGAGATCCGCGCAACCCTTGAAAAAATGAACATCTCCCTTGAAGACCGGGAGGATGGAACCATTTGGAAAATGCGGTCCTGATTTTCCCGGTAAATGCCTTCAGCGATGCCTGAGTTCACCGTTAAAAGCAACTTTGTTCCGAAAGGGGATCAACCCAACGCCATCCGGATTTTAAGCGATCATATTTTTTCAGGGATGCGCGATCACGTGCTTTTGGGGGTGACCGGCTCCGGAAAAACCTTTACCATGGCGCACGTTATCGCATCGGTTCAACGCCCAACCCTGGTGATCGCACCGAACAAAACTCTGGCGGCTCAGCTTTTCAATGAATTTCGAAATTTTTTTCCGGATAATGCCGTCGAATACTTCGTCAGTTATTACGATTATTATCAACCCGAGGCGTATATTCCGGAATCGGATACCTATATTCAAAAAGACTCCTCCATCAATGAAATGATAGACAAGATGCGGCACTCCGCAACCCGATCCGTACTGACGCGCAGGGATGTCATTGTTGTGGCCAGTGTTTCCTGTATCTTCGGTCTGGGCGCGCCTGAGGATTACCTTTCCATGCGGATCGATCTGGAAGTCGATGCTGAATTGACCCGGGAGCGGCTTCTCTCCGATCTGGTCGTGATGCAGTACGACCGGAACGACTATGACTTTCACCGGGGGGTGTTTCGGGTGAGGGG
>MGQD01000097.1:1112-1204 GCA_001797695.1 Deltaproteobacteria bacterium RBG_13_49_15 | reverse complement strand
ATATGAAGAAGACCGGGCCGTCCGGGTTGAATTTTTTGGAGACCGGATCGACCGGATCAGCGAAATTGACCCTCTGAGAGGGGTTGTCCAAA
>MGQD01000097.1:854-1099 GCA_001797695.1 Deltaproteobacteria bacterium RBG_13_49_15 | reverse complement strand
GATCTCGATATTCCCCGCGAGCCATTATGTAACACGCAAAGACCGCCTCATACGGGCCGTCGAATCGATCAAAGAAGAGCTGAAGGAGCGGATCGATTTTTTCAGAAAAGAAAAGAAGCTTATCGAAGCCCAGCGGATCGAAGAGCGAAGCCATTATGACCTGGAAATGATCGCCGAGCTGGGGTATTGCACCGGAATTGAGAATTATTCCCGACACCTTACCGGAAGGACGCCTGGCGACCCGC
>MGQD01000097.1:0-826 GCA_001797695.1 Deltaproteobacteria bacterium RBG_13_49_15 | reverse complement strand
GGATTTTCTGCTCTTCATCGATGAGAGCCATATCACCGTCCCTCAACTCCGCGGAATGTACAACGGAGACCGGAGCCGTAAAGAGACGCTGGTGGAATACGGATTTCGGCTCCCCTCGGCTCTGGATAACCGGCCGCTCGCGTTTCAAGAATTCCTGACACGGAAAAACCAGACGGTTTTTGTGAGCGCTACCCCGGCGGAATTCGAATTGGAACATGCCGCCGGAAGGATAATCGAACAGATCGCCAGGCCTACCGGTCTCATCGATCCGGAAATTCATGTGCATCGTGCGACAAACCAGGTTGATGATCTTTTGGGGGAAATCCGGAAACGGATTGAAAAAAGCGAGCGGGTTCTTGTGACCACATTGACCAAGAGAATGGCCGAGGATTTGACCGAATACTACACGGATCTTGGAATCCGGGTTCGGTATCTCCATTCGGATATCGTAACGCTGGAACGTATGGAGATCATCCGGGAGCTTCGACTGGGGCAGTTCGATGTTTTGGTCGGGATTAACCTGCTCAGAGAGGGTCTCGATATTCCGGAGGTTTCCCTGGTGGCCATTCTCGATGCCGATAAGGAAGGTTTTTTACGTTCAAAGCGCTCGCTCATTCAAACGTTCGGGCGTGCTGCCAGAAATGTTCGTGGGGAAGTGATCCTGTATGCGGAGAAAATTACACGTTCCATGCGGGAAGCGATTGAGGAGACCGATCGCAGAAGAGAGATACAAAAAGCCTATAACTTAAAACATCGTATCACACCCGAAACGATCGAAAAAGAGATCACCCGGATATTTGAATCGGTTTATGAAGCCGATTATGTC
>MGQD01000096.1:13269-13411 GCA_001797695.1 Deltaproteobacteria bacterium RBG_13_49_15 | reverse complement strand
GAAATCCTTCATAGTGTAGCTTTGATATCATCTTTATTTCGTAATGATGAGTTATCCTTTATTTACGCTCTCATATCGGTTTTCCAAAATAGGGAGTGCGGCTGAAAAAAAGACCTTTCACGGAATTATCCCCATCTCGTCT
>MGQD01000096.1:12078-13163 GCA_001797695.1 Deltaproteobacteria bacterium RBG_13_49_15 | reverse complement strand
CGGATCGTAACGGCGGGACATCCTCCATTTTGCATCAAGTTCTTCCTTGCTCTCCCAGAAACCGACCGCCAAACCGGCAAGGTACGCAGCACCGAGGGCAGTAATCTGAGTGATGGCCGGCACCTCGACCGGAACACCTAGAAGATCGGACTGAAATTGCATGAGGAACCGATTTTCCGCCGCCGTACCGTCGGCGCGAAGCTCCCTGAGGTCAATGCCCGATTCCCGCCGCATTGCCTCCACCACGTCCCGGGTCTGATAGCAGATGCTTTCCAGCGCGGCACGGGCGATATGCTTACGGTTTGTTCCGCGGGTGATCCCAACGATCGTTCCTCGTGCATAGGGGTCCCAATAAGGAGCGCCCAGCCCCACCATGGCCGGTACGAAATAGACGTCGTCGTTTCCTTCGATTGCGGCGGCGAGATCCTCGCTCTCGGCGGCATTGGCGATGATCCCCAGGCCGTCTCTCAACCACTGGATGGCCGCTCCCGTAATAAAAATGGCTCCTTCCAACGCATACTCGACCGGCCGTTCGCCGATCCTCCAGGCGATGGTCGTCAACAGCCGCTCCCGGCTCGAAATGGGCTGATTTCCCGTGTTCATGAGAAGGAACGAGCCGGTGCCGTAGGTGTTCTTTCCCAGCCCTTTATTGTAGCAAGCCTGACCGAATAAGGCGGCCTGCTGGTCGCCGGCAATACCGGCAATCGGCACGCGGTATCCGAAAAAGGCCTTCGGATCGGTTTCTCCGCAGATCCAGGACGAGGGTTTCACTTCAGGAAGGATAGCGTGGGGGATGCCGAGTCGCGCCAGTATCTCACTATCCCAATCAAGCTTGCGGATGTTGTAAAACATCGTGCGGGATGCATTGGAGTAGTCGGTGACATGACAGGCGCCGCCGGTCAACTGCCAGACCAGCCAGGTGTCAATGGTGCCGAATGCAATCTCTCCGTTGGCACACTGTGCGGAAAGTCCTTCGATGTTGTCGAGCATCCAGCGAACCTTGGTTGCCGAAAAATACGGATCGATGAGCAGGCCGGTCTTCTCTTGCCAGGCAAGCTCCAGCCCCTCCTGCTTCAGTTCGTCGC
>MGQD01000096.1:0-11999 GCA_001797695.1 Deltaproteobacteria bacterium RBG_13_49_15 | reverse complement strand
ACTTTCCCGCTGATTGGTGATTCCGATGCCCTGAACGCTCTCCGGGCCGATCCGCGCATTTCGTAATGCATCTGCGATGACGCTCCTTGTAATGCTCCACAGCTCCTCTGGGTCATGCTCAACCCAACCGGGTTTCGGATAATGTTGAGTTATTTCGGAGTATGCCTGGCCTCGTACTGAGCCGGCGCGGTCCACCACCAGAACCGTGGATCCGGTTGTTCCCTGGTCTATGGCTACAATGCATCTGTCATCCATCTTTTTCTCCATAGAATAAATGTCATCATTTATTTTCAGATCAAAATATCGATCATTGTTCAGTAATGGAAGAAGATGGGAGATGAAAGCGACGAACCGCAATCTCCTGTTTCACATTATCGCATTGCCAAGTCCGGCCGGATTATGTTAAATAAAAAGCATTGATAAAACAAGGGAGTTCGTCATGATCGGCAAACAATTAACGGTATTAACCGGTAACTCGACGCAGCGTGTGGGGAATGTCTTTTCACGGCTGAGCGATGAAGGGGTAAATGTCCGCGCCCATTGCCTGGTGGACAACGGAAACGGGAACTGCAAGCTGAGGATGGTGGTTTCGGAGCCGGATCGGGCGGTCGGGATTTTGCAAAAAAGCAAATTCGCTGTTGTAGTCAACGATGTGGTAATCGTTGAAACCGACGACCGGCCGGGCGGGTTGAGCCGGTTGCTCGGTCGATTTGCCGACAAAGATGTCCGGATCGAATACAGCTATACCGCCGCCAGCGAATCGCCGGGGATCGCCGTGATGGTGTTCCGTTTCTCCGATAATGCCAAAGCTTTCAATATCCTTAGGGCTGGTTCGTAATCGATTTATCCGAATTGAAGATCTAAAATAACCTCCGGGGCTTGACAGGGTGGCGATCACCGTCTATTGTGCCTCAGTTAAAACAGGGGTCAGGACCTTGGACCCCTTACCGCTTTTCACAATAGCTCAATCCCATCGAGTCATTATAACATCTGCATCGAAAGGAGAAGGCCGTGCCGGTACACGTCGTAGACCATCCGCTGATCAGGCATAAACTGGGGATAATGCGCGAGCATGATATCTCGACCAAGAATTTCAGGGAACTTTCCTCGGAAGTGGCCAGGCTGCTGACCTATGAGGCGACCAAGGATATTGAGACCGAAACACTGACCATACAGGGGTGGGCCGGACCCGTTCAGGTCGAGCGGATCAAGGGGAAAAAGATCACGGTAGTGCCCATACTGAGAGCCGGCCTGGGTATGATGAACGGTGTTCTAGACATGATCCCTTCGGCCAGAGTGAGTGTCGTCGGGCTATACCGAAACGAGAAGACCCTGGAACCTGTTCGATATTACATCAAGCTCACCAGCCAAATCGAAGAGAGGATCGCCTTAATTCTCGATCCCATGTTGGCCACCGGCGGCACTTTGTGCGCGACCATCGATATGCTTAAGGAAGCCGGGTGCAAGCAGATCAAAGGCTTATTTCTTGTCGCGGCGCCGGAGGGGATCAGGAAGCTGGAAGCGCACCATCCTGAAATCGATGTTTATACGGCGGCTATTGATGAAAGACTGAATGATATCGGTTACATTATTCCGGGGTTGGGAGACGCCGGAGACAAGATTTTCGGAACCAAATAAGCGCGGTTTGCAATCTCTCGTATCTGGTTATGGCTAAAATTGATTTGCATGGGATATTCCCGCCGATTTCAACCCCTTTTTTAAAAGGGCGATTATCCCTTAAAAATCTGGAGCAAAATATCGCAAAGATGAGCCGGACCGGAATCCGGGGGTTTGTCGTGCTCGGATCGAACGGAGAGGCGTCGCTTCTTTCCCAGAAGGAGAAAAAGGCTCTCGTTGAAACGGTCGTCCGCTCATCACCCAAGGAGATGGTCATCATCGCCGGAACAGGGTGCGAGTCGACGGATGAAACCATCCGTCTGACCAACGAATGCGCAGCCATCGGGGTCCATGCGGCCCTGGTGTTGCCGCCGTTCTACTATTGGGATAAAATGACCGACGAAGCGCTTTTCAGGCACTATTCTGATTTGGCGGATCAATCCAGGGCGCCCATTTTACTTTACAATGTTCCCAAATTCACCCATATCCGATTAAGTCCGGGCCTTATCCGCAACTTGTCTTTGCATGAAAATATCATCGGAATCAAGGACAGCTCATCCGATCTGGTTTTGCTCGGCGATTACATCAATGCCGCAAACCCCGGTTTCGAAGTCTTGGTGGGGACGGCTAATATTCTCTTTGCCGGCCTCTCCTTAGGCGCCGCAGGAGGAATCATGGCTCTCGCCAATGCAGCGCCGGAAGCATGTGTGGAGCTGTTTGAGCTTACCCGAAAAGGGGATTTCGAGAAAGCCAAGGCGCTGCAATTAAAGCTGATTCCGATCGGCAAAGCGGTTACGACGACTTACGGCGTTGCCGGACTCAAAGCGGCAATGGATATGGTCGGTTATTTCGGCGGTGATCCGAGGCTCCCGCTGTTGCCGTCAAGCGAAGCCGAAAAGGGGATCATCCGAAACCTGTTGAAAGATTTGGGATTGGCATAAAAAGAGGAGAGACATGAAAGAGATCCGTGCCATCGGATTTGACCTGTTCAATACGCTGATCAAGGCAAACCGGAATACCCTCGAAGAGGCCATGGGGTTATTGATAAAAAGCCTTGAAATGGACGGTTTTGCCGAAGATCATTCGATCTTCAACGAGGACTACGGGAAGGCGGCCGCCTGGCACATCGAACAGTCGAGGAAAAGCGGGAAGGAGACTCACAACCGTTTCTGGATCTGCGATGCGCTGAACCGCGCCGGGCATCACCTGTCGCCGGATGATCCCCGAATTGCAAGGGGAGTGGATGCGTATTTTTCCGCATTTTACCCGAACTGCAGCATGATGCCGGGAGCTTTGGAAATTTTAAGGACGCTTCAGCATCGATATCCGCTTGGGTTGCTTTCCAATTTTACCCATCCTCCGGCAGTCTGGAAAATCATCGAGGATCTGGGGCTTCGCTCGTTTTTCAAAACCGTGATCATTTCAGGTGAGATCGGCTACCGAAAACCGGATCCGGCCGCTTTCAGCGCCCTTGTCGGTCAACTTGGGGTTGAATCAGGAAAAGTCCTATTTGTCGGAGATGACCCCGAAGCCGACATTTACGGCGCCGGGAAAGCAGGACTTCATCCCATCTACATGACCTATGCCAGGGATCGCAACCTTCCGTTTGCCTCAGGTATGTTTTTTGTGAAAGATGAGGCGATTACAGATCACATCCCCCGAATTTCAACTCCGGAAGAGCTGTTGCATCTGCTAAATGGATATCACTCGGGGACCTGATCGCCCCTGGTCCCGGTCGTTTATGAAAATCCTTCTTATTCAGCCGCCCATTGAAGATTTCTATACCACGCCGATCCGATTGTATCCGCTGGGCCTCTTGTATGCCGCCCGGGTATTTCATCATGAAGGATTTCAGGTCAAAATTCTCGATTGCCTGAACCCCCTTAAAAAGCGAAAGATCCCGATCCCTGCCGATTTTGCCTATCTTAAGCCGTTTTTCCAAAACAACTCTTATCTCTTTAAAGGGTATTACCGGTTCGGCATCACTGAAGATGAGATTACATCAGAAATACTTTCCTTTTCACCGGATGCGGTCGGAATTTCTTCGCTGTTTACGGCTTATTTCAGAAATGTGGAAGAAACCGCCCGCCTTGTGAAATCCCGATTAAATGTCCCTGTTTTTATCGGCGGCCATCACGCAACGGTCTTTTCATCGGAGATTAGCGAAAAAAGCAGGTTCATCGATCATATCCTCTCAGGCCCTGCTGAAGGGTCGGCGCCGGGGTTTGGCCGATACCTGAAAGGGGGACCGGATAAAGAAGGCTTCTTGCCCGACTGGACATCCATTGCACCGGCTCATGATTTGCTGAATGGATCGCATTACCGGATGGGAAAAACAAATTACATATCCATGATCGCCAGTCGCGGATGCCCTGTAGGATGTGATTTTTGCAGTGTTCGGGCCATGTTTGGAAAGACGATCGAATACCGGGAAATCGACGCTGTGATAAATGAAATGCGCCTGAATTATAATGACAAAAATGTCCGCATTTTCAATTTTGAAGATGATAATTTGTCTTTCGATAGAAAGTGGTTCGGGGAATTTCTTCAGGCTGTAATCAAAGACAAAATTCTGAAAGGGATCGAGCTGACCGCCATGAACGGCATCTGCTATCCCACCATTGATGATTCGGCCCTTGATTTAATGAAAAGAGCGGGGTTTCGCCGGCTCAATCTCTCCCTGGTCACCAAAGATCGCACCCTCCAGAAAGATCTCGGCCGCCCCGGGGGCCTGCCCCATCTTGAGCAGATTATCCGTGCGGCTAAGAAGCTTCGATTTTTAATAACGGTTTATCTCATTATCGGCCTTCCGGGGCAGACGCGAAGGGAGATTCAGGAGACCATCGATTATCTTTTTGATCAGGATGTTCTCGTGGGGCCGTCGATTTTTTATCTCCCTCCCGGAAGCCCGATGTACAATAAACTCGGCCTCTCGAAGGAGTTGACGACAAACTGGCCGTTATACCGGTCTTCTGCATTTGCCGTGGAAACAACCCATCTTACGCGAAGCGATCTCATCGAACTCTTTTCGGAAGTGCGGAAACGGAATCTCGCGAAAAAGAACCGCTAATTTTTTTTATCGAACAGATTTAAATACTTCCCGTACCCTTCCTTATCGAGATCCTCCGCCGGTATGAAGCGGAGCGCAGCGCTGTTGATGCAATATCGGAGCCCGCTGGGCGCCGGCCCGTCAGGAAATACGTGGCCGAGATGAGAGTCTCCGCGCTTGCTGCGAACTTCGGTCCGGGGCGTCAACATGCTGCGATCCGATTTTTCGACAATATTGTCGGGTTCGAGGGGGCGGGTAAAGCTCGGCCATCCGGTACCGGAATCGTACTTATCTGTCGAAACAAACAACGGTTCTCCTGATACGATATCCAGATAGATACCTGCTTTTTTGTTATCCCAGTATTCGTTTTTAAAGGGCGGCTCGGTCCCTTCTTTCTGGGTGACGTCATACTGGATCGGCGTCAATTTTTTCCGAAGTGTTGCTTCATCCGGTTTTAAATAGATAGATTTTGCGCCCTGTTTCGTATCGGGCTTTTCTTTTCCCCAGGCATCATTCAGAAATTGATCCCTCCCTGAATTGTGACGGTAAAATTGATAACGCACAGGATTTTTCTTGTAGTAATCCTGGTGATACTCTTCAGCAGGGTAAAATACCGTAAAGGGAACAATCTCCGTTGCGATCGGTTTTTTAAACCGGCCCGATCGCTCAAGATTCTTCCTGGATTCTTCCGCCTCGAGTTTTTGACTTTCGTTATGATAAAAAATAGCCGGCCGGTATTGAGCTCCTCGATCCACGAACTGGCCGCCCTGATCGGTGGGGTCAACATGTTTCCAAAAGATTTCCAGGAGTTCCCTATAGGGAATCGTTGCAGGATCGTATTTTACCATAACCGCCTCAGCGTGCCCGGTTATTCCTGAAGAAACTTCGGCATAGGTCGGGTTTTTTTTATGTCCCCCGATGTATCCGGAGATCACTTCCACCACGCCTGTCGCTTTTTCAAAGTCCGATTCCGTGCACCAAAAACATCCACCGGCGAAAGTTGCCGTTTCAATTTGCTTCTTCTCTTCTTTCATCGCAACACCTGTTGTTCCTTCAAGGCTGCAAACCTGCAACATCGGCCAGACGATAATAAATAGCGCCAAAAGAGACCATTTCCGCGTTTCCATTCCGCCACCTCTCTATTTTGCAATATAAAAAAGAATTCGAGGGACGCGTGGTTGCGTCAGGTCCATGGATAACCATTATTTTGAACAAGTGAAGCCCCCCGCTCTGAAGAGCGGGGCTTCCCGGCAAGGAAAATGTCTATTTTAGATAGCTTCCCTTGACCCCGTCTTAAAAAGCGGGGCTTGCGGGAAGCAGACCGGTCAAAGAAAGCCGGGGTCCTGATATTATAAAATATTGATGGAAATTAAATAGTTATGCTTCTTTCGCTTTTTCCCCCTTTTTCTTCTGAACGCTTTTTTCTTCTTCCGCTCCGAACTGTTTAAGCCCCTCAGCAAGTTCTTTTAATTTTTTGTTCACCAGGAAATTAATGGTATTTTCCGGGTAAGAGCCGTCAACCATTTTTTCTCCGGCGCTGACTCCGGTTAAAATCTCGATTCCTTCATCGATGCTCTTCACCGAAAAGATACGGAATGTTCCTTCCTTGACCGCTTCAATGACGTCCTTTCGCAGCATGAGGTCCATCACATTGCTTTCCGGGATCATGACCCCCTGCGAACCTGTCAGCCCCAGATGGCGGCAGCAGTCGTAGAACCCTTCAATCTTTTCGTTCACACCGCCGATGGCCTGGACCTCTCCTCTCTGGTTGACGGAACCGGTCACGGCGATGAATTGGCGGATAGGGATTCCGGAAAGGCTCGAAAGGAGCGCATATACTTCCGTTGAGGAGGCGCTGTCGCCGTCCACTCCGCTATACGATTGTTCAAAGGCGATGCTGGCACTCATGGTGAGCGGTTTGTCCTGAGCGAATTTCTGACGCAGGTATCCGCTGAGAATAAGAACCCCCTTATTGTGAGTGCTTCCGGACATATCAGCCTCTCGTTCAATGTTGATAAGCCCCGCTCTTCCCATTGAGGTGGAGGCCGTGATGCGGGAAGGTTTACCAAAAGAGAGATCCCCAAGCGAATAGACCGCCAGGCCATTGACCTGGCCAACGACCTCACCCTTGACATCGATCTTCAAGGTTCCGCGCGTGATCATCTCCTGCATTTTTTCTTCGATCATATTGGATCGGTAGATTTTTGCGGCTACCGCCTTATCGATATCCTTCCCTTCCACTACTTCCCGGTTTTCCTGGCCGGTCCAGTAGTCGGCATCGAGGATCAGGTTTTTGATGGCTGGGAAAATACTCGATATCTTCTCTTGCCTTCCGGTCATCCGAACCGCCTCCTCGATCAGGGCGGCCGATGCCGAACGGTCGAAGGGTCGAAGCGCTTCTTCGTCAGCGGTGGCTTTGATAAATCCGCAAAGCCTTGCGACGTTTTCATCGGTTTTGTCCATGGACGTATTGAAGTCAGCCCTCACCTTGAAAATCTTACTGACGTCTTCATCATAAAATTGAAGCATATGAAACAAATACGAATCGGTCATGATGACCACCTTGACATCCAGTTCAATAGGTTCGGGCTTCAGTCCGCTGGAGGCAAAAAAGGAAAATGGGTCGAATGTGTGGAATTCCAGCTTTTTGCTCTTAAGAGCTCTTTTCATCCCTTGCCATACACCCGGCTCCATGATGGCATCATGAAGATAAAAAACCAGGCATCCGCCGTTGGCCTGAATCAGGGACCCGGCTTTGATTTTTGAGAAATCGGTCCGCCAAACGCCGCTGCGGTCCACGATCCGATCGATACTCCCGAAGATATTTTTATATGTCGGATACTCCTCAATGATGATCGGCATCCCTTTTTGTTGGCTGTTGTCCACAAGGAGATTGACTGAGTAAGACTGGAAATGATCCGCTTCCGGCATCATGGGGAAAATCCCCATCATCTGCGGTGGAGATTGCTGAGGTTGAAAGATGCTTAAATTGTCGGCCATGTCTTCGAGCATGGCTTTCAGATACGCACCGACTTTCGGGTGGTTGAATTTATTATTGATGGGTGCTGTTTGATTCGAAGCGGCCTTCATGAAGGCCGCTCGATCCATTTTTTCCATATTGGCCTGGATTTCTTTGTGAAGTTCCCTCATATCTTGGAAAATTCGATCAATCTGCTCTTTCAGATGTTCGTATTTGTCACGCAATCTCTGATATTCCTCTTTGGGAAACCTCTCTTTTTCCGCCATATCCTCGAGTTGGTCGATATGAAGCGGCTGTCCGTCAACCAGAGGCATCAATTCGGGCCTCTTCCCCTGCCCGACCTGGATGTCGACAAGAGTGAAACCTTCCTCCTTGACCTTCTGATCGAGATTTTTGAAAAAGCTTTTGGCTTTTTTCTCGGAGGTCTCCATGATTTCCTTCTTCGTATTGATATATTCCTCGCCGGCAAAAATGTCCGGAATCTCTTTTCTCAGCTTATCGATCATGTCCTTGACATCCTGTCGGAGGGCGGATCCCAGGCCTGCTTCAAGGCGGATCAGGAGCGGCGATTCGGGATTCTGAAAATTATTCACATAGCAGAGATCTTCAGGAGGTTTGCCGTGGTCGGACATCTCTTCGAGCAATTGTTTCACCATCGCTTTTCTTCCTGAACCGGGTTGACCGGTGACGAAAATATTATAGCCCCGTCTTTTCATCCGGATTCCAAAACGAAACGCCTCGACCCCGCGATCCTGGCCGACGATTTCTTTCAGAGGGTTAAGGGTTTCGGTGGTTTCGAAAGGGAGTGAAGCAGGGTCTAAATGCCATCGCAATTTTTCAACAGGTACTTCATTTCGGGCTTTATTTTCAGTCATGGACAACCTCCATTTTGAAATCCGTGTTGATAAAGAGAGGTCCGAAGGTCTTTCGGCGTTATTTGATTTTGGGTCTTATCGAACGTGCCCTTAAGATATCGCACTTGGGCATGATGAGGTGCAGCGTATTGTCCTCATACGATGCCTGAATATCGTCGATTTTGACGCGGCAGGGAAGCGAAATCCTGCGACTAAAAGATCGGGTGGACTCTTCAATTTTCCGGAAATGCTCATCTTGTGTAACAGCACTTGTCCGGGTTTGGGCGCTGATGGTGACGGTATTTTCCGTTGCCGAGATGTTGATATCCTCCGGATTGATATCGGTCAATTGAGCTTTCAAGATTACAGCGTTATCGGTTTCGGATAACTCCATGGTGAATTCCGGCTCTTCACCTAAAAGGGAAAGCCCGAAATCACGGCATCGCCTTCGAAACATTTTTTCCTGATCTTTTCGAAGCCGCTGGATTTCATTTTCTTTCCAAATGGTAAGTCCTTGCATATCCGGCCTCCCTCATGGCTAATTCTAATATTTTATGTTTCCATTCATTTCAAATCGATCCTGTGATGAATGGTGATGACATAGGCATTGCTTAAAACTTAGCGGTTAGGACCGCTTATGTCAACTCGAAAGGCAGATGAAAAAAGAAAGTGAAGTAAACCCGATAACAGTTTTAGCAAAAGAAGGATCAAATGTTGATTTTCACTTCACCCCTTGGTAAAGTTCTTAAAAAAGATCGGGTGACGGGTCAACAATTGTTTCGTCAAATGGGGTTTTGGCATGCAGACTCTTGAATTAATTACTAATATTCGAATTCAGGATATTCTGGACATCCTTTTCCTGACTGCTATTGCCTATTACCTTTATCTCTGGTTTCAGGGGACAAAGGCGCTTAAAGCGCTTGTGGGATTAGTGGCGCTGGGAATTACCTTCAGCATCGCCCAATCCTGGGGGCTCTTTCTAACCACATGGATGTTTCAGATTCTCTGGCAGGTGCTGATCATTCTTTTGATTATCCTGTTCCAGGTTGAAATCCGGCAGGTTTTGGAACGGGTTAACCCTTTTAAAAGGTTCGGCATGCACGAGGGCAATGAACCGCGAAAATGGACGGCTATTTTGACGGATGCCTGTTTTGCCCTGGCAAAGCGAAGGATCGGCGCCCTCATTATTATCGAGCGGAAAGATCGAGTGGAGGAACATATTACCGGTGGGGTTCCGATCCAGGGGGATCCCGGGCCCGAACTTTTAATCACCCTGTTTCAAAAAGAATCCCCCTTGCATGACGGCGCCCTATTGATACGATCCCAAAAGGTAGTGACAGCGGCGTGTTATCTTCCTTTGACTGCGGCCGAAGGCTTGCCTCAGCATTGGGGGACCCGGCACCGGGCCGCTCTGGGTTTGACGGAGCGCTGCGATGCATGGGTGATTGTGGTGTCTGAAGAAAGGGGAGAGATATCTCTGGCGAAAAGAGGGGAGATGATCTCCCTGGCGGATCGTGTCGAGCTTTTAAAATTTTTGATGGACGCCGTTGCCTTGCCCAAGACTGCGGAGACGACCTGGATTGAGAAAATCCGTTTTTTTCTGGTAAACCGCTGGCGTATTAAACTCGGAACCCTCGGACTTGTCAGCGTCATCTGGCTGCTGTTGGCCGGCCAACAGGATTTTGAGGTCACGCTTCAGGTGCCGGTTGACTTGATCAATCTTCCAACCAACATGAAAATCGTAGAGCCGACGAAACCGACCGTCAAAGTTGTTGCCAGGGGTCTGAGAAAAGACGCCAGCACTTTGAATGCGCGGGATGTCGATATAAAGCTGGACCTGTCCCGCGCTTCATTGAATCGAAAAACCTATCGGATAACCAAAGATCATGTCGCGCTTGCGTATCATCGAATCGATATCGTCCGGATCGAACCGACCGAAATTTCATTTGTTTTTGAGCAAAAAGAGCACCAGAGCCAATAATTATCTCAAATCGGAAGATCGGATGCGCGGAACTTTTCTTCGGAAAATCTGTCCAATCGAATGGAAGAACCTGTCAATCAGGCGGGAAATGTGACAGACCAGGATGCAATACTGGTAAAGGCCTTTCAACAAGGCGATAAAGAGGCTTTTGACAGGCTGGTTCAAACGCATCAAAAAACGGTTTTTAACATATGTTATCGGTTCCTTGGAGATTACAGCGAGGCGAACGATCATGCCCAGGAGACATTTATCAAGGCTTTTCGTTCAATATGCACTTTCAGATTTGAAGCCTCTTTTTCAACATGGCTTTATCGCATCACCGTTAACACCTGCATCAACCGCTTAAATTCGAAGTCATACCGGCAACAGAAAAAGCTGATCCGGTTCGAAGGAAAATCAGGAACGGAGAAGGGCGGGATGTCTTTTGAACCTGCGGATCCGGACCCGTTTCCTTTGAGTCAACTTGAATTAAAAGAAAAAGAAAATCTGATAAAAAAGGCGATCGGCTCCCTTCCGGCTGAACAGAAGGCGGTTGTGGTGCTGCGGGATATCGAAGGGATGCCGTATGAGGAGATCGCCGCCGTTACCGGTTCCAATCTGGGGACAGTCAAATCCAGGCTGGCCAGAGGAAGGCAATTGTTAAAGAATATGTTGAAGGATTACCTCGGATGACGATTTGTCATGAAATCAGAGAGCGCCTGAGCGAACATATGGACGGAATGCTGGATCCGGCAACCGCGGCTTCCGTAGATCACCATTTGGAGAGCTGTGCAAGTTGCCATAGTGAGTTCCAATCGCTCAAGCTACTTCAAAAAGAACTGGAATCGCTTCCTGAGGTTGAGCCGCCGCCGGACTTTTTAGACCGGCTCCATGAACGGATAGGACCCCGGTCGTTGCTTTCAGGGATCTTCAGGTCTCTATTTACACCGATTCGGATCAAATTGCCCCTGGAGCTGGCTGCGGCTGCTGTGGCAGGGGGAATGATTTTTTTCCTGGTTGACATCAATAAAGGGATGAAAGATCAGGTGGTTTCCAAACCTATTTTAATAGAAGAGATTCAGAAGGAAAAACCCCGGGAAGAAAGACCTTCCGGAATTAAAATTCCGGAAAAAGGCGGTGCAATCGGCGCGAAAAAGACGGTTTTCCCGGAGATGACATCAGAACGGATTTTGGAACTCTCCCTGATCGTGAAAAAAAGAGCACCCCAGACCTTGTCCCCGCCTGCGCCTGCGGCAGCTCTAAGCAAAAAGCCTGCTGAGCTGAAATCGGGAATACCGTTACAAGAGAAGCAGGAGCCTATTCGAGAAATTCATAAGATGAAAACCGCCTCGGGTTCATCCGATAAGCAGATGGATGCAGTCAAAGAGGATCGTGGCAGGCCGCCGCTTTCGGCAATGGAAGATGCCGGGTTCGAAGTGCAGAAAAAGATCGAATTGTCCGGGGGGAGGATCCTCGATGAATTTAGCAGCGGGTCCGTTAACGGTTTGATGACCGTTATCGCCCAAATCCCGGCGATCA
>MGQD01000095.1:2640-7993 GCA_001797695.1 Deltaproteobacteria bacterium RBG_13_49_15 | reverse complement strand
CGGCTTTATCCAATAGATCTCGAGGCGGATATCCTGAAACGGCCATTTCCGAAAAGACAACCAGATCGCAGGAAGCCATTTTCGCTTTTTCGGAAGCTTGGCGAATCTTTTCAAAGTTATAATTAAAATCCCCGATGGTCGGATTGATCTGAGCCAGAGCGATTTTCACAATATCCCTGCTTTCAATGTGAAACCGTATTTATTTAGACCGGCATCCGTGCTATGGTTCCTATACCACCTTGTTTTGAATTGTCAAGAAACCGGCTGCGCACAAACATTTCCGGATAACGGGAAGTATACGGAATAATGAGAGCAATAGGGGCATAAAAACCGATGGAGAAAATGCATGACCAGATGAATGATCTTGATCAATTCGATCTCTCCTTCAAGGTCTTTTATGACCTCATGTCCAAAAGGGTCAGCGAGATTCTTCTGGTGTCAAGCCCCTATGATGCCTTTATCATGGAAGAAGACGGTCGGCTGGCCGAGCGGATTATCCATGAATACCGGGGTCTCAATCTCACCCGTCCTCCCCGACTGACCTGGGTCTCCTCTGCCCAGGAAGCCCTCGACATGCTCACCCTGAGTAACTTTGACCTGGTCTTAACCATGCCCCGGCTTGGAGATATGCATCCTCAGAATCTGGGGAAAGAAATCAAAAAACGGTTTCCCAGGCTTCCGGTTTTTCTATTGACGCATGATACGGGAGCTCTCCTTTCCAATCCAAAACCAGCCAATCAGAGTGCCATCGATAAAACCTATATCTGGACCGGCAATACGGATCTTCTTCTTGCTTTAATTAAAAACGTCGAAGATCGAATGAATGTAGTGCACGACACCCAGCGCGCCAGGGTCAGAGTGATCCTTATGGTGGAGGATTCTCCGGTTTACTATTCTTCCCTGCTTCCTTTTCTTTACAAGGAAGTGGTCATGCAAACCCAGGCGGTCATGGAGGAATCATTAAATGAGGAACACCGGATCTTACGAATGCGCGCCCGCCCCAAGATATTGCATGCGGAAAACTACGAGGATGCGGAAAGCATCTATCGGTCTTTCAAGCCGTTTCTCTTGTGTGTCATTTCCGATGTCCGGTTTCCGCGGAATCTGGAGGTGGACCCCGAAGCCGGTTTTTCACTGATTTCCATGATTAAAAAGGAATTGCCGGACCTTCCTCTTTTCATCATGAGCTCCGAGGAGAAAAACCGGGAAAAGGCACAGCAGTCACAGGCTTTTTTCCTCAACAAGAATTCTCCGACCTTTCATACGGATATCCGTTCTCATTTCACGAATCATCTGGGTTTCGGACATTTTGTTTTCAAGCTTCCGGATGGAAAAGAAGTCGCCCGGGTCTCAAATCTGTATTCCATGGAAAAAATGCTTCCGTCGATTCCGGATGAGTCGGTGTATTACCACGCCAAAAATGATCACTTCTCCACATGGCTGATGGCGCGCTCGGAGATTCAGCTTTCCATGAAGTTAAAACCGGTTAAGGTCACCGATTTTACGGACATAAAAGAGATGAAGGCCTATCTGATCTCATGCCTTCAGGCCAGACGACTGGGAAGACAAAAAGGAGTGGTAGCTGATTTTTCCGCCGAAGATTTTGATCCGGAAATGGAATTCGCAAAGATCGGAAAGGGCTCTCTGGGAGGAAAAGCCCGGGGGCTGGCGTTCATGTACACCCAATTTAAAGCGCACCCCGAGATTGCCGGGATATTTCCTCAGATCGATATTTGCGTTCCAAAGACGCTGGTGATTTCCACCGAGGCGTTTGATTCCTTTATCAGGAAAAACGATCTCAAAGATTTTTCGGACAGCGAACTCACCGACTCCCAGATCACCGGCCTCTTTTTAAAAGCCGAGCTTCATTCCTGGCTGCTTCGGGACCTGCGCCGGTTCTTGGAGTCTGTGAAATATCCCCTCGCCGTCCGGTCATCAAGCCTTCTGGAAGATGCCATCTTTCAACCGTTTGCCGGCATTTACAGAACCTACATGATTCCCAATCATCATCCGGATATCCATGTTCGCTTGCACCGCCTCGCCCGGGCAATTAAATTGGTTTATGCGTCAACCTACCTTGAGGCGCCGCGCTCCTATGCGAAAAACACCCTCCATCGGATCGAAGAGGAAAAGATGGCGGTGATCATTCAAAAGGCGACCGGATCTGTCTATGGAAATTACTACTATCCCTCCATATCCGGAGTGGCCCAGTCCTACAACTTTTACCCCATCTCCAACATGAAGTCGGAAGAGGGGGTTGCCCATATTGCCCTGGGTTTCGGCAAAACCATCGTGGAAGGATTCGCCGCGTTGAGATTCTCCCCCAAATATCCCCAGTTTCTTCCCCAGTTTTCTTCGGTTGAGGACATTTTAACGAACTCCCAGCGCTATTTCTATGCCATGAAAATGACGGATGAAAAAAATGATATTGAACCCGTGGAATTTGGCGGGAATGATCCCACCATCATTCGCCTTGAAATCGCCGACCTTGCCGAGGATAAAGATCACGCCGTCATCCGTCGTCTTTCCAGCACCTATTCTTCTGAAGACCACCGGATCCGGGATACCGGGTATGGAAACGGATATCCGATTTTAACCTTTGCATCTGTTTTGAAACACAAATCGTTTCCTCTTCCTGAAATCCTGACGGAAGTGCTTAAGCTGGGAGAGAAAGGAATGGCATCTCCGGTTGAAATCGAATTTGCCGTCGATCTCCAGGAAACTCCGGGAAGCCGCCCTCAATTCACCCTCCTTCAGATTCGCCCCATGGGATTGCGCCGTCAGCAGATGGAAGTAGAAATCAGCGAAGAGGATATTAAAAACGCCTTCTGCTTATCCACCATGGCCCTGGGACACGGAATCACCCACAATATTAAAGACATCCTCTTTGTTCAGCCGGACCGGTTTGATCCCGCCCGAACCGTCGAAATCGCCCATGAAATCGGGATCATCAACAAAGAGATGATCACAGAAAACCGGCGGTATCTTCTCATCGGTCCGGGAAGATGGGGGTCGGCCGATCGCTTCCTGGGAATTCCGGTAACGTGGAACGAGATATCTCAGGTAGGATCCATCATCGAAAATCGGACAGGCCAGCTTCGCGCCGATCCGTCCCAGGGCTCCCATTTTTTCCACAACATCACGTCACTTGGAATCAGCTATCTTACGATCAGCGAGGGGGCGGATGATTTCATCGACTGGAAATGGCTTTTGTCTTTAATCCCTGTCCGGGAGACAGCCCATCTCCGGCATGTGCGCCTTGAACACCCCATGAGCATCAAGGCGGATGGAAGAAGATCACGGGCCGTGATCACCTGTTGTTAGATGAATGGAAACTAACTAACACTCCGAAGATAGGTTACCCTATTGTTGCAAAAGCCAAGGATGCCCCAGATCCAAGGCGTCCAAGGGCGAAGCCGTAGTATTTTACTGCGAGCCCTTGGCAACGAAGGAGATGGGGCATTATCGGCTTTCCCTCCGGGGAAAAAACATGACAAATTTTTTATTTGTTTTAGAAGTCACCAAAAGTTTATTCGCGAACTATGCCTAAACGTATTCAAATGCCCTGTTATCATTATCTTTTTCTATATCTTGTCACGTTTTTTATGCAACTGCAGGGGTTACTTTTTCGGAAGCCAAATAACGAGGACGGTCGTCACCAACGGAACAATCGACAGCCAGCACAAAACGGTTCTGATGGTATAAAGATCCGCAAGCTTACCTACTAGAGGACTCATCATCCCACCCACGCCAAGGGCCAACCCCATCATCAGGCTAGACACCATAGATTTTCCCTTTGGCGCCAGTTCCTGGCCAAGAGAAACCCCGAGGGGAAGGGTCGCCAGCGCAACAAAGCCGGCAGCAAAGGCGCTGGGATAAATCCACATTCCTTTGGAAAAGACCGACAGAAGGATAATCGGAGCGGTGAACAGATGGCTGACATAAAAAATGGGTTTATATCCGATCCGGTCCGCCAGATGCCCTGCCACAAGTCCGCTTAACGCGCCCGCCAGAGTGAATAACGATACTACCCCTCCGATGGATGTCAGAGAAGCCCCTTCCCGGGCATACAGCATCGGCGTAAAGGTGATCCATGCCTGGCTGATAAAAGCCCTGAGGACCATGATCGCCCAGACCATGATGACCGCCTTCCATGCATCTCCCAATGCTTCCCGAATGGAACCGGTAAACCCGCGGCTGACCAGGTTCTCTCCTTTAGGAAGGGGAACGGCTTTAAATAAATAGACCATTAACGGAAGGCCGATTGCGATGGAAAAGGCACCGGCTTTAAGGCCGTATGCCCGGACGATGGAGGTGATGAGAATCGGTCCCACGGCAAAGGCAAATGTCCCGCCCACATTGAAAATGGACATGGAAAAGCTGAAATTCCGTCCCGAGTAGGTTGAAATCATTCCAGCCACAGGGGGGTGAAACATGGACTGCCCGATGGAGCCGACGGCGATGATCAGAGAAAGGATGAAAAAACTTGGGGCAAACCCCACCAGCGGGACAAACAGCATGGTCAGCAAAGGGCCCCCCAGAATGAAAAACCGGGTTCGATAATGATCGGCAAAATATCCGGCTACAGGTTGAACGACAAACATGAAGAAACGGTTTACGCCCGCAAGCAGTCCTATCTGAGCCAGTGAAAGGGAAAAGGTGTCTGCAAACACCGGCAACAGCGGGTTGATGAAGGATGCGTAAAGATCTCCGGTAAAATGGACAAGGGTCAGCGCCACAATGACCTGCACGTTTGTTTTCTGAAAACTCATCGTCACCATGCCTTGAGTTTACCGCCAATCCTTTGAATCATGAAAAAGAATCGCCGAATAAAAGCCCTTTTCCGATTAAAGTCAACCCTTTTTATTCCTTCGCATCCTCATTCCAGTTGACCGACTATTCTCTTTCATATAATTGGGAAAAGATTTTTTTATCCACAATGACAATAAATTTTGAAAATAACGGAGCGGCGATGTTATGAAACGGTTAAATGGATTACTGATCCTGGGGATCTTCTCAATCGGATTTCAAATACCGGCGCAAGCCGGCCAAACAGACTTGCGACAGGAATTGACGTTCCATCTTCTCTTGTCTGAAAAGAAATGCCAGATGGCCATCTGGCTGTCCGATGAAAAAAATACGTTTGTGGATACCATCTATGTGACTCAGAAGGTAGCCCAAAAAGGGCTTGGAAACAGGTCCGGAGAACTCGATGACAAGTGGGGCGGACCGAGATTGAGCGTGCTTCCGGTATGGGCGCATCACCGTGGCGTTGATTACGGAGGAGGAAATTATTATCCCACAAAAGAAAAGCCCTTAGTGGATGCCGTGACCTCGGCAACTCCGGATGCCG
>MGQD01000095.1:983-2599 GCA_001797695.1 Deltaproteobacteria bacterium RBG_13_49_15 | reverse complement strand
CCAGGCAAATACAATTACCATATCGAGATCAACAAGAGCTTTGATAAAAACCCGCACCACGACTATAGCTGGTATCGCGGTCAACCTTCAGTCGTATGGACGGGAAGCATCCTGATCTCAGAAAAACCCTCTGAAAGCGAAGCCAAATTGGTCGGACACGGTCATGTTGCCGGAGCCGATGGAAAGATCAATCCGGATGTATCGACCCTCACAACGGTGCTTCAACTGATAAAAAAAGCCAAGGTGATCTACCGCCCGGTTCTCTGAAAAAAGGCCCCATGGATTTTCATGTTTTTTGCCTTGTGTTGAAAACAGGGACATCGAATTGACTGAGGTATTGGGCACCCTTAACAGATGCAAAGGCAGATAAGGTCCATTTGATCCTTTTATCCGGTGACCATGCATCGCTTTCCGGAACCCCGGCCGAAATGGAAAATGAAACAGGGATTGAGACTCCTGCCGGGCCCAAGCTCACTTCCTGGAGTCGGACGTTTTTATTTGCATCCCAGATGCGTTTTGTCATCTCCGGATTGCGCAACTGTCTTCCGGCTTGCGATGTCAAATCGATCAAACCGCATTCAAGTTCCAGATCGAATCCCTTTTCCGGAATCTCTCTCATGTGGGTTTGAATCCTTCCCACAAGTTTATCACCGATGATGCCCGGGTAGGTCGACATCTCGAAAATCGATTTCCCAAATTTCAAATAACCCCTGAGCAGCGATATAAGCGTATAAAACCCAACGAGGAGAATAAGACAAAACACCGAGTAAAAAGCAATAACCTCAAAACCCGATCCCTCTAACTTGGAAAGTATTTTTCCCCGATTCACATAAGAAACAGCCCCCAGACTTGCAGTCATGACCAATAGAACAAACCAGCCAAAACTGATCGGACCTTTCCCGGAGTAGGCAATACTCTTTGTCGACCAGTGATCCACCCACATCCACGGAGCATCCGGATACTTCTTTTTCCGTCTCTCAAGTTTTCTTATGTCGACCGCCCTTGAAATAAAATAGAGATAAAGCGGGATTCCTCCAACGGCGATAAATAGAAAACCCATAATAATCTGTAGAAGAGCCTGTGCTGCGTCCATTTTCCCTTGAAAGGTCTCGAGCATTCCCGAAACGATGCTGCCGCCTCCTGCAATAACCAGACCGCCCAGGATAAAGATGAGGAAAACTTTAATGATTTTTAATAGACGGTTTTTATCTTTGACGACAATCATCAGCACAAAAAATAGAATGAATATGAAAACCACGATGAATCCGAACACGACAGCCTCCTTTGATGCCTCTTTTTGCCGGAAACCTCAATTTAGGGGAAATTATGTTGATATCAGAAAAGCCTTCTGAAAGTGAAGCAAAAGTTTATCATCAATTCTTCCCCAGCATTGTCATTCTGGACGCTACCCGGAACACGGGCCCCTCAGCCTTAATTTCAACATGTTCGAAAAAGCATTTAAAACGTTCGGGTAATGTAATCATATCCGCGAGCCTGCTTTTTTGGATCAGCCCTGCACGATGAGTTCACCCGTTGCAAACCGATTTGCGCTCATGGTATAGGTTTGACCACTTACCGAAAACCCAGGAGGATCGCCATGACACATCCGGTATATC
>MGQD01000095.1:0-963 GCA_001797695.1 Deltaproteobacteria bacterium RBG_13_49_15 | reverse complement strand
CAAAGCCGCGGAGGACCCTATTCGGGCTTGGATATCCCTGAATTCTACACCCTGATGGAGGTACTCTTCACACCCCAACAGGCTGAAATCAACAATGCCCTGCCCAGAAAGCCGATCACCGCCGCAGAGTTGGCGCATCAGATGAACCGCGATGAAAAAGAGATTCAATCCATTTTAGAAACCATGGCGGATCAGGGCCTTTGTGCCACTTTCATCGAGGAAGGGACCCGTTACTACAGGGGTGTTCCCTTCATGCCCGGGATCTTCGAGTATCAATTTCTTCCAGGAAGGATTACGGAGCGCGATCGAAAGATCGCCCAAGGAATTCAGGCCTATAAAAAGGCTTTCGATGCGGTGAAAGGGGTTGATCGGATCAAGTATCCATCAACCCGGGTGATCCCAATCGCAAAAACCATCCGGGCCGGAAATGTCATTCACACCTATGATCAAGCCGCCACCTACATCGACCGGTACGACACCGTAGGCGTGGGAACCTGTTATTGCCGCCACACCGCCCATCTGCGCAATGAAGACACCCATGGCATGCCGATGGAGGTGTGCATGTGGTTCGGAAAAGCCGCCGAGTTTATGATTGAGCGATTGGGAGGAAGGAAACTCTCTAAAACCGAGGCGATAAACCTGCTGGATAGGTGCGAAGAAGCCGGCCTCCTGCACATGAGCCGCAACACCACCGACGAAATCGATTTTATGTGCAACTGCGACCGGTGGCACTGCGAAGTCGTCAAAAAAGTTCTGCAGCAGCCCAAACCCGGATGGGTGTTCAACTCAGGGTTTCAGCCCCGAATCGACCCGGAGGTATGCACCGCCTGTGAAATCTGCATCGGACGCTGTCTCTCCGAAGCGATTACCATGGGTGAGCAGAATATTCCCGTTGTGAATCTCGACAGGTGCTTCGGATGCGCCTTATGTGCCAGCGGTTGCCCGGAAAATGCCATCGGCATG
>MGQD01000094.1:8576-11573 GCA_001797695.1 Deltaproteobacteria bacterium RBG_13_49_15 | reverse complement strand
CAGTATTGGTCCAGGAAGTCGCCTTCGCCACCGGTGTTCCTCCTGATATCTACGCATTTCACCGCTACACCAGGAATTCCACTTCCCTCTCCCATACTCAAGTCTCCTAGTTTCAAATGCACTTCCGGGGTTAAGCCCCGGGCTTTCACACCTGACTTAAGAGACCGCCTACGCGCTCTTTACGCCCAATAATTCCGAATAACGCTTGCACCCTCCGTATTACCGCGGCTGCTGGCACGGAGTTAGCCGGTGCTTCCTTCAGTGGTACCGTCAATGCATCATGGTATTGGCATGATACAGATTCTTCCCACTTGACAGAGCTTTACGACCCGAAGGCCTTCATCACTCACGCGGCGTTGCTGCGTCAAGCTTTCGCCCATTGCGCAAAATTCCTCACTGCTGCCTCCCGTAGGAGTCTGGACCGTGTGTCAGTTCCAGTGTGGCTGATCATCCTCTCAGACCAGCTAACCATCGAAGCCTTGGTAAGCCGTTACCTTACCAACAAGCTAATGGTACGCAGGCTCATCTCCAAATGATAGCTTACGTGTAGAGGCCACCTTTGATCCCAAAAACCGTAGTTCTAGGGATAATATCCGGTATTAGCCCCGCTTTCGCGGGGTTATTCCAGGTTTGGAGGGAGATTACCTACGCGTTACTCACCCGTGCGCCACTTTACTATCTTTAGCAAGCTAAAGAGTTCTCGTGCGACTTGCATGTGTTAAGCACGCCGCCAGCGTTCATTCTGAGCCAGGATCAAACTCTCCAATTAAGTATTGGAACGCTCCCATTAAAGGAGCATCCGTTTTCGTTAGGACCCGACTCGGAGTCACTATTTAGTTTTCAAAGATCAAACAGCCTTACGGCATGATGGATAAGGAAAACATTATCCCATTTTATAAAGATCATAGGTCAAAAATTGTCGATTGTCAAGAAGATCTTTTGGCCTTTTTTTACGACTTGTTCTTTCCGAGGAAATAACCAGTCGAAAAGAATACTTTTATTATTTATTTTTGCTTATGTCAAGAAAAATTTTTTAATTTTTTAATTTTATTTTAAAAAAACGTTTTTTCCCGGATCTCAGCAAGATTTCTCCATTCACGGCGTCCTTTTCAGTAACCGGATAATCGAACGCATCCAGCCTGCGGCCGTTCAGGTATGCGCCTCCTTGTTCAATCAACCTCCGGGCGGCGCCGCCCGACGAAGCTATTCCGAGCATGTTTAACAGTTTAAAAGCAGGGATTCCCGTTGTGAATTGTTCGATTTTCATGGAAGCGCTCGGGATGATATCATCGATCATTTTTTCTTTGCTTGTCGGTATGCGGCTCGATGGAAAAAGCCCTGCCGGAAGCTTAGGGGGCCCGAACATATCGACTCCTGCATGAAACGCATTAGCGGCCGCATCCCGGCCATGCGCCAGACGGGTTGCCTCAAATGCGAGTACCGCCTTGGCTCCGTTTAAATCCGCCCCCTGAAGCCCTTTTGCCGCATCAATTTCCTCCATGGGCAGAAAGGTAAATAGGGATAGGAACCGGGCAACATCGCCATCCTCAGTATTTATCCAATACTGATAATAGTCGTAAGGGGTTGTTTTTTCGGAGTTCAACCAAACCGCGCCCTTTGCCGTCTTCCCCATCTTAGCGCCGCTTGACGTGGTAATGAGCGGAAATGTGATTCCAAAAGCGCTCCCCTGTCGCATCCTCCTTATGAGGTCAACTCCCGCCACAATGTTTCCCCACTGATCGCTTCCACCCATTTGAAGCCTGCATCCGTATCGATCGTAAAGCACTAGAAAGTCATAAGCCTGCAATACCATGTAGTTAAATTCGATGAAGCTCAATCCTTCCTCTGAATCGAGCCTCAACCGGCAGCTTTCCGCCTTGATCATCCGGTTCACGCTGAAATGGCGTCCGATATCCCTTAAAAACGGAATATATTCCAACACTGTCAACCAATCGGCGTTGTTGAGCAAGAGGGCCTTCCCATGGCTAAAATCGAGAAACCGGGAAAGCTGGCTCTTTATTTTTGAGGCATTCTTTTCAATCATATCGATCGTCAGCATTTTCCGCATTTCGGTCTTTCCGCTGGGATCGCCGACAAGTCCGGTGCCGCCGCCGACAAGAGCGATGGGCCGACACCCCTCCCTCTGCATATGGGCTAAGGACATGATCGGCACCAGACTTCCGACATGCAGGCTGTCTGCGGTCGGATCAAATCCGATGTAGCAGGTCACGTCTCCGGACTCGAGATATTCTTCGAGTTCCCGTTCATGCGTTTGTTGATCAATAAACCCCCGTCCTTTAAGAACGGTAAGAATATTGCTCATGTTCCTTCACCTCACTTATTTGCATATTGCACGGCTCTGGTTTCCCGAATGACGGTAACCTTGATCTGCCCCGGGAATGAAAGCGACTCCTCAATTTTTTTCACCACGTCCTTGCTGAGCAATACGGAATCCTCATCTGATACCATATCGCTCTCCACGATAATCCGGATTTCTCGTCCTGCCTGTATGGCATAGGAGTTGGCCACTCCCGGAAAGGAGTTGGCAATGTTTTCCAGGTCTTCCAGCCGCTTAATGTAATTTTCAAGAAGCTCTTTCCTGGCGCCGGGTCTGGCCCCCGATAAGCCGTCAGCCGCCTGAACCAGAAGTGCATAAACCGTATCTGGAGGAACATCCTCATGATGGGCTGAAATGGAGTGAACGACTTTAGGCGCTTCGCCAAACTTTTTGGCAAGTTTAGACCCGATCAATGCATGCGGCCCTTCAACCTCGTGGTCGACTGCTTTTCCGATATCATGCAACAGCCCGATTCGTCTGGCCAGCTTCTGATTGAGTCCCAGTTCGGCAGCCATGATCCCGGTTAAAAAGCCGACCTCAATGCTGTGCTGCAAAACATTCTGAGAATAGCTGGTTCGAAATTTAAGCATTCCGATATATTTAACGAGTTCTTTGTTAATGCCGTGTATCCCCAGGTCAAAGGCTGCCTGCTCTCCTGC
>MGQD01000094.1:0-8504 GCA_001797695.1 Deltaproteobacteria bacterium RBG_13_49_15 | reverse complement strand
TCCGTCTGCAATCAGGCGGGTCAGTGTCAACCTTGCAACTTCCCTCCGAACCGGATTGAAACCGGACAGAATCACCGCTTCAGGGGTGTCATCAATAATTAAATCGATGCCGGTAGCCGCTTCCAGTGCCCGGATATTCCTTCCTTCCCTTCCGATGATGCGCCCTTTCATCTCATCGTTGGGAAGCGGGACGACTGAAACGGTCCTTTCAGCAACATAGTCTCCTGCATATCGCTGGATGGCCGTGGCAATGATCTTTTTGGCCTTTTTATCCGCCTCTTCCTTGGTTTCGGTTTCGATCCGCTTGATGAGCTTGGCCCCTTCGTATCGGGCTTCGTTCTCCATCGCCCTGAGCAGCAGCTCTTTGGCCTGTTCCGCCGTTAATCCCGATATCCGCTCAAGCTGTCGTTTTTGCTGGTCGATTAAAACCCGGTATCTTTGTTCATTTTCTCTGATAGCCTCTTCTTTTTGAATCACACTTTTTTCTTTTTGGATAAGCTCTTCATCCTTTTGTTCGAGCTGCTCCGTTTTCTTGTCGATATGCTCCTCTTTCTGGGTTAACCGAAGCTCCTTCTGCTTCAATTCATTCCGTATCTCTTGAGTTTCGGCTTCGAAATCCGCTTTGATTTTCAGGAGCCGGTCTTTAACCTCAATCTTTGCCTCTTTTAACAGGCTTTCAGCCTTTCGATTCGCCTCTTCAATAATCCGCCTGGATTCATTTGCGGCTGTCCGTTCTTTTTCAGCAACCAGCCGCCCTTTTACGTAAAAAGCGATCAGAAAGCCGATGCCGAAGGCAACAAGCCCGATGATGATGTCGAATCCGTTCATTGTTGTCTCCTCAGGTCACTCGCTTTCAAATAATAATTGTCTCTTTTTCCGGTGATCCGTTTCCATTCCCGATCAACCGGTTCCCCATTAACGAAACTTTCTTCTGGATGACAATGATCCGATCAGGCAACTCAACATAAAGAGCCTGTGGGTGGCGAGGATATTTAAGCGATGCCGGTGACGGCCGTTACGGGGTGTGCATGGGCAAGGAAATCATTTAAAAATGGAAAATGACATCACGATATCTCAACTTGCATCATCTTAGACGGGTTTGACTTCACGCGATTATCCAGCAATTGAAGAAGATCTTCGGATCGGCTGGAAATATTCTCAAGGAGAATCGAATGGTTTTTTTTCAACTCCATGTGTTCATTGACGATATTGAGTGCCGCGAGAAGCAAAATGACAAGTTTTGATATGTGTGCACTTTGATTTTTAAGCTGCTTTTCGACCTTCGTCACTTCACGAACCAGAAAATCAACAACATCCTTGGCGCCGATCGCCTCGGACTCCGATGTAAAGGTGAACGTCTGTCCAAAAAGCTCTATGGTAACCAGTTGCTGCACGGAAATGAACGATTCCTTTTCCTTACCCCATTTTCACGGAAATCATCGCGAAGCTTCTGAAATATCCTCAAGTTTCATCAGAATGCCGTCAATCTTGGATCGAATCACTTCTCTTTCTCTGATATAACTGGACTCGGATTCGATCTTTTTCTGAAGCTCCTCCTTCAGTCGTTCGTTGGTGTTTTTCAGATCCAGATTGCTTTCTTCGAGGGATTTCAGTACCCCCATCAGCTTTTCAAGCTTCTTTTCGATTTCATCAAATTGACCCAATATATTTCTTGTATCCGGCATATTTCCTCGTTTATTTAATGATTTTATCCGTTTCTATGCTACTAAGTCAAGTTTTTTATCAGCTTCTTTTTCATCACTCCTTCTACGACTTCCAGTTCCCGATAAGTGTTGATGCCGATCACTTCGATCGGATCGCATCCGATAACCGCCCCGATCCGTTTCCGATCACAATATGCGATCTGAATGATATCCGTAAAGTAAAATTCCCCTTGCACATTGTCCGTCCGGATTTTTCCCAAAGTTTCCGAAAGAAACGAACGCCTGGCACAGTAGGTCCCGGCATTGACGACATTGATTTTCCGTTGTTTTTCAGTAGCATCCGCTTCTTCGATGATCCGGGAAAGAGACCCCTCGCCGTCAAAAAGGATCCGTCCGTATCCGGCAGGTGTTTCCAATTGAGCTCCCAGCAGGCTTAAATCCCTATTTTCTCGGATATGATCTTCCAGAAGGGCCTCCATGGTTTCCGCTCTCAACAGCGGCACATCCCCGCACATAATAATGACATGCTCGGTTTCTTGCGGCAGATACGGCATGGCCGATAGAACAGCGTGCCCGGTTCCAAGTTGAGCTTCCTGAACGGCAAAAACGGCAAACGTGTATTTGAGAATCGTATTCCGGACTTCCTCGGCCTGGTTGCCTACCACTACGACAATGTTTTCACCCACCACCTGTTTTGCGGCTTCAACCACATACATCACCATCGGCTTGCCGAGAATTTCATGAAGCACTTTTGCTTTTTTAGACTTCATCCGCTTCCCCAAGCCGGCAGCTAAGATAATGGCGGCGATTTTTTTCCGATCAATGTTCATATTCTATGCTCTCTATTAAGTCCCGATCGGCTTAAAACATCGGTTAACTTCTTTCGAAAAAAAAGGGATAAACCGAAACGGTTTACCCCTTTTCTGAATCAATCGGGTTGAAATTGTTTTCTTTCGTAGGACGCCGGGAAACCGGATCCTAATGACCGCTTCCCCTGGTCTGAGCCAGCTTCAACCGATAAAGCGCCCGTTCCAGGGCTGCTTTTGCCCTTAAAAAGTCGACATCCGCCTTTTTCCCCTCTTCGGCCAGCCTCTTTTGGGCACGATCAAGCGCCGCCTGCGCTCGTGCCATATCGATGTCTTTTCTTCTCTCCGCCGACTCGGTTAAAATCGTCACCTTATCGGGAAGAGCTTCGGCAAATCCGCCGTTGATGAAAATCCAGCGTTCCTTCCCTTGAGCATCCTGATAATGCATCGCCCCGATTTTTAATGTTGTTAAAAAAGGAGTATGGCCGACTAGAACGCCGAATTCCCCCAAACTGCCAGGGGCCATTACGATCCGTGCTTCTTCATCCACAACGATTTTATCAGGGGTAACCACTTCCAGTCTGATATTTTTTTCCGCCATGATCGACCCTCTTATTATTTAACTTCGGCCATTTGCCGGGCTTTTTCAACGGCCTCTTCAATTCCTCCGACCATGTAAAACGCCTGCTCGGGCAAATCATCGTGTTTGCCGTCGCAGATTTCCTTGAATCCCCGAACGGTGTCTTCAATTTTTACATAAGCCCCTTTTTTACCCGTGAAGGCCTCCGCAACATGGAAGGGTTGAGACAAGAAACGTTGAATCTTTCTGGCACGCGCTACCGTGATCTTGTCTTCATCCGGAAGCTCTTCCATTCCGAGAATGGCGATAATATCCTGAAGTTCCTTGTATTTCTGAAGAATCTGCTGAACCTGTCTGGATGTCCGGTAATGCTCTTCACCGATATAGCTGGCATCCAGGATGCGGGATGTTGAATCGAGAGGGTCCACCGCCGGATAAATCCCGAGTTCCACGATCTGACGTGACAAAACGACGGTTCCATCCAAATGGGCAAACGTCGTTGCCGGAGCGGGGTCGGTGAGGTCATCCGCTGGAACGTAAACGCACTGCACGGCGGTAATAGATCCTTTATCGGTCGATGTGATCCGTTCCTGCAATTCCCCCAAGTCGACCGCCAATGTCGGCTGATATCCGACTGCGGAAGGCATGCGTCCCAAAAGGGCTGAAACCTCGGAACCGGCCTGGGTAAACCGGAAGATGTTATCTATGAAGATTAGCACATCCTGCCCTTCTTCATCCCTAAAATATTCCGCCGCGGTCAATGCCGAGAGCGCTACCCTCGCCCTTGCACCGGGCGGCTCGGTCATCTGACCGTAAATCAATGCGGCCTTCGGCAAAACCCCGGAAGCTTTCATTTCATGGTAGAGGTCGTTTCCTTCACGGGTCCGCTCTCCCACACCGGCAAATACGGAAATACCGCCGTGCTGCATGGCGATATTGTGAACCATCTCCATCATGATGACGGTTTTACCCACTCCCGCTCCACCGAACATTCCCATTTTCCCACCGCGGGGGAAGGGAACCAAAAGATCGATGACTTTAACGCCGGTTTCCAAAACGCGAACGGTGGTATCCTGTTCCGTGAATTTCGGGGCCGCCCGGTGAATGGGAAGCGTCTTCTCCATGCTGACCGGTCCCAGGCCGTCAACCGGCCGACCGACCACGTTGAGAACCCGACCCAGTCCGGCCGCTCCGACCGGCATGACAATCTCTTTGCCGGTATCCTTCACCGGTTGTCCGCGCACCAAGCCGTCCGTAACATCCATGGCAATAGTTCGAACCACATTATCTCCAAGGTGCTGGGCAACTTCAACTACCAGATTATCCGGCTCGTCGTTAATTGAGGGATTGGTAATAAGAAGCGCCGTATAGATCGTCGGCAGATTCCCCTGTTCGAATTCGACATCGACAACAGGTCCTATCACCTGCACAATTTTACCTACGTTTTCTCCCATCGACAGACCTCCTATCAAGCGATATGCGAAAATTAATCTTCTATTTTATCCTTTAAGAGCCTCGGCGCCACCGACAATATCCATTAATTCAGCCGTAATAGCCGCCTGCCGCGCCTTATTATAGGCCAGCGTCAGGCTGCCCATCATATCATTACATGCTTTTGTTGCGTTATCCATCGCCGCCATTCTGGCTGCATGTTCGCTGGTTGACGTTTCCAGCAAGGCGCTATAGAGCTGAACATAGATGCTTCTGGGAAGCATCTCTCCCAGGACTTCATCGGCTGAAGGTTCGCAAATGTGCTCGGCCAAATAAGCACTCCCCTTGGCTTCCTTCAATTCCTCTGCGATGACGAGGGGGGGTATCGGAAGGAGCTGCTTTGTGTGAGGTGTCTGTCTGGCCATGCTGATAAATTCGGCAAAAATGATATGGACTTCATCATATTCACCTTTCAAAAATCCATCAATCAGCTCATGTCCCGATGCAGAAGCAACGTTGAAACCGAACCTGCTCCCAACAATCCCCACATGAGCCTTGACCGTGGGGAGGCCGATCTTTCGGCACCAGTCGCGTCCTTTCTTGCCGAAGCTGGTAAGCGATACATCGATATGTTGCTTCCTTTTTTGTTCGATAAAGGAGACGGCTTTTGCGATGAGGTTGGCGTTAAACCCGCCGCAAAGACCCCGGTCGGATGTGCACAGAATAAGATGAATCTTCTTTACCTCTTCGCGGGGAGTGAGCAGAGAACTGCCGGCCTCCTCCCCTGCTCTCCGGGCAAGGCTTCCAAGAACTTCTCCAAACTTACTCGCATAAGGGCGGAACGATTCCATCGCACTTTGGGCGCCCCGAAGTCTGGAGGCAGCGACCATATTCATTGCCTTGGTGATCTGCTTGGTTTTTTTAACCGCAGAGATCTTTCGTTTGATATCCTTAAGCTTTGCCATACAATTTGGTTCCTATGTCACCTGTATCAAGTTCAATCCAAGTCGCAATTTTAATTTTGAATCCACGGATCAGCGACACAAGCGCCGGCTTTACAGTTTGATCGTATCCTTGAATTCCTCTCCATACTCGGTGTAGGCCTTTTTCATCAACGAATCCAGTTCATCCGTAATTACTTGCTTTTCAGCCAACCCTTTAAAGATCTGGGGATACCGTTCCTCGATGAATTGATAAAGACCTGCTTCATATTTGGCGAGCACGTTAATGGGGAGTTCATCCAGGAAGCCCCTCGTGCCGGCAAATAGAATTGCAACCTGTTTTTCCATGGAAAGCGGCTGATACTGAGGCTGCTTTAAAATTTCGACAAGTCGTTGCCCCCGTGTGAGCTGTTTTCGGGTTGCCGCATCGAGATCGCTTCCAAATGCGGCAAAAGCTTCCAGTTCCCGATACTGGGCCATGTCCAGCCGCAGGGTACCCGCCACCTGTTTCATGGCCTTGACCTGCGCCGATCCGCCTACCCGGGATACCGAGAGGCCTACGTTGATTGCCGGCCGGACACCTGCAAAAAAGAGGCCGGGCTCAAGGTAGATCTGGCCGTCGGTAATGGAAATGACATTGGTGGGAATATATGCCGACACGTCGCCGGCCTGGGTTTCTATGATAGGAAGTGCCGTCAATGAACCGGCGCCTGCCGTATATCTTTCAGGAGCAAGCTGGGGAGCATTATCGGCCAGTTTAGATGCCCGTTCCAGCAATCGGGAGTGGTTATAGAAAATGTCTCCGGGGAAAGCTTCGCGTCCCGGCGGCCGCCTGAGAAGCAGCGATACCTGGCGATAGGCCACCGCCTGTTTTGATAGATCATCGTAAATGATCAATGCATGCTGTCCCTTGTCTCTGAAATACTCGCCCATGGCGCAACCGGCATAGGGAGCAATGTATTGAAGCGTCGCCGGGTCGCTGGCGCATGCGGCCACTATTGTGGTATATTCCATAGCGCCGTATTTTTCCAGGATCGCATGAACCTGAGCCACGGTGGACTTCTTCTGCCCGCAAGCCACGTAAATGCAATAGATGTCCGTATTTTTTTGCGCCAGGATGGCATCGACGGCAATAGCAGTTTTTCCGATCTGACGGTCGCCGATGATCAGTTCTCGCTGACCCCGGCCAACCGGTGTCATGGCATCGATGGCTTTGAGACCCGTATAGCAGGGTTCATGCACGCTTTTTCGCTGGATAACTCCGGGAGCCACCATCTCAACGCGACGGAATTCCTTGGCATCAATCGGGCCTTTTCCGTCGAGAGGTTCCCCTACCGCCGAAACGACGCGTCCCAAAACCGCCTCTCCGACCGGGACCTCCGCAATCCGTTTCGTTCGCTTGACGATGTCCCCCTCTTTGATGTGGATGTCTTCTCCCATGACTGCCACACCTACGTTGTCTTCTTCGAGGTTTAAAACCAATCCCAGGATGCCGCCCGGGAATTCCACCAGCTCCAGGGCCATGACTTTCTCAAGGCCGTATACTCTGGCGATTCCATCACCGACGGACAGAACAGTTCCGGTCTCACTCAGCTCCACTTTTTTATCGAAATCCGTGATCTGTTCCTTAATAATTTGACTAATTTCTTCAGCTCGTAATTCCATCAGACACCCTCACCCCTTTTTAAGGATTCTCTCATATTAATTAACTGAGTTCTAATGCTCCCATCCAAAACCATATCTCCAACTCTGGTTACAATCCCCCCAATCAATTTCGGATCCTCTTTAATATCAAGAATGACATTTTTTGCTGTCATCTTTGAAAGGGTCGCCCTAATTTTTTTCTCTGTCTCTGCGGATATCGCCGTCGCGGAAATAACGCTGGCCCGGGCAATCCCTTTGAGCTCATCCGCCAGCTTCCGGTAAAATTCAACAATATCGGTTAGTAACCCGAATCGCCCTTTTTCGAATATCAGAATCAGAAATGACCGTACAACCTTTGAAATGCCCAGTTTATCGATAATTTTTTCTAAAACCGTTTTCCTTTCTGAGGCATCATACAGCGGGTTGGTGATCGCCTGTTCGAGCGTTTTTTCTTTTGAAATGAGACCGGCAATCCGGTTGAGTTCCTCCCGGTAGGCTTCAGCCCGCCCATCTTCCTTTCCAATTATAAGAAGTGCTTTGGCATAACGCCTTGCTATTGCCAGATTCTTCACTGTGCCTCCACTTTTTTCAAGTAATCATCGATTAGTCGATCCTGATCCTGAGATGAGATTTTATTTTTAATAATGGATTCGGCTTTGGCCATCGCTTTCTCAAATATCTCAGCCTGAAGTTTTAAGGAAGCGCCTTTGAGTTCGTATTCCATATTCCGGCGCGCCTGCTCCTGAAGTTTCTCGGCTGCCGATTCCGCTTCTTTCAGGATTTTGGCTCTGGCTTCTTCTCCCTGTTTTTTGTACTGATCGATGATCGCATTCGCCTCTTTTTCCAGATTGGCAAGCTTCTGATTGAACTGAGCCAATTCCAGCTCAGCCGCCTTCTTTTTCTCTTCCAGATCGCTGAGCTGTTCCTTTATCCCTTTAATCCGATCTCCGAGCGCCTGGGAAAATGGTTTTCGCAAAATTAAAAAGAGAGCGACAGCAAGTGCTGCAAAGTTCAACACCCGATAAGTATCCGTCGCCACCCATCCTTTAGGGGCGCTCTCCTCTCCATGGCCGCCTTCGGAAGACGCTGGAACGTTCCCGGCACTTAGGATCAGCAGGAAACCGAATATCACCGCTCCTAGCTTTATCGTTTTGAGCATCCCCTGCTTTATAGAAGCCATAGAACGATTCATCAGACAGCCCTCCCAAGAATTTTTTGTGCAATCGCTTCGGCATGACTCCCAACGTCTTTCTCCAACACTTTTCTGATTTCCACGGCATCCTTTGCAATTTTCTCTTTCAGGCCGGCCAGCTCTTCCCTGGCCCGCTGATTGATCTTCCCGATAATCTCTTTTTCTTTTGCCGAGGCATCGGAAAGAAGCGCATCCCTCTCTCTATTTCCTTTCAACCGGGCTTCCTTAATTCCGCTTGAATATGAC
>MGQD01000093.1:11232-12515 GCA_001797695.1 Deltaproteobacteria bacterium RBG_13_49_15 | reverse complement strand
TGTTATTTTCGTTGAAGCCGATCTCCGGAAGTTCTTATGTCTAATTTATTGAAGGGAGAATAAGTGATGGAAGACGAACGGCTAAACAGCGTTCTTGAAAAGTATCGTGGGGTTCCGGGAGCGCTGATCCCGGTGCTTCAGGAGGCTCAAGATACCTTTGGCTATCTGGCGCCGGAGACGCTGAAGGGCATCGCCGAGGGGCTAAGGATCCCATTCAGCCATGTATATGGAGTAGTTACCTTCTATGCCCAGTTTTATCTTAAGCCTCGCGGAAAACATACAATTAAAGTATGCCAGGGCACTGCATGTCATGTAAAAGGGTCAGCAAGGGTCCTCCAGGCGATGGAAGACCATCTGGACGCTGAAGCCGGAAATTGCACGAAGGATATGCAGTTTCAACTGGAGACAGTGGCATGCCTGGGAACATGCTTTCTCGCGCCTGCGGTAATGATCGACAAAGATTATTACGGGACGCAAACGCCAAAGACAGTGCGGAAGATAACGCGCAAATATTCGAAAGCTGAAAAGGAAAACGGGATTTCCGAAACGGGGGAGTAAAGAATGAAGCGTTTAGAAAGCATTAAAAATCTTGAGAATTTAAGGGAAACACTTAAGAAGAAGATCGACCCTGGCCGCACCGTGGTGAGAGTATGCATGACAGGTTGTAAGGCAAAGGGTGCGGACATGGTCGTGGAAGCATTAAGAGATGAACTTAAACGGAAGAAGCTGGCCAAGAAGGTGACGCTGCTGGAGACAGGATGTCACGGGTTCTGTTCCATGTCCCCTGTTGTGGTAGTGGAACCGGCGAACATTTTCTATACCCGGCTGACGCCTAAGGATGTGACGGAAATCGTGCAGGAGACGCTGATAAAAGGGAAGGTGGTGAAGAGACTTCTTTATGTTGACCCGCAAACGGGAAAAAGAATTGTAAAGGAGAAAGATGTTCCTTTTTATAAGAACCAGAAGAAAATCGTTTTGAAAAACTGCGGAAAAATTGAACCCACCAGGATCGAGGATTACATTGTCAACAACGGATACGCGGCCATAGCGAAAACGTTGATAAAGATGAAGCCTGAAGAAGTGGTAGAGATGGTCGTTCGCTCGGGGCTGAGGGGGCGCGGCGGCGCCGGATTCCCTACCGGACTGAAGTGGAGATTTGCGCTCAAGGAACAGCGGGAAAAGAAATATCTTGTATGCAATGCCGACGAGGGTGATCCGGGCGCGTTCATGGATCGCGCTGTGCTGGAGGGTGATCCCCATGCTGTGCTTGAAGGCATGTTGAT
>MGQD01000093.1:4594-11142 GCA_001797695.1 Deltaproteobacteria bacterium RBG_13_49_15 | reverse complement strand
CGTAGGCGGCGGTATTCCGGAAGGAAAGAAGTTCAAAGCCGCCCTTACCGGCGGCCCTTCCGGCGGATGCATCCCGTCGGAATATCTTGATTTACCGATCGATTATGAATCGCTGGCGAAAGTTGGAGCGATCATGGGGAGCGGCGGGTTGATTATAATGGATGAAACCACATGCATCGTGGATATAGCGAAGTACTTCATGACTTTCACGCAAAGCGAATCATGTGGAAAATGTGTTCCCTGCCGAATGGGGACGAAGCGGATGATGGAAATATTGACAAGGATTACCGAGGGGAAGGGAAGGATGGAAGATCTCGAATTGCTCAAGGAAACCGCCGAAACGGTTGGGGATTCTTCTCTATGCGGACTCGGGCAGACGGCGCCTAATCCCGTGATCACAACATTGAAATATTTCAGTGATGAGTATAGGGTGCATATCAACGACAAAAAATGTCCTGCGCTCAAATGCAAATCATTGTTGACATACATGGTTAACGAAGAGCTATGCAAAAAGTGCCACAAGTGCGCCGAATCTTGCCCTGCAGAGGCTATTTCGGGAGAAAAGAAGGAAATTCACCAAATCATACAGGCAAAGTGTACCAAATGCGGTACATGTTATACGGTTTGCCCTTTTGATGCTGTGGTAATTTCTTAAATGAAGGAGAGGATAAATCATGTCGGAGATCAAATTTTCTTTAAACGGGAAATCAGCCATAGCCGATGAGGGAATGACGATACTGGAGGCGGCGAAGGCGAACGGAGTCTCCGTGCCGCACCTTTGTCACGCGAGCTATCTGGCACCGACCGGGGCGTGCCGAATATGCGTTGTGGAAGTAGAGGGTGCGCGGGCGCTAATGCCGTCGTGCACTGTGAAAATTGCACCGGATATGAAGGTTGTCACTGATAGCGAGCGCGTTCTGCGGGCGCGGCGACTCGTGCTCGATCTGCTTCTTTCGGCACATCCTCTGGACTGTATGACCTGCCAGGAAGCGGGGACGTGCAAGCTGCAAAAGTACTGTTATGAAATGGGTGTTAAAGAAACACGGTTTAAAGACGTGCAAAAATATGATTACCCCGTTTATAAGGACAATCCGTTTTATATTCGTGATTATAACAAGTGTATTCTTTGCGGCAGATGTGTGCGCACGTGCGCTGAAATTCAAGGCGATCATATCATTGATTTTGTGCAGCGCGGTTTTAATACCATGATTTCCACTCCCCTGAATTCCTCCATGAAAGAGGCGAATTGCGTATTCTGCGGCAACTGCGTGGCATCATGTCCAACCGGCGCTTTGATGGAAAAAGACGCCGTGGGCGCCGGCAGAGAATGGGAACTCAGCAAGGTGACAACGACGTGCCCTTACTGCGGTTGCGGATGTCAGTTCGATTTAAGCGTAAAAAACAACACGGTCGTGAAGGTCGGCTCGAATAAGAAAGCGCCTGTAAACGGCATCGCCCTATGCGTAAAAGGCAGATTCGGATATGGATTCATTAACAGCCCGGACCGTTTGACAACGCCGATGATTAAAAAAGAGGGGAAATTTCAAAAGGCGACATGGGACGAGGCGTTGGATACGGTTGCGGAGAACCTTTCGAAAATCAAAAAACAATACGGCGCTAACAGCATCGCCGGGCTGGCGTCGGCAAAATGCACAAACGAGGAGAATTTTCTCTTCCAAAAATTCATGCGCGCCGCGATAGGGACGAATAATGTTGATCACTGCGCCCGGCTGTGCCATGCGTCGACTGTTGCCGGCCTTGCGCGGGCCTTCGGCTCCGGCGCAATGACCAACACCATCAAAGATATCGGCGAGGCGGATGTGATTCTCGTTACCGGTTCCAACACGACGGAAACGCATCCGATCATCGCTCTGGTCATTAAACGCGCCGTGAAGAGGGGTGCAAAACTTATCGTTGTCGAACCAAGGCGCATTCCGTTATGCGATATCGCGGAAATGCACTTACGGCAAAAACCCGGTACGGATGTGGCCTGGCTCAACGGATTCATGAATGTGATTATCGAAGAAGGTTTGTGGAACAGGGAGTTTATCGAAAGCCGTTGTGAGGGATTTGAAGAATTTGCAAAGACGGTGAAAAAATACACTCCGAAATACGCAGAGAAAATCACGGGTATTCCGGCAGAGAGCCTTAAGCGTGCGGCGCGGATTTACGCGGGTGCGGATCGGGCGACTATTATTTATTCGATGGGGATAACACAACATACCACGGGCACGGACAATGTGCTCTCCACGGCGAATCTGGCGATGCTTACCGGAAACATCGGAAAGCCCGGCGCCGGCGTAAACCCTTTGCGCGGACAGAACAATGTTCAGGGCTCATGTGATATGGGCGCGCTTCCGGACGTCTATCCGGGGTATCAAAAGGTGACCGACAGCAAGGCGAGAGAGAAATTTGAAAACGCGTGGAAGGTAAGGCTGCCCGAGACGCCCGGGCTTACTGTTGTAGAGATGATGGATGCGGCGGCAAACGGTGATTTGAAAGCCCTGTATATCATGGGAGAGAACCCGATGGTATCCGATCCCAATATCAGACATGTCCGTGAGGGGCTAAAGAATCTCGAATTTCTGGTTGTGCAGGATATTTTTATGACGGAAACCGCCGAACTTGCGGATGTTGTGCTTCCGGCAGTATCCTTTGCCGAAAAGGACGGAACATTTACGAATACGGAAAGACGCATTCAGAGGGTGCGCAGGGCGATCTCCCCCATGGGAGAGAGCAGGCAGGACTGGGAAATTATATGCGATGTCTCTCAGCGGCTCGGGTACGAAATGCGTTACAGCATGCCGGGCGAGATCATGAATGAAGTTGCATCGGTTACTCCCATCTACGGAGGAGTGAGTTTTAAAAAAATCGAAGCGGAAAATATATGTTGGCCTTGCCCGGACAAAGAACATCCTGGGACTCCGATACTGCATACAAAGCAATTCACAAGGGGCAAAGGGTTGTTCCACAGTGTGGAATACCGTGATCCGCATGAGATGACTGATGAACAATATCCGCTTATCCTTACAACAGGACGCATGCTTTACCACTACCATACGGGAACGATGACACGACGGTCGCGCCCGATTGATGAGCACGTGCCGGAGGCTTATATCGAAATAAATCCATTGGACTCGGAGAGTATGGGGTTAAAGGATGGATCATATTGTGAGGTTTCGTCTCGCCGCGGCAGTGTGAAGGTGAAGGTGAAAGTATCAAAAATGCCGCTTGCCGGAACTGTGTTTATGCCGTTCCATTTTGCTGAAGCGGCGGCAAACGAACTGACCATCGCCGCTCTTGATCCGGTGGCTAAGATTCCGGAATTGAAGGTTTGTGCCGTGAATATAAATCCTTATGAAGAGAAATCGGATAAGTTAAAATATTGACGATTAAATTAAGCAAATCGTTTTAAGTCACTCCAGGCGAAACCGGATCGGAACCCGGACCCACATGGCAACCGGTTTGTCTCCTTTCATGCCCGGTTCAAAGAGCCACCTCCGAACCGAGGCCAAAGCCGCTCTGTCCAGAACCGGATGGCCGCTCGGCTGATACACGCTTAACTCCCTCACTTCCCCGGTTATTTCCACGAAAACGTCCAGGATAACGGTTCCTTCGAGTCCTCTCTTTTTTGCGATACCCGGATATTCCGGCGGCGGATTGAGGCGATACATGGGCGTGGCTTCCCTGGCAGGGGTTGCGGTCACAGCGGCTGGGACGGATGTTTTTTCGCCGCTTGATCTTGAAAATTTCAGGACCATGTCTGTTGTTGTGGTTAATGCGGCCGTTTCTGATGTTTTTTCGGTCTGGGTCGCCATTGGCTTGGATGGAGCGGCTTCCTGAATTGAGTCCGGCATATCGACATTTGATGCCGGCAAATCAGTAATTGGTTCCTGTGCTTCAGGAGCGGGTTCGATTTGTTTTTCCCTTTCAGGATTTTGGATCGACGGTTTTGGTTCGGGTTTTTTTACCTCCAAAGGTTTTGCAGGAGGGGTGGTTCGGATGTCGGGTTTGGCCTTAGGTAAAGGGGGATGCGAAAGCGTGACCGTCAAATGCTTGGGGATCTCCCTTACCATCGATTTGTCCGGCGCCAAGGGTGGGACCAGGTAAAAAAGGAGCCCGTGAATCCCGGCGGAAAGGCCGAGCGCATAAAGGATCCGCTTCATGGTTTTTGTTCCGCCTCGGCTTGCAGGGAAATGCGCTGAATGCCGGACATCCGAATCAGGTCCAACGCATTAAAGATTTTCTGATAGGGAATGGTCCGATCTGCAAAAAGCAAAACCCCGGTATCCTTCCGTCCTGCCGGCTGCTGAGCCAGGGCGGTTGTCAAATCTTCCCACGATATTTTTTCCTTATCTATAAAAAGAGTTCCATCTGATTTTATCGTAACCGATAAAACAAGGTGCTTATCCACACGGGCGGTTGACGACGTCGGAAGGACTACCGAAACACCCCGATGAACGGCCATGGAGAGCGTGGCATAAATAAAGGTGACAAGAACCAAAAAGACGACGTCAATCAGGGGAATCATCTCGATGCGAGGTTTTTTCCAGGCAGTCATCCGGAGTTTCATTGATGACGCTCCTTTCCCACATCGGTTTGCTGAACGAGTTTTTCATAGACGATTTCCAGACTGGTAGCGTATTTTTCAATGGTCAGCACCGCATTTTCAACCCGGGAATTTAAATAATTGAACGGAAATAACGAGAAAATGGCAATCACGAGACCTGCCGCCGTTGTGATAAGCGCCTCGGCGATGCCGGCTGTAACGGCCTGGGGATGCTCAATGCCCGAAGTGCCGAGCATATTAAATGCAGTGATGATTCCTGTTACCGTCCCCAGTATGCCGAGTAATGGCGAAACCGTAATCATCGTATCGAGAACTCCCATATACCGGCGCATCTCTTTGACCTGTTCAGCGGCGGTCGACTCCATCGCCTTGACCATTGAAAATTCCCGGTGGAGGATCCCGCTTACCAGAATCTTGATGATGTAGTCCCGGGATTCGGCCACCTTTTCCTTGACTGCTATCCAGTCTCCAATACGGCATAATTCGAGAACGTCATCTAGGATTTGCTGATTTCGGTGCATGTCCAGCCGGGTCCAGTAAACCAGGCGTTCGATTACGACGGCTAGGGCAATGATGGAACAGATCAGAAGCGGGTACATGACCGGCCCGCCGCTTTTAAAAAGCGTCACCCTAGGTTAATCCCCTTTTCCTGAAACGGTTAGGAAAATATCCGGAGGCTTGTTTTTATAAAATCATTCTATTCCGGCGTTCAATCGTAAAACATACCAGGCTATAACTCATAGGCGATATTCAGAAAAAGTGAACGTCCGGCTCCTGGAAATCCTTCAAGCGTCGTTTCACCGGTATTGTAATCGGTAAATGGGCTTAAATAGGTATCATATCCCTTATCGAACAGATTATAACCGGACAACTCAATGCGCCATTTGTTGAAAAGACGTTGGGAGAATTTCAAATCCGCCGTCCAATAGGAATCAAGGCTTCCAGCAGGCGTTTCAATGGTCTTGTCGGATCCGTAGTAATATCTTTCCCCTACATATCGCGCGGTGAAGGTGGTGGTCAGGTCGAAGCTTGACCAATGGGTCACCGTCCCCTTAAACTGATGCATGGGTGTGTATGCCGCCTGCCGGATGACGAATTCATTTTCCTCCTGTGCATCCGTATAGGTATAAGAGAACGAGAGGTTCATATCCCGATAAGGTCCGAGCCTCAACCCGGCTTCCCATCCCGACCCTTTGAAGCTGTCAAGATTGACCGGTTGATAATTCCAGTTACTGTCGGATTGCCACTGGATTTTATCCGTCACATCCCATTTGTAGTAAGATAGGGTAGCGAATATCCGATCCTTAAGAAAGCCCTGCTCAAGGGTGATGTCGGAATGGTAGCCGGTTTCGGGTTTCAGGTCAGGGTTCCCTTTAAGTGAATAAAAGCCGAAATCCTGATATGGCCAAAAAAGGTCATTCGGTGTGGGCGCCAGGAAATGCTTCCCATGACTTACTTTTATAGCGGTATGTTCGGCAGGATTGAGTACTCCACCCACCAGAGGCAGGGTTTCCGTTCCAAAGGTGGAATGCCTTTCCTGCCGGACTCCTCCGAGTATTTTCAAATAACGGCAAAAGCGGTATTGAGCTTCCGCATAGATTCCGGTCGTGTCGAGGTCGGCTTCGAAAATACTGGTCGAGTCCGGGAGATCCTCGCCGTTTCCATCCAGGCCGAGGCTTTCATTTTTCCAGTCATATTTCTTATGGTCGAAACCAACCAGGATACCGCCGTTCTTATTGAATGACACATTGGCGTTTGCTTCGAGTCCGAAGGTCGTATTGGTTACCCATAGCTTTGTGCCAAGAAGGTCTCCGGAGAAGTCCACGTACCGGTCCAGGTCGTAATTTTCCATTTTGGTATAATCCCCTCTGGCGCTCAGTGTCAGCCATGTGTAAGGGCGGCTATTAAGGGAAAGGATAAGGCGCCGGTCATCATCGCTTTCTCTGGCCAAAAGGTTCGATGTTTCCTCGTTATAAAA
>MGQD01000093.1:0-4511 GCA_001797695.1 Deltaproteobacteria bacterium RBG_13_49_15 | reverse complement strand
CGTAAAGGCTGGCATGGAGAAGGTCCCCTTTATCCAAAATCAGTTTCAGGGAAAGATCGTTTTGGGTCATATCGCTGTTGTCTCTGAATCCGTCTGTTTCCCGCCTCCCGGCTGTTAAGTAATATCCGAAGTCATCATAGAAGAACATTCCGCTTTCTGCAGCAAGCTGATACGTATTTTGAGATCCATAACCGGCGCCGGCTTTAAGGTCTATCGTGTTCCGCTTCGGGCTCTTGGTGATGATGTTGATGGTTCCGCCCATTGCTCCGGATCCATAAAGAAGAGACCCTGACCCTTTCACCACTTCGATCCGCTCGATGCTGTTCAATGGGATTTTGCTCACGTCGGCGGTTCCCAGGGAGGGAGAGGCGACATTCACTCCGTTAACGAGTACCTGGGTGCCGTTTGCGCTCATCCCGCGGATCTGGATGGTTTCTGCAGCCCCTCCATAATCCCCGTATGTCCGCCAGTCGATTCCCGGTTCATTGGCAAGAAGTTCACCGATGCTTTTCACCGGCATCTCCTCGATATCGGACGTTTCCATCAAAAGGATGCTTTTGGGAATATCCTTCCGTTTTTCCTGCGTCTTCGTGGCGCTCACCACCACTTCATCCAGGGTTGCCGGATCCGGCGGGGTTGTTCCCTGTTCTCTCCCCGAAGCGGAGGCGGCATACAGACCCACAAGGATCAATACTCTAAAAAACCATTTCGATGACATTTTTTCCTCCTTTCCCAGCTTGATTATATCTGTCCTGGTCCGGAGCAAAAAAAAATCCCCGAACCGACTTTTTTCGATCCGGGGATTTCCCTTTTTTATCCTTAGATCCTCTGATGCACTCCTGTCCGCGAAGATGCATCTTTCCTTCAGGCAGGTCTTCTGACTTACCCACCCTTTTAGCGGCCTTCCCATTCCTGATTGAAACAGTGACGCGCGAGGCTAAAAGGGTTCCTTTTCATCACGAAAAGGGCGGGATTACAGCGGCGGGCCCGTTCCCTATTTTCAAGGGATTCCCTGTTTGGCTCAACATGAGCACCCGAATTAAAAATACTGATAATCGGATGCGAAAAAAATGTCAACTTCTTTTTTATCCGCTCTGTAAACCCTGTTGTTGCAAAAGCCAAGGATGCCCCAGATCCAAGGCGTCCAATGGCGAAGCTGTAGTATTTTACTGCGAGCCCTTGGCAACGAAGGAGATGGGGCATCATCGGCTTTTCTTCAGGGTAAAACACATGACACATTTTTTATTTGTTTTAGAAGTCACCAAAAGATTATTCGCGAACCATGCTTAAACGGATTCAAATGCCCTGTTATCATTATTTTTCTCTATATCTTATCATGTTTTTTATGCAACTGCAGGGTAAATGAATCCGATCATCTGATGGATAAACGGTTCGCAAATCATCTTGGCGGAATGCCGTCTTCAGGGTCGGGCTGTTTTTCAGCAAAATGGCCGTTTCGCTTCCGACTGGCCTTTATGAATTTCAAAGGAACCGGAGAGACTCGTGGTACTTTTCCGAGAGGGCTCTCGTCCACGATAATGGTGCAACCGTAGGTTTTTTCAAGGATATCATAATTCAATACTTCGGCCGGCCGGCCGGCTCCGACAATATGCCCGTTTTTTAATATCAGGAGCCGATCAGCATACATGGCGGCCAGATTAACGTCATGGGACACCATGACTATGGTTATCCCCTTTTCTGTTTTGAGCTGCTCCATCAGATCCATAATCCGGATTTGATGAGAGAGATCGAGCGATGCCGTGGGTTCGTCCATAAGAATAATTCGGGGTTCCTGGCATATGGCCCGGGCGATAGTGACCCGCTGACGTTCACCTCCGCTGATTTGATCCAGCTTTCGATCGGCAAGATCCTCGACGCCGGTGATGGTCATGGCTTCTTTTGCGATGGATCTGTCTTTTTCATTTTCTATTCCGAGCATCCCCTGATGCGGGTAGCGGCCCATGAGCACCATCTCTTTCACAGTGTAAGGGAAGTCGATGGAAAATGTCTGGGGGACAAAAGCAATGATTTTAGCCAGTGACTTTTTTGTATAGTGCCGGACCGGTTTTTCCAGAATATCGACCCTTCCTTTTTGGAAGGGCTCGATTCCGGCCAAGATCTTCATCAGGGTCGTTTTGCCTGATCCGTTCGGACCAATGATGATAAAAAAATCTTCCTGAAAAATGGAAACGGAGATGTCGTTTAAAACCGGACGAAGGCCGTATGAGTGATTGAGGTTGTTGATAACTACGGCTATGCTCATTTTTGTGTTCTTTTTAAAAGAAATATGAAAACCGGCGCGCCGATCAGTGCCGTAATCACCCCTGCCGGGATCTCACCTTGTTCGGGGAGTGTCCTTGCCAGGAGATCGCAAAGAATCATGAAGGTTCCTCCTCCCAAAACGCATGCCGGCACCAGAAGGCGATGGTCGGCGCCAAGAAGGAGTCTTAAAAGGTGCGGCATGACCAGTCCGACAAAGCCCAAAAGGCCGCAATGGCTGACGGTCACACTCACCATAAAAGATGTTGTCACCAAAAGGGTAATGGTCACCGCTTTAATGTTGACGCCCATGGTCTGCGCCAGCTCTTTTCCCATGAGGAGCAGGTTCATGGTATGGGAAAGCCAGAATAAAAGGATAAAGCAGGGAAATAGCATCAGGGCAAGGATTCCGGCCTGCTGAAGGTTGACCATTGAAAAGTCTCCCATGAGCCAGAACAGGATATTGTGAAGCCTGGCATCCTGGGTTATTGAGATCAGAAACATAATGACGGCCGAACAGAAGGCGTTAATCATGACCCCGGAAAGAAGGAGAGAGTCTTTTCTGAACATGGATTGGCCGGACGACATGACCAGGATGAGCACAAGAGTGGCCAGGCTTCCTGAAAAAGCGGTCAGGCTTACTCCGGGGAAACGGGAAAAGCCGAGAAGAATCCCGATAATTGCTCCGATAGCGGATCCGCCGGAAATGCCAAGAATGTAGGGCTCGGCAAGGGAGTTTCTTAAAATCGCCTGAAAAACCAGGCCGCCTAGCGCAAGAGTCGCGCCGACGAGCGACGCCATTAAAATACGGGGGAGCCGGATATCCCAGATGATGGCGCTCGTCATGGCATCGTTCAAACCGCTTCCTTGAAGAGACTGAATCACCATCATGAAGCTGCTCCGGCTCGATCCCAGGGAAAGTCCGAGCAGCCCCGCAACGAGAAGGAGAAGCAGGAGAATGAAAGAAATAAGCAAAATGCGGCTTGAAAGAAAAAGGGGTGGCGTTTTCACTGAGCTACCTGAAACGCTCCGGATGGATCAGTCCGGCCAACAGTTCAAGTCCGTCCACCAACCGCGGTGAAGCGCGGTCCACGATGTCCGAGTCAACGAGATGAATCCGGTTGTTTTTCACCGCGGGCATCCGGGACCACCGGCTCCATTCGGCTTTGATCCGCTCGAAGCTTTCGCCTCTGGTCATACTCGTGATAATGAAGACTTCAGGCGAGAGGGATAGAACCTGTTCCGTGCTGAAACGGGGGTAGGGGACCGGCCCTTGTGCCAGATTTTTTCCGCCGGCAAGCAAAATGAGTTCATGAATGAAGGTGTCTGTTCCGGCGGAAACAATCGGTGAAATTCCGATCTGAAAAAAAACCGATGGCCGGCCCGTCGTCCCGGATAATCCGCTTCTAACCTTCTCTATCCGGTTGCGTAATCCTTGGACAAGAAGCCTTCCTTTTCCCGAAACATTCATCAGGTCGGCGATTTCGAGAATGGTGGTCATTAGAGACTCGAGGTTCCTGGGATCTACGGCATAGGAGGGAATGTTGAGACGCTCCAGACGCTCAATGACCTCTCTGGGATTTCCGTCTTTGACGGCGATGCACAGATCGGGATTTAAAGCGACGATTTTCTCGATATCGAGCTGAATATACGATCCAATCCGCGGGAGCTTGGCAGCCGGGGAAGGGTAATTGCTGTATTGGGTCACCCCTTTCAAACAATCTTCAGCTCCAACGGCAAAGATGATTTCCGTAACGCTTGGAGCGAGCGCAATGACCCGCTTGGGAGAATCCGGTACGATTATCCTGCGTCCCAACTGGTCGAGCACCTCTTTTGCCTCTATCTCAATGGCAGGATAGAAAAAGAGGAGGGTGATGAAAAAAAACGCCATTTTCCGTCTGTTTAGACCTGTTTTCATCATTTCGATATCCGCGGATCAGATCGGCCCGGTGAGCGCATGTCTATCCCCTGATCAATTCAGGATTCATGTATAACACCGACCGATGGCATGATCAATCAGGACTTTTCATGTCGCAGGCGTACCAGAGCACCTTCAAGCTCTGCGGGAAGTTTACTCTCAAAGACAACCCAATCCTTGCTTTTCGGATGATAAAATCCGATTCGATACGCATGAAGAAATTGACGGTTGAGACCCAGTTGATCTCTTTTTCTCATCCCGACATTCTGGTATAGCCGGTCTCCGACGATGGGGAATCCCAGGCTTGATAAATGGGCCCTGATTTGATGACGTA
>MGQD01000092.1:37913-39054 GCA_001797695.1 Deltaproteobacteria bacterium RBG_13_49_15 | reverse complement strand
TTCTTCAAAATATCTTCCGCTTTCGAGCTCCCATTCCCTGGCATTGATATAGTCGTTTGTAATTCCCTGGGCTGTCGTCGCCCAGTTCAGGTTCCCGGCAATGATTTGAACCGAACCTCTGACGGAAGGCGCTGCAATCGTAACGGAAGGGATTTCATCCTGAATCGCCCATGCATCATCTTCAGTCAAAGAAGGCATGGAACCGATCCCGCCGCGGACGCCGCCCCCAAAGCTGCTTCCCGCCGTTACCATCATGATATTGGCGCCAAGGCTTTCGATAAGATTATTGACTTTTTCCCTGGCCCCGTTTCCTACGGAAACCATAATAATAACCGCCCCGACTCCGATGATGATTCCGAGGGTCGTCAATACACTTCTTAACGTATTGGTCTTAAGAGATTTAACCGCGTCGAAAAACGCGTCCAGATGATTCATTGCTGTCCCTTCGCTTCACCGGCTATCTTTCTCAGTTCTAATCGGGCATCCGTTTCATTTTCCGAAAACCGATCATGGATGACCAATCCGTCGCGGAAAAGGAGTCGTCGGTGGGTAAAATCCGCAATTTCCGGCTCGTGCGTCACCACCACAATGGTCATCCCCTTGCGATTAAGCTCCTGAAAAATGGCCATCACTTCGATGCCGGTCCGGGTATCCAAAGCACCTGTCGGTTCGTCCGCCAGGATCAATGCCGGATTGTTCACCAGTGCCCGCGCAATGGCGACCCGCTGTTGCTGGCCACCCGAAAGCTGGGCAGGATGATGGTCGAGCCGATCAGATAAGCCGACCTGATCCAGGACCTCCTTGGCGCGCGACGTCTGTTTATTCCGGTGGATGCCGCCATATCTCAACGGCAGTGCCACATTGTCTAGGGCGCTGGTTCGGGCCAGAAGGTTGAAACCCTGAAATACAAAACCGATCCGCTGATTCCGTAAATAGGCGCGCTCTCGGGAAGAAAGGGATGAGACATCCACCCCTTCTAAAAGATATTGGCCTGAAGTGGGTGTATCCAGGCATCCCAGAAGGTTCATAAAGGTGGACTTGCCAGAGCCTGACGGCCCCATGACGGCAACGAATTCTCCTTTTTTAACAACCGCCGTCACCCCTCTCAGGGCCTGAACCACCTGAGTCCCCATGATATAAT
>MGQD01000092.1:33324-37871 GCA_001797695.1 Deltaproteobacteria bacterium RBG_13_49_15 | reverse complement strand
TTAAAGACTGTTCCTATCAACGAGTTCCTGCAATGACTTCCATCCCCTGATCAATTCCGGATCCCGATACCTCGGTATACGTGCCGTCGCTCATCCCGATCATCACTTGGATGGGAGCCGGACGTCCGGACGGATCCAACCGCCAGACCACCCCTTTTTGAGACCGGTCCTGATCTCTCCCTCCGATCAATTGCTCATAACATTGCTTCTGTTCCGGCGTAAGCATTTTGATGATCGCACTCTGTGTCTCTTTGCGAATTTGATCCCGCATTCTCCCGGGGTTAAAACTCTCCGATTCCCTTGCGCTTTTGATTTTTTCTCCCGTCTTTTTAAAAACGTCTCTAAGGCATTCCTGCTGCTCGGAGGTTAAGCTCAAGGATTCCGACAGTCGCCGAACCCTTTCTTCAGGATTGGAGCTGCCCCCGGTGCCGGTTTGCAACGCATCCTGGTTCAACGAATTGGGTGAAGGCTGCCCGTCGTTCCCCTCATTTTGCCCGGCATCGGGCGGTTTATATCTCAGCGCCGTATTAAGAACGGCAAGGACCTGATTTTTTCTAAACACTTCGATTTCCACATCCGCCGTCATTCCCGGCATGAGGCTTAAATCCGGATTATCCACAGAGATAATCACTTTATAGGTTACGACATTTTGAATGGTCTTTCCAGCTTTCCGTATCTGTGTCACCCGCCCTTCAAATTTTCGGTTGGCAAATGCATCCACAACAAATCGGGCAACCTGGTCCATCCGGATACGTCCGATATCCGCCTCATCAACTGATGCCGATACCTGCATTTTGCCAAGATCCTGGGCGATGGTAAACAAAATCGGAGCCTGAAGACTGGCAGCCACGGTCTGGCCGACATCCACGCTTCGGTCAATCACGACTCCGTCGACCGGAGAGCGGATGACGGTACGGTCCAGGTCCACACGTCTTTTATCCAATTCCGCAACCTTCAGTTGAATTTGGGCTTCAGCCTCCTTAATTTGTGCTGCCGCCATGGTTAAACTGGCCTTGCTCGAGGCGACCTTGCTCATGTCGGCGCTCTCCTCTGCTTGGGACTGTTCCAATTGTGCCATGGTTTCGGCATACGCGGTTTGAGCCGCATCAAACTCATTTCTGGAGATAAAATCCTGATTGACCAACGCCTCTTTCCGTTCGAAATCCCGTTTGGCATTTTCCATGACCGCCTTTGCTTTGGCAGTTTGCGCCTTTGCGGCAATCAGAAGCGAACGCGCGTTCTCCAAATCCGCTTTACAGCGTTCCAATGTGGCGTTTTGGGTCAGCAATTTCGCTTTGGCTAACGCCAGCTCCGCCTCTGCCTGCCGGACGAGGGTGTTATAGCTTTCCGGATCCAGATGGGCGATGATTTCTCCATGTTTCACCCGGGAATTGTAATCCACCAGAAGCTCTTTGATCTGACCGGAAATTTCAGACCCGACTTCAACCGTAACCACCGCGCTCAGCTCTCCGGAACAAGAAATCCGCTGAACCATATCCCGTTTTTCCAACTTAACCAAGCGGTATGGAGTCTGGCCGGTCTTGTTCTTCACCACCTTCCCTTTCACCAGCAGACCAACTGCCGCCCCAACCACGATCAGAACTCCGATAAACAGTCTAGTGGATTTTTTCATTCTATTCTATCCTTTTAAAATAGTTATAAACACTTCTGCTAAAAAATATTAAAATTTACCGTAAAAGTGAAGCTCCCCGCTCTGAAGAGCGGGGCTTCCCGGCAAGGAAAATGTCTATTTTAGATAGCTTCCCTTGACCCCGTCTTAATAAGTCTAAGGCTTATTAATAAGCCTTAGACTTATTAAAAGGCGGGGCTTGCGGAAAGCAGACCGGTCAGGTTTTTTCAAGATCTCCTCCCACGGCAAACTCCAATCCCGCCCATGCCTTCAGGTGATTATATACGGCCTGGACCAGCAAACTTCTGGCTTGAGTATATAAAACCTGGGCATCGCTGAGTTCAACGGCATTGCTCACCCCGGCCCGGTAACGCCCTTCCGCCAGATCCAGATTCTCCTTTGCCTGCCGTAAGGCTGTCTGGGCAGTCCGGATGGCTTCAATCGCCTCATGAACCTGGAGGTATGCCTGAGTGACCTCCTCGGTTGCCTCAAGTTTTCGATTCTCAAAAAGCGACTGAAGCTGGCGCACTCCGGCTTTGAATTCACTGATCTGACCGGATCTTCTGAATCCGGTGAACAATTCCCATTTTAATGCCAGTCCGGCCTCCCACCGCTCGTTTAGCGGAAAATCCGTTCCGGCAAACCGATACGCCCCGTTAGCATTGAAACTTGGCCACGAAGCGCGTTTCACCGACAGAAGCGTCGCCTCGGCGCCTTGAATTTGTGCATGATAATTCGACAGATCCGGTCTGGCTTTGAATGCCAGGACTAAAAGCGATTCCAGCTTTTCCGGTATTTCCAACATCCGATCCACCTCTGCTAAAGCATATTTTCCTGAAACGGGCGGGCCGCCTAAACGCGTTTCCAATGCGATCCGGGCTTTTTGCAGCGCATAGCGCGCCTGGACCATCAGCAGTTCGGCCTGGGAGACTTCCGCTTCGCTTCGGGTGACATCGATCTTTGGGCGCATTCCTTGCTGATACAGAGCGAGCGCCTGCTGGAGATGACGCTGTTTGACCTGTAACGCCTCCTCGCTGACTTCTAGCAAGCGCTGACTTTTCAGCACCTCGAAATAGGCGGTCTTGACGTCCCTTATCAATGCGATCCGTACGCTTTCCAGTTCACTTTGACTCGAGTTCAATTCATATCGGCTGTTATGGATTTGGTTGGAGGTCCGGCCAAAGTCATAGACCAGTTGGGATATCGAAAAACCGGTGGCATACGTATCATTGTCATCATCCGATGACGGATCCGTTTCATCCCGATAATACGTATACTCCCCAGTTGCATTCCATTGCGGAAGATAGGCCGACACGGCTTGAGTCACCCGTGCTTGTGCCGATGCAACGCCGCTTTGTGCAGCTGAAAGCACCGGATTTCGATCGAGCGCTAAAGTTAAGGCTCTCTCTATCGTAATCACTTCTTCTGCTCCCGATTGACCCGATACGATTGCCGTGGTAAAAAGCGCAAGCGCTAATTTAAACCAGAGGTGTTTATTCTGTCTCATTTAGGTCCCCCGATACAATTAAATGGAATGATTTCTGTACGAAAAAGTCGGCCGCTAAAGGCTTTCGATATGGTGATGCAAATAAAATGATCGTCAGGACCGGAGGGTTGCCGTAAGCCGCAATGGGTGGAGCAGCAACTCGAGCGCACAGACGATATCGGTGCATACCACATCGGCGGCCAGAATCGTTTCCACCGCAGCCCCTTCATTCAGGATCACTGCAATCCCGAGAGCCGATCCCTTTAGCATCATACGGTCATTTCGGCCGTTACCGATGGAAACCGTATGATCGGCGTTAAGCTTCCGAATATATTCCAGTTTACCGGTATCCTGATTTTCGACGGGAAACACATGAATATGACAGGGTATTCCCGCCATACCGGACCGGACCTTTCCAAACGTGTCGGCGGTGATCACATGGATTGTCAGTTGTTCCGATAGAGCGGTCAACGCCTCCTTAACCCCTCCCAACAGCTCCCCGTCGCAGGCAAGGGTTCCGTTATAATCCAAAACAAGCTGTTTTAATTCAAGTTTTCGATAACCGGAAATTTTAATTTCAATCATTGATTCTCCTTCATTTCAATAAAATCTCTTCAGTAAAAAAATTTCGGATCGACCCCTCTTTTCTTTCTTCAAATTCCTGTATCCATCTCGCAACCCGATCATCGCCGTAGGCATCCCTCCAGGCGCTGACGATGATATCCACAGGAACATCCGCATATACTCCATGATCCTTCACATATTCCATAAACTTTCGATTTTCCAGATTATAGGACTGAAATAGAGAATCTTCCATACCGTTGAATTCAAGAGGCGCCGCCCTGTGTCTTTTGCATAATTCCGCGTTGAATGCGGGTGTGGCTTTGATCCATTTTCCGTTTAAATAAAACTCCACATATCCGTGATATACGAACAGATCCGAGCCGATGTATTCGATCAGTTGCCGGGTCGCCAGATGATTCCGGACCGTTGCAAATCCGATCCGTGAAGGAATCCCGCACGCTCTTCCTAATGCACATAGAAGAGCCGCCTTCGGAACGCAATATCCTCTTCCTTTTTTAATGATGTTGCCAGCGCGGTAATGTTCCGGTAAATAGAAAGGGGTGTAAGGATCATACCGGATCCCGTCCCGGACCTGGTAATAAAGCTTTATTGCCATTTTGACTTTGTCTTCCCCAACCCCTTTGACGGCATTCAACGCATAATGGATGACATCGTTGTTATCGCTGTCGATCATTGCAGTCGGTGACAGGTATTCCGTGTTCACTTTTTATGAAGACCTCGTTTGAGCATGAACGGTTTTTTTGATAAGAACAGGTTCGGTTTTTTTTAAGCCAGAAACATAAATATTAAAAATAATGAGACAAAGGGATGCCTGTCAACAACAATTCAATTAAACCGGATGCTCGG
>MGQD01000092.1:6665-33314 GCA_001797695.1 Deltaproteobacteria bacterium RBG_13_49_15 | reverse complement strand
TTGCCATACCGCTTCCGTTATATCAAACTTTTACATATGAAGCATCTCACGAAATAGCTTCGCTCGCGGAAACAGGGAAACGGGTCCTCGTCCCTTTCGGAAAGCGCCGGCTTAGCGGTTATGTTATCGGCCCAGGTGAACGGCCGGATCGTATCGAGACAAAACCCATAGAGGATGTTTTGGATTCAGAGCCTCTTTTCCCTGAATCGATGATCCCGTTTTTCAAATGGGTTTCCGAATACTATATGTACCCCATCGGAGAGACCATCCGGTGCGCTCTTCCTGCCGGCCTGGATATTTTCGACCTTGTTGTGTTGCACCTGACCGACAAAGGGAAGACCGCTCTTTCAGAAGATTCTCCGGGACGGTTGGAGGAGCGGATCCTTAAACAGCTTGACGAAGGGCCTTTCAGCCGGAAAAGCATCCAAAAACAGCTAAAGGAAAAAATATCAAATACCGTCTATGCTTCGCTGGAAAAGAAGGGGTGGATCGAAAAAGAACGGATTCTCATAAGTCCGACAGCGAAGTCCAAAGAGGAACGGTATGTTGTCTTGGAAGAGATTCCCCGTGACTTTAACAAATTCAGTAAAACCCGGCAACAGCTTCTTAAAGCATTAATGGAAAAAGGCCCGATCTCGACCGGAGAGCTTTCCAAAATCGCCCCTTCCGCATCATCCTTTATCCGGTCTCTGGCAGATCGAGGCATTGTGAAGGTCATTTACCGGAAGGTCTTGCGAGACCCTTTTGGAGAGCCCATCCGGCCAGACCGGCGGCATGTGCTTACGACGGATCAGCATTCGGTCGTTTCCACAGTCCTTTCGGCTTTGGGAAAGGGATTTTCCACCTTTCTGCTGGCGGGAGTAACGGGAAGCGGAAAAACGGAAGTATATATGCAGCTTGTTTCGGAATCCCTGAAACGAGGGGATCCGGCGTTGATTCTGGTACCTGAAATCGCCCTTATTTCCCAGATGGAAAGACGATTCCGGGCCCGCTTCGGCGACCGGATTGCCGTTCTTCACAGCGCCCTTTCCTCAGGTGAGCGATACGATCAGTGGATGCGAATCCGATCGAATGAAGCCATGGTGGGCATCGGGGCAAGGTCGGCCCTATTCGCTCCTTTCGAACGGATCGGAATCATCATAGTGGATGAAGAACATGATTCTTCCTATAAACAGGAATCTCAACTTCTTTATCATGCCAGGGATATGGCCGTCGTCAGGGCGATGCTTCTGGACACCGTAGTCCTGCTTGGTTCTGCTACCCCATCAACCCAGTCCAATTACAATGTCAGAACGGGCAAGTTTGTGGGTTTGACATTGCCGAATCGAATCGAGCGAAGGCCCCTTCCGGAGGTTGCCATCGTCGATTTGCGCAACTCCATGGATTTACGCGGTACCGACCGATTCATGACCGGTGCGCTCGTAAATGGAATCAAAGATGCACTCCGAAATAAGGAGCAGGCGCTCTTGTTCTTAAACCGCAGGGGATATGCGAATTTTCCGGTATGCTCAGCCTGCGGGAATCCCTTAACATGCCGTAATTGCGATATTTCTCTCACCTATCACAAGGGTCAAAACCTGTGCATCTGCCACCTGTGCGGCTACAGTCACCCCTTTTCCACAACGTGCCGGATATGCGGCGCTCCCAAAGTGAGGAACCTGGGAATCGGGACGGAAAAAGTTGAAGCTGCCGTTAAGTCCCTTTTTCCTGAGGCGGCGGTAGCCCGCATGGATCGGGATACCACCCGCAAAAAAGGATCGTTACTGACGCTGCTCAAGGGATTGAAAAACAGGACCATCGACATCCTCATCGGAACCCAGATGGTGGCCAAAGGTCATGACTTTCCGCATATTACCCTGGTCGGTATTATATGTGCGGACCTTTCTCTCGATCTCCCGGATTTCCGCGCTTCGGAACGGACTTTTCAACTCTTAGCTCAGGTATCCGGAAGAGCCGGCCGGGGAGGAAAACCCGGCCGGGTCATTCTCCAAACCTATGCTCCAGCTCATTTTACCATCACCTCGGCGCAGAAACAAAATGATGAGGCCTTTTTTCAAAAAGAAATCCAATTTAGAAAAAACCTCAATTACCCGCCCTTCTCCCATATCATGGGGTTGAAAATTTCAGGAAAAAATAAGGAAAAAACCCGGAATGGGGCGATGCGTATCGGAGAAATGAGCTCACGTCTTCAGGCCGAAAACCTCTCCTATCGGAAGGGGTTGGAAGTGTTAGGACCGAGCGAGGCGCCTTTATCAAAAATCGCCAATCGATATCGATGGCAAATTTTTTTAAAAAGCAGCCAAATCAAAATCCTGCATCAATTTGCATCCGATCTTTTATTCAGGGACGGCTCCAGGCGGACATTTCCTCATGTTCAGGTGACCATTGATGTGGATCCGTATGATATGATGTAAACTGCTTTGCTTGAGCGGATCTGTTCCCGCAAAGAGGAAGGGATGGATGGAAAATGGAAGCGTCGTCAGGTTGAACCCTTACGAGTTTTTGGAAAAAAGACGGCTTGTCAGAATGGTTTTTTATTGATACACAAATAAAAAGATTGATGGCTTCGTAAAAAGTCCATCTGCTGCGCTGCATCCCCTGCCCGGTTGAATGCCGCTTTGCGGCCCTGCTTCGCAGGATTCAATCGGGTAAATCATTGTGGCGTACGTATAAGTACGCCTCATTTCTCAGGATTTGCGCGCCTTGCATCTGGACCTTTTTCTTTGCCATCCCATTTTTGACTTTTTACGAATTCATCAAGATTAATACATGCACAAACCGGTGAATTGAATCAACGTATAAATTTTCAATAGCCAGAGGCTATCAAGTGAAACAAGGAGTTATTGTCATGCAATGGAAAAAAGGAATAACGACAACTGTTCTCATCGCGGCATTTCTGTTGACGGCTGCCGCCGTGGGAGGCCAGGGAGCGGATGATAAAACGCCTTCTGTTGTTTTACGTTCCGATAAGTTTCAGTTCCGTCCGATTTTGGATGGCATTGAAATTCAGCATACCTTTGCGATACAGAATAAAGGCGCCGCAGTCTTAGAGATCCAGAACGTCAGGACCGACTGAGGGTGCACCGCCGTCTCTTATTCAAGAGAGATCCCTCCCGGTGGAGAGGGGCAGATCACCGTAAAGGTGGATACCAGCGGTTATGGCGGAAGAGAACTTGCAAAGAAAGTGACCATTCAGACCAATGATCCGAAAAAACCGATCCTCTATTTTACCATCCAGGGACAGGTTGAAAAGATCGCCACGATCACCCCTGCGCGTGTTCTTTTGAAAGGACCTGCCGGTTTCCCGATCAAAGGGGTTGTACGGATCATCCCTGAAAAGAAATACCCGTTTACCCTTGCTGAGATAAGGGATATCAAAGGTGAAAATATCCAATATTCTCTTGAAAAAATGAAGACAGATGCTTCGGAAGAATACCTCCTTACCGTTGTGAATATGAAGGAGAAAAAGGGGAGGTTTTATGAAACGATCCGGATACCGACCGATCTGGAAAAGCGTCCGGAAATCAAAATCTGGATTTATGGGGACCTGACCGATCCTTTGCCCGGAAATAAGCGATAGGCCTAAATGAAACATATTCACGTGATCGCCTTTGACTGTGACGGTGTTCTTTTCGACACCCATAAGGCAAATACCGCTTTCTATAATCAGATCCTGAACCATATCGGGAAACCGGACCTGACGGCCGATCAATTTTCCTATGTTCACATGCATACCGTTGATGAGTCACTGGTTTTGCTGTTTCCGGATGAAAAAGACCGATCCGACGCCCATGCTTTCCGAAAAAATATGGACTATTTTCCGTTCATTCGAAGCATGGAAATGGAGCCTTACCTTAAACCGCTTCTGAAGCGCATTCGACCCAGGTACAAGACCGCTATAGCCACCAATCGCTCGGATACCATGGATGCTGTCATCCGGGAGCACGGCCTTAATGGATATTTTGATATCGTCGTCAGCGCCCGGGATGTTCCAAAGCCAAAGCCGCATCCGGATCCATTATTAAAAATTCTTCATCATTTTCAGGTCGGACCGGATCAGGCATTATATGTCGGAGACTCGGAAGTCGATGAACAGGCAGCCCGGGGAGCGGGTGTTACCCTGATCGCCTATCGAAACACTTCCCTTTCCACCCGATACCATATCAGCAGTCTGAGGGAGCTTGAACCGATGTTGACCGCTTTAGGTTAGGCAATAAGAACTTGCCGTCCGACAGGTGATCATCAAAGCCGTTCTGTTTCATGGATATCAGCATGTAACCGTCCCTGAGCATTGTCGTCGTCATCACTTGAACCGCTTGATTTAACAACATATACAAATTCAGGTATGGCGCAAGAGCACCTGCATATTTCAGATGTGAATTCCATGCAAGCCTTTTCCGTAAATGACATGCTCATTACCCTGAATATGGAAGGCGCCCGGGAATTTACAAAGATCAGCTATCCCATCCGATACGGTCAATACCACGAAATCAAAACATCCGAATTCATTTATCAATTCAATCTCAACGGAGAGATTAAGCACATCCAGGGACGCACCCGGGACTGGCCCCACCCGGCCGAATGGCTGAAGCGGACCATTTCAAACGACTGGATTTATTATTCGGTGGGTAGTTACAACGATGTCTACGACCGGATCGGCGAGTACTACTTTCCTTGCCTGCAGTATGAAAAAAGCCCTTTTTTCAAGCAGAACCCTTTTGATTTCAAGGTTATTCAAAAAGCACTTACCGGATGGGGAGAGGTTATCGACCGGCTCCGGTCATATTTGAAAAACACCCTGCCTGAACCCTTGCGGATGTTCATTGCCCAGACGATTGCAAAAGACGGGAAAGCATTAGTGAAGCGAGCTGAAGAACTTCAGATGTTAAACGGAGAACGGATCACCATTCTTCCTCCGGACACCCGTCATGTGGACTATGAGGTGATTCCGGTTATTATCGCCGAGGGATGCCGTTATCATTGCGGCTTCTGCCGGTTCAAAACGGATCATCCCTTTTCCCAGTTGAGTCGCAGCGAAATTCTTGATCGCATGAAACGGATCCGGTCCTTTTTCGGTTCAGATCTCCCAAATTATAATTCCTTGTTTTTGGGTCAGCACGATGCACTTCGTGCCGATCATGACCTATTGACCTTTTCAGCGCACAAGGCATATGATATCTTTGAGTTCAGCCGTTCGCACATGAAAGAGGCCCGGCTCTTTCTCTTTGGAAGCGTTGATTCCCTGCTGGAGGCCGAGGATTCACTCTTTAACGCTTTAAACCGGCTTCCTTTTTTAACCTTCATCAATATCGGTTTGGAATCCGGGGACCCGAAAACAATGGATGCCCTGAAAAAGCCGATTCGGGTTTCGGATGTCAAAAGGACTTTTTTCCGGATGCTTGAGATCAACCGGCGATACGAACAGATCGAGGTCACCGCCAATTTTGTGCTCGGCAAGGATCTTTCCGAAAATCATTATCGCTCGATTTTGGATCTTGCAAGAAAGGGGCTCGATCGCTATTTCAGCAAGGGGGCCATTTATTTTTCTCCGCTCAATGACGCAGCATCCAAGCCTGAGCTGCTCCGTCGTTTCAATGAATTTAAGCGGCTAAACCGGCTCCCGACGTTCATTTACCTGATCCAGAGGCTGTAAATGATGAAAAGAAGAACAAAACTGCCGATCACTTTCCTGACCCTGATTCCCCTTTGGATCGGCCTGTTTCCTTCCATCGGTGTTTCAAAGACGGTTGCGTTGCCTCTGACTCTCGATTATAAGCTTCTCCGATCTCTCGTCATTCAGACATCCTTCACCGGTCCGGGGCAAAGCGCGACAGTATTGGATCAGGAAGACGGATGCAATTTCATCCGCATCTCGGATCCGACGTTTTCTGAAAAAAAATCGTTCCTCTGGTGCGAAACCCGGGTTCAAATTCGGACCGGGGTTCCGTTTAATGAGAATTGTTTAATGACCTCCGAACTTAACGGTTATGTGGCCTTCCACATTCAGCCCATAATCAACCGCCGGACGCTGAAACTTACCTTCCGTACCATCGATTCGGTGATTTATGACCAGAACCACAAGCCTAAAAAAGTGGCCGGCGTCATCTGGGATGCGATTAAGGAACAGGTATATGATTATATCAACCACATCACCATCGATCTTGAACCCTCCATGACCGAGCTGAAATCCTTTCTGGAACCGCTATTTCCCGCAGGACCCTCCGATAAAGCCAAAGCGATGCTGGACAGCCTGAGGCTCGGTGAAGTGAAAATTGCGCCGGATGCCGTCCGGATCGAAATTCTTACGGAAGTCGAGGAAATGTATGAGCCCGAAAAAGAAAAAAAAATGGAGGTCCTTTCCGATAAAGATGTCGAAACGATCATAGAGTCATGGGAGACATGGGACGCTTTTCTGGTCCAATTGATCTTATCGCTTGTGAACAGGCCTTTGTCCGAAAATGATCGCCAGATATTACTTGATACCCTTCTTGCCACCCGCTATCGCTTTACCACCGAGTTGAACGAATTGACGTTGAACAAGGACCTGGTCAGGGAGCAGTTCATTGAAGCTTGGACGGAACTTTCTCCGGTATTTAGAAATCACCTGAGCAGTGAAGCTTCGGAGTTCACTTTGGGGTATCTCGCCTTCTTCACGGCTTCGGACGCCCTCTCGACTTTGGATCGGATCGGGCCGACGCTCGGCATTGAAATCAGCCGAAACGGCTTGATCCGCCTGGCACGACTGATCAGCCGGGGAAAACCGACTATCCTCGATTATGATCTGAGCCTGAATCGGGATTTGCGGGAAATTCTCGATCTCGGATCTCCCCTATCCGTCGACTACCCTCCTGAGGAAACAGAGGAATACGGACTGAAGCCCGAAAAGGAAATACCATGGAGGATCGATCCGGATGATTCTTTTCTTTTTGCAAGTCTTTTCACCGATTCTCCAATTTATGCAATAGCTAAGAAAAAAGATTCCGGAAAGCTCATTCCCGAGAAATGGATCGTCCCGGAAAATGATATTGATCCCTATATCGAACGGATTGAAAAACTGCTGGAAGACTCTTCGGCAGCCTCCCTGAAAAAAACACCGCTACAAGCCGTCTATCACGATTTTTACAGGCGATTGATCCCCGCCATCGCATGGCAGGAAAGCTGTTTCCGGCAGTTCCAGATCGAAAACGGTGAAATCACCTTTCTGTTATCCTATAACCGGACATCTGTTGGGATCATGCAGATTAATGAACGGGTCTGGAGAGGAATCTATGATCTAGATCAGCTGAAATGGAATATTCATTACAATACCTTGGCCGGATGCGAGATCGCTGATCAATACTTGCGCCGGTATGCCCTTGAGAAATTGAAAAAAATGAATCCGAAAGTCCGGCTGACCGAAGAACTTGTTGCCGGGGTCGTATATGCCATGTATAACGGCGGACCACAACAGTTTGATAGATATTTAGCCAGGAAAAAGAAAAATCGACATTACTTGAGCGATACGCTGTTCATGGAGAAGTTTCGCTGGGTCAATCATGGAAAACTGGAGCATGTCAAATTATGCCTGCAATGATATTGACCCCAATCCTTCACATCCATGTTACAGCGATCCCTGCCCGGATCAATCTGCATTCCCGCCAGAGGCGGGCAAGTTAGGAGGATGATTGATGGAAGGAATTGAAACAGTTGCCCAGTTGATGTGCATTTCGGCCGTCACCGCACCCAAAAGCAAAGGGGAGAATTTCGTAAAAACCCGTGTTCTTATTGGTCCGGCTATAAAGGAACTCGCCGAAGCGATGACCCGTTTCGGTGAACGAAAAAAGAAAAAAGATTTTGATCGGGATGCCAGGAACATCGCTTCATCGGACGCGGTCGTCCTGATTGGGATTAAAGACGCCAAACCTTTAGGACTGAACTGCGGCGCCTGCGGTTTTCCCGATTGTCAGACACTGCTTCAGCAGGAACGCACGACAGTCGAATTTACAGGCCCTGTCTGCGCTTTCCGCCTTCTTGATCTGGGAATCGCTCTCGGTTCGGCCGTCAAGACCGCCAGCATGATGAATGTGGACAATCGGATCATGTACCGGGTGGGTGCGGGAGCTGTGGATTTGAAATTGGTGGATTGGGATTGCGTGATGGGGATTCCATTATCTGTAACCGGCAAAAGCATCTTTTTTGACCGATAAGATTGCTGAATCCGTAAAAAGCCATAATTGTGATGGCAAAGTAAAAAGCTTCAGATGCAAGGCGCACAAATCCTGAGGAATGAAGCGTACTTACGAGGTACGCAGCAATGATTTACCCGATTGAATCCTGCGAAGCAGGGCCGCAAAGCGGCATTCAACCGGGCAGGGGACGCAGCGTAACGCAGCAGGTGGACTTTTTACGAAGCCATCAAGGTTTGGAGGAACCGATGGAAAGCATACCGATTTATGAAACCGTATCCAACTGCGAGCTTTTTAAGGGGCTTGCTGAAAAAGACATTAAAAAAATCACGAGTCTGTGCCGGCAGGAAGCCTTGAAAGAGGGGAATTTCGTTTTTCAGCAGGGGGATTTTGGAGAATATCTTTACATCATTTTCGATGGCCTCGTCGCCCTGGAACGCAGCATCGACCTCTCGACCCGTAAAGGAACCGTAACCATCGATTCTCTGGGGAAAGGACGCGTTCTTGGATCCTGGTCGACACTTCTAGGTGAAACCCATATTCTCATGTCTTCGGCGATATGCCGGAAGCCGGCACAGATTCTGTCAATTAAAGGGAAAGAATTAAGGTCCCTGATGGTGTCCGATAAAGATATCGGGTTTTCAGTAATGGAAAATTTCTGCTTTTTACTCCGGAACCGCCTCCAGGCCGCTTATGTTGCCATGGAAAAAATGTAGGATTCCCAGCGGACTTGCGCATTAAAAAGGTTATCGGAGTTAAAGGGATATGGTTTATGGCCTCACACCCGAGGAAAAGGAAAAGCTCGAGCGCTTCAAAACAAAACTTTCGACTTTTGAAAAAAACCGGAAGAATCTGATCCCTATTTTACAATCGGCTCAACAGGAAATAGCGTATCTCCCCGGCCAGGCCCTTGAACTGGCGGCCGGTCATCTGGATATACCTATATCGGAAGTATATGGTGTGGCGACGTTTTATAATCAATTCCGATTCATCCCCCCTGGAAAATATCCGATAAAAATATGCCTGGGAACCGCATGCCATATCAAGAGTTCGGATATCATCCTCGAGAACTTCGAACGAAAACTCGGGATTAAAGAAGGGCAAACCACAGAAGATCGGCAGTTCAGCGTGGAACGGGTCGCATGTGTGGGTTGCTGCGCATTGGCGCCTGTGGCGCTTGTCGGAGACGCTCTTTATGGGAAAATGAGCCCCAGCAAGGTGGAAGGTATTTTTACACGGATCCAGGTCGAAAAAGAGATGTCGCTGAGGGTGCATTCTGAAAATGAATCGAATCAGTGAAGCCGCCCCTGCCGTTCGCCTGGCAGCCGTTCAGGAGAAAGCCCGGGAGGCGATCTCTCAACATGCAACCCTTCCCAAAATCGAAATCGGGATCGCCACCTGCGGCATCGCCGCAGGAGCCCTGGAAACCCGAAGTGCTTTTGAACAAGCCCTTTCCGAGTTCAATATAAAAGCCTATATCCATCCCGTCGGCTGCATCGGCCATTGCTATGCGGAACCGCTGGTCAAGATCCACCACCCGGATTCCGGATTTCCACCGATTTTTTATCATGAGGTGCACCCCGGAAAGGCAAGAATGCTCGTCAAACAGTTTCTTGGAGGAGGAGACCCCTGCTTCGAGCATATCTACGGTGCAGCACAGACCAACGATCTGATCCCTTCAGTGTCCGAATTCGCCAGATTCAACCGGGAAGTCCGTGTCGTCATGGAAAATTGCGGACGCATTAACCCCGAAGACCTGTTTGAATATATTGCCGCCGGAGGTTACAAGGGATTGGTCAGCGCAATGGAGATGCCGCCGGAAGAAGTCATCCGCAAAATAAATGAATCCGGGTTGAGGGGACGCGGAGGCGCAGGCTTTCCTGCGGGCATAAAATGGCGGATGGCTCGCGATGCTCCTGGAACCGGAAAAATCGTCATCTGCAATGCCGATGAAGGAGATCCCGGAGCTTATATGGACCGCACCATTTTGGAGAGCAATCCTCATCAGGTACTGGAGGGGATGGCCATCTGCGCCCATGCCATCGGCGCTCAAAAAGGATACATCTATGTGCGGGCGGAATATCCCCTGGCCGTCCGGATTATTACCCGTGCGATTTCGCAGGCAAAAGAATCCGGACTTTTAGGCAACACGATTCTGGGAAGCGCGCTTACCTTCGACATCGAAGTATTCCAGGGTTCAGGGGCATTCGTTTGCGGAGAAGAGACAGCCCTCATCCAATCCATGGAAGGATATCGGGGAATGCCGCGCTGCCGGCCCCCCTACCCGGTTGAAAAAGGGTTTGATGATCGGCCTACCGTCATCAACAACGTCAAAACGTTAGCTTCCGCTCCTGCCATCCTAATGAAAGGACCCGAATGGTACCGATCCGTCGGGACTGAGGGAAGCCCGGGAACAGCCATCTTCTCAGTTGTCGGAGACGTGGTTCATTCCGGCCTGGTGGAAATACCTATGGGGATCACCTTGCGGGAGCTCATCTTCGATATTTGCGGCGGTATTCCGAAGAAAAAAAAGTTTAAAGCTGTTCAGATCGGAGGCCCGTCCGGAGGATGTTTACCGGAACGGTTTCTGGACACTCCCATCGATTTCGATTCCCTGAAACAAGCCGGCGCCATGATGGGGTCCGGTGGGATGGTGGTGATGGACGAAGACGCCTGCATCGTGGATGTCGCCCGTTTCTTCATCGATTTCACTCAGAACGAATCGTGCGGGAAGTGCACCTTTTGCCGTATCGGAACACGGCATATGCTGGACATCCTGAAACGGATCACCGAGGGGAAAGGAAAAGAGGAAGACCTGATGTTGCTTCAGCGCCTGGGCGAAGACATCCGGGACGGATCACTTTGCGGATTGGGGAAAACAGCGCCGAATCCGGTTCTAACTTCCTTGCGGTATTTCAAAGAAGAATATGATGCCCATATTCTGGAAGGACGATGTCCCGGACTCTGGTGCCGGCATCTCATTGCGTATTATATTGACCTCGATAAATGCGCCAGAGGGTGCGATGTCTGCGTGGGATGCTGTCCGACCGATGCGGTTTTCACGACCAGCACCCGAAAAAAAGGGATCGATCAGGAGCGCTGCGTTAAATGCGGGGAGTGCATGACGGCATGCCCTCCGGACTACAACGCCGTCAAAAAAGTATCTCCGGCGCATCTTGCCCCTGTTATACCGCGGCCTGCCGGTTCGCCGGGAGAACATTAGATGGCCGGACCGGATATGGATATGGTCGAAATTGTTATCAACGGAAAGAACATATCGGTTAAGGCCGGAAGACCTCTTCTTGAAACATGCCTCTCAAACGGTATTTATATTCCGAACCTTTGCCATGTAGAAGGAATGACCTCTCCTCCCGCCTCCTGCCGCCTTTGCTTCATTGAAGTCGAAGGGATTCCGGCGCCGGTCCCCTCCTGCGTGACAACGGTGGAACCCGGGATGGTCGTTTCAACCGATACGGCTGCAGTTCGAAAGCTTCAGCGAACGGCGTTGAAGCTTCTGTTGTCCGTACATGATATCGACTGCCGAAACTGCCCCGTCAACCGGAAATGCCCCCTGCAACAGATCGCCCGTTTTCTCAAAATCGGCCTGAAAAGCGCGCCGTTCGAAACACGCCTCAAGAAAGATCTGTTGGACGACCGGCATCCGTTCTTCAACTATTATCCGAATCGTTGCGTCCTCTGCGGCCGTTGCGTTTATTTGTGCCATCGGAAAAACGGCTATCCAAAAATCTCTTTTGCCGGGCGTGGATTTGGCGCCTTTATCCGGATCGACCTTCCGTTGCCGGATGACGCTGTGTCTTGTCATGAATGCAGGGAGTGCGCGACATCATGCCCGGTCGCAGCGCTTCGGTTGAAATAGTGAAGCGCCCCGCTCTGAAGAGCGGGGCTTTCGGGAAGCAGACCGGTCAAATCGACTCTTTTGAATCCGTTCCGAAGTGGTACAAAAAAAACGGACCGATAAGACAACCTCCCCCCATGATTATAAAACCGATCCCCCATGCCAAAAGCCCGCCTCCAAACATATCGAGTGCCATTCCGACGATGAGCGGTCCGAAAAAGGCGGAACCGAACCCGATGGTCGAGTGAACCGCCAGCGCAGATCCCCGAAATCCTACCGGAGCAGCGGCCACTGCCCCGGCAGTAAGGGATGCCGAATCAACGGTAACCGTTATCCCGTAAAAGATCACGAGAACCACTACCAAACCATACGGCAATGATGCGGTAAAACCGACGATTGCTCCAAGTCCGGCGGAGACAAACATGGCGGCGGCGATAATCGTTCTCCGGTTGAATTTTCTGGAGAGCTCATTCCCTCCGATACTGGCCGGAAGCCCTATCAGATTGACAAAAAAAGCGATTTGAGTCGGACTCCAGGTAAAGGCGCCCTGAGGCTGCAATTCAATGCTGAAGGCCAAAAACGCGACAATCCATGCCCGAAATGAGAATAGCTCCCACATGTGAGCGGCATATCCCAGCACATATGCCATGGTCGGACGGGAGCTGAAAACCACGCTGAAATCCCGGAAAAGAGCTCTTTTTTGCCGGCTTCGCACCTTTCCTGAAGGAGCATAGAGCAGGATAATCGCAAAAGCAACGGCCGTCCCGGCTGCAGATGCGACAAACGCCCACCGCCATCCTGCCAGAATATGAATTTCACCGGCCATCAGATAGGAAAGGCTGGCGCCGATACTGAAGCTCGCGGTATAAAATGAAACGAAGCGGGACTGCAGAGCCCCTTCAGTATGATCGCTTACGATCTTAAGCCCAGGCATATAGATTCCTGCCAGACTGACGCCGGATAAAAAACGTAAACCCAACGCCGACCAAAACCCCTGCGCAAAAAGAGCATAACCTAGCGCTGACAATACTCCTAAGCCCGTTCCGATACCCATAATCTTTTTGGCGTCGATCCGGTCGGTAATGCCGGTTAGTACCGGCACAGAGGCGATATAGCCGCCGTAATAGGCGGCACTGATCCACCCCGCAGCCGTATGACTCAATCCCCATTCGCTCAAAAAATTAGGCAAAAGAGCGGGAAAAGCGGATATGGAAGCCAGCCCGAAAATTTCCGCCAGGCACACGATTAGGGTCAGCCGGTATGGTGAACCTTTTCCCATCGATTTAACCTAATGGAAATAGTCCGGGTTGGCAATAAGTGAATGACATGATCAAGGTCGGTCGGCTACAGACAGCTTCCCTTGACCCTGCCTTAATAAGCCTAAGGTTTATTAAAAGGGAAGGGTTGCCCGAAGCAGGCCGATTAAAAAAGGAAGGTGGCGACTTTAGCCAGAGGCTGCCAGTAAATCCCGAAAATAAATATGGGGATCAACAGCACAAACGTTACCAGCTTTTGGAAACTGAAAATTTGTAAAGGTTGCTCATCTACCGCTTTTTCTATAAACATCGCCTTAATGATTCTGGCATAATAATAAAGCGAGATCACAGAATTCAATATGCCAATAATTGCAAGTAGATAATACCATGCTTGGGCTTTATGGATCACCGCTGCAAACAGATAAAATTTTCCAATAAAACCTGCCAGCGGAGGAATTCCAATTAAAGAAAAGAGAAAGACCGCAAATGAAACGGCAATAAAAGGTTCTCGTACTCCCAATCCCTTGTATGCCTCAATATTTTCTTGTCCCGTCTTTTCTCTGATGATTATAACGATCACAAATGCGCCCAGGTTCATAAACAGATAGACAACGGAATAAAAATAAAATGCGAATAATCCCTCTCCCGACAAGGCGCTTAATCCCATTAGAATATAACCACAATGGGCAACGCCGGAGTAAGCCAAAAGCCTTTTGACATTGTTCTGTGATATGGCGGATAAGTTCCCAAGGGTCATTGTAGCTGCTGCCAGTATTCCCAGAATCGCACCCCAGGGGATCTCCGTTACAGGCAGGAAATTGCTGATATTTTCGAAAAACCCGGTTAACAAAAAACGGCAAAATGCCGCCAGACCCGCAATTTTTGGTGCAATGGATAGAAATGCCGTAAACGGCGTCGGAGCTCCTTCGTAAACATCCGGGCACCACATATGAAAAGGAACAGCAGCCATTTTGTAGCCGAATCCCGCAAAGACAAAAATTGAAGCGGCAAGAACGGTTAATCTCATCGCCTGAACAGAACCCGGCCGGCTTGCTTCATACGGGGTTGAAAGTGCAGCGATTAATCCCTTTTTTATGGCGGGAATTTCAAGTGTTCCGAACAATCCATAAAAATAGGACATACCAAACAGCATTATTCCGGATACCACACCGCCATAAATCACATATTTTAAAGCGGCTTCACTGGAACGTCGATCATTTCGGTTAAATCCAGTAAGTACATAAGAGGTAATCGATACGAATTCCAAAGACAAATAGATCATGAGAAGGTTGGAACTCGAAACCAGCAAAAACATCCCCAGAATGAGTGACAATAGAATTCCGTAAAATTCCCCCAGGTGCTTTTCTTTAATCTCGCGCGCTTGAAACACAATAAGGACAATAAATCCACCGCAAAGAAGAAAAATCATCTTGAAAAACCGGGAAAACGGATCGCATGCGTAAAGGTTATGGAAAATCAAAATATTTTCCCCGGCAGATTGGATCAATGCAAAAGATGTAAAGAAGAGTCCGGCGAAGGCAATTAAACTTAGCGCTAATCTCCTGCCTTTGTAATTTTTCCATAAGCTGACAACAATGATCAGAAGCAGAAACCCTGTCATAATGAGTTCGGGATTAAAGTACTTCAAACTTTCGGCCGGAGACATATTCTACCTTTTTTAGATACGGTTTTATTAAAGCGTCATCTAAATGTTTTTCAAGGCCCGCTCAAAACAGTCGCAAAAGCATTTCTCCCACGTTTGGCAAGGTACTTATCGGATCAAGGCAATTTTCCTGAGGCTATGATAACGGAAATCAGCGGATTCAGGGAATTGCTAATCAGATTAAAAATAGGCATCGGATAAAAGCCGAAAAAAATAATTAAAGCTGCTAATGGATACAGTGTAAATCGCTCTCTCCAGTTGACGTCCCACAGGGCGGACCATTTTTCGTTGAATTTGCCTAAAAACATCCTGTGAATGGTCCACAGGTAGTATGCGGCTGTAATCACGACGGATGTTGCGGATATGATGGTAAACACCTTGTAAACCGGAAAAGCCCCCAAAAAAACCAGAACTTCTCCGATGAAACCGGCTAATCCAGGCAGTCCTAAACTTGCCATAAAAGCCAGTCCCACAAGTCCGGTATATTCAGGCATTTTGTTGGCAAGTCCGCCGAATTCTCCTATCTCACGGGTATGGGCTCTGTCATAAATGACGCCGGCGATAAGGAACAACATGGGAGAGATCAACCCGTGGGCAACCATTTGAAATACGGCGCCTGAAATTGCCTGGGGCGTAAAAGCAGCATAACCGAGAAGAACAAATCCCATATGGGAGACCGAAGAATATGCGATAAGTTTTTTTAAATCACTTTGTGCCATACATACGTATGCGGCATACACGATGTTGATCATTCCGAAGACAGCCATAGCTGCGGCCGCCCACTTCGTCGCCTCCGGCAACAACTGAAAATTAAATCGCAGAATCCCATATCCGCCGGTTTTCAACAGGATTCCCGCCAGGATGACGGAAATCGGCGTTGGCGCTTCAACATGGGCATCGGGTAACCATGTATGAAACGGAAACATCGGTATTTTTATGGCAAATCCGATGAAAAGTGCTATCCAGACGACTTTGGCAAATGCAAATCCCAGGATCGGGTTGGCTCGCGCAAATAACCCTGATTGTCCCGAAGCGGTCAAGGCCGGAATATTAAAGGTATGATGGGCTAATCGGCCGTCGGCGAGGATGAACGGCTCCGAGGCGTAATAAATGGCGATCATGGCCAGCAGCATTAAAACCGATCCGGCCAGGGTATACAAAAAAAATTTTATGGCGGCATATTCCTTTCTTGGACCTCCCCAGACGCCGATTAAAAAATACATGGGCAGGAGCATGATTTCCCAGAAGATATAAAACAGGAAAAAGTCAAGAGCGCAGAATGTTCCCAGCATTCCGGTCTCTAGAATTAATAACAGGATCATATAACCGGGTGTCATCCGTTTGGAAAAATGGCGATCATCCACATGCCCCCACCAGGGAACCGATGCGATGCAGGCAATCAGGGTGATAAAGGTCGTCAGGATCACCAGGGCGATATTAATTCCATCTATTCCAAGAAAATACTCAATATTAAAATTTTCGATCCAAACGAAGCGATGCACAAACTGGAGAGTATTCATGCCCGTTTCAAAAAAGCCCCACATTTTCAAAGACAAAATAAATGCCAAAAGAGTACTGATCAGGCTGATCAACCGACTTAGATTATCAGCAATCTTCTTGTCGATCTTAAAAAGATAGCGGAGTCCAATAGTAATTAATATACTTCCCACACCGATTATCGGAATGAACACTACCCAGCTGACTATCGTAGTGGTCGTTTGATAATTTATCATTTTGCCAACCCTCTTCCCCTTCCATTAAAAAAATAAATAGTTCGCTATCACCAAAATGATTGCACCGGCCAGCACAACCCCGAGATAGTTGCGCAATTTCCCTGTTTGAATCGTTACCAGTTTCAGTCCGGAAAAAATAACCATATCAGATGTTGCATTTACGGCGCCATCCACTCCCTTTTCATCGGTGTATCCGGCAAATCGACCGAGCCATCTTCCGGCTGTCCCTGCAAAATCGACCAGTTGGTCAATAATCTTGCGATCAAACCAATCCAGCGCCAATCTGAGGTTCATGATCAGCCATACGATCGTATGTTGGTAAATTTCATCCACATAATATTTATTATATATGAGGTTGTAAGGGATCCGGATGATCTGTTTTTTGCTGGCCAGTAATTTTCCCGGCAGTGGATTTTCTCTGTTTTTGTAGAGCCAGCCTGCAACCCATGCACCAATAATCGCCACGGCAACGGAAATTCCCATCAACATCCACTCCAGGGTATGGGTATATCCCTCTGACGCTATCAGAGAAGATGAGGATTCAAAAACCGGTTCCATCCAGGTTTCAAAGAGATTGTGGACATGCCAGAGGTGGGGCATACCCACAAAGCCGCTAAAAATGGAAAGAAATCCCAAAATGACTAAAACGCAAGTCATTTGTTTAGGGGATTCTTTTGGTACATGATGGGGGTTCTCCGAATATTCTCCCGTAAAGGTCATAAAATAGGAACGAAACATGTAAAACGAGGTGCATAAAGCGCCGACAATACCAAGGAGCCAGATTATTTTTCCACCTCCGGGCAGCATCATATCTTTGCTGTTAAAAGCTTGCCATAAAATTTCATCTTTTGAAAAGAAACCGCTGAAAAAAGGAAAACCGGCTATGGCAAAACAGGCCATGAGATAAGCCCATCGGGTAACGGGCATATAGGTTTTTAGCCCTCCCATTTTCCTCATGTCCTGTTGATGATGACAGCCTATAATGATGGAGCCCGCAGAGAGGAACAAACAGCCTTTGAAAAACGCATGGGTCATTAGATGAAAAATCCCCGTTGAAAACGCTCCCACGCCAACACCAATGAACATATAACCCAGTTGGCTAATGGTCGAGTAGGCCAGAACCTTCTTTATATCATACTGAAAAAATCCGATCGTGGCTGCATACAAGGCCGTGACAGCCCCGAATAAAGCAACCCAGGTCATGGCAAAAGGCGAGAGCGCAAAGAGAAAGTGGAGTCTGGCCACCATGTACACGCCGGCGGTTACCATGGTCGCCGCATGAATTAAGGCGGAAACCGGTGTCGGACCTGCCATGGCATCAGGCAACCATACGTAAAGCGGTATTTGAGCGGATTTTCCCATGGCGCCCACGAACAGACAGACACAAATAAGCGTTACCAAAGAAAAGCCGAATATTTTCTTGCCGGTGAAGGCCTCATGAACCGATTCAATCTGCAAGGATTCTTCGATTTCGCGAATCACCAGGGATGAATTGAGGTGAGTTTCCTCGCTGGTCACAGTAGCTAGGGACGAACTGTCAAACGTTTCCAGAGAAAATCCCAATCCCCAGAAAAGAAGAAATACGCCGATAATAAAACCGAAATCCCCCACCCGATTTACGATGAACGCTTTCATTCCTGCAACAGCATTTTTTTCATCTTTATACCAGAAACCGATGAGAAGATAGGAACAGAGGCCCACGCCTTCCCAGCCGATAAACATCATGAGAAAATTGTCTCCAAGCACCAGAATCAGCATCGAGAACATAAACAGGTTCATGTACGAAAAGAACCTCCAATATCCCGGATCGTTTCTCATATATCCAATGGAATAGATGTGAATAAGGGTCCCTACAAAAGTAACCACAAATGCCATCACAGCGCCGAGAGGGTCCATCCAGAAGGCAATATCCACATTCAGATTGCCGATATGCAGCCATGACCAAGCATTGCAATATAGCGCTCTTGAATGGGGATCCAGGCCCGTCAGTTTCACAAACCCGGCAATGGTGATAATAAAGGAAAGCATCGGGAAGACAATAGCCGGCGCGTGTATCCACTTCTCCCCTAATCTGCGCTGGAGAGCTGAGCCCAGCAGTCCGTTATACACAGCCCCCAATAGAGGGAAAAACGGAATCCAGAACAGGTACACAAATTGTTGAAATGCCGCATGCTCCATATGCTTATTTATGCAATGTGGTTAGCTGTTCCATATCAATGACTTTGTCAAAGTTTCTGAAAACGGCAAGTACAATCGCCAGGGCTACAGCGCATTCGAGAGCCGCCAGCACAATGCAAAACAGCGCAAACAAATGCCCGTCAATCGTTCCGCTGGAAAAGTGGGAAAACGCAAGGAAGTTAATGTTGGCCGAGTTTAAAATAAGTTCCACGCCCATTAGGACTCCAATGGCGTTGCGTCTGGTAATAACACAAAATAACCCAAGGGAAAAAACCACAGCGCCAATCGTAAGGAAATGACTTAATCCGACACTCACTCCTGATCCTCTTTTCTACGGGCAATGACTACCGCACCGATAAGCCCCACCAATAGCAGGACGGAAATCATCTCAAACGGAAGCAGGTAATTGGAGAGCAAGCTGTTTCCAATGGCAGAGGTGCTTGGCTCAAATCGAACGCTATCGAGTTTTTGCCAGGGTGTTTTTACTCCTATATAGATTAAAAGAAGCGTCAATAAGGCTATTATGATCCCTCCGGGAAAATAACCAACAGAGAGATTGGATATTTTAATCTCCTTAACACGGCTGGAAAGCATAACCGCAAACAGAATCAGAACCAGTATGCCGCCGACATATATGAGCAACTGGGTAACAGCGATAAAGTCGGCTGAAAGCAATACAAACAATCCGGCAACGCCCAGGAAAGTCACCACCATTGCAAATGCACTGCGAACGATATTTTTCGAAAAAGCCACGACAGCAGCCGAGATCACCACAAAAAAAGCTAAAATATAAAAAATGACATTATAAATTACGGTGCTCATTTCACAGAAACATGTGGTTAGGGTTTAAATGCTTAGACATTTTTAAATATTTCAATTTTGATTCCACTCACGCTTCATCAGTCAATCGAAACTTAGGAAGATCAAAGAAATCCTTCAATTTATTTCTGGTTATCGCGCCGCTGCGGTCCACCGGTATATCTTCTATCGATTTGGGTTTTATAAAGGGACGCACGGGCGTGTTCACAAATTCCAGCACTAAATTTTCTACATGCCGGCTGGTGCCGTCAAAAATTTTACTATGATGCAAGGTGCCGGTAGAACACACTTCGACACAGAGTCCGCAAAACATGCACTTGGAAATGTCAATATCAAAACGGGTGATGAAGCGTTCCTTGGTTTCGGGATTTCTTTCCAAATCAATTGCAATGCAAGCAATCGGACAGGTGGTTTGACACAAACGACAGGCGATGCAATACCTTAGATCCACCCCCAGGATTCCGCGAAATCGATCGGGAATAATCTCATCCATTGGTTTATCCAGCTTATAGGGGTACTGGATGGTTATTGGCCGGCGAAATAAATAACTGAAGGTCACGGCCATACCTTCCAGTATGGAGTAAAACAACTGATAGATATTCTTAAAATATTTTCGAACGGCCGAACGGACGCTTGGGTTTACGGCAGTTTCCATGGCGGATACCATGCGGGAATCCCTTTCAGCTTTTCAAATCGGTCTTTATCAATCACATAATTGTGTCTAGCCCTTAACATGCACCAGATCATTACGCTTCCTCCGACGGTGCTCATCAAAATCCTAATCGCTGTTCCAAATACACTCTTCCATGGAAATGCGAGCATCCATATCATGGTTCCAATCAGACAGATCAGAGCAATCGGCACCAGATAGGTCCAACAGATTAATGTCATTTGGTCCACCCTGACGCGCGGCAGAGTCCAGCGTAATTGAATGACAATGAATACCACCGCCAGCGTTTTGATGAAGAAAATCGTTATACTAATTAAAAACAACAACACACTGGACGGGATGGTTTCCAGGCGGACGCCGGGAATTTGCCAGCCCCCTAAATACGTCAGCGTTACCATAGCCCCTACCACCCACAAATTAGCCCATTCGGCCATGGGATAAATGAGAAAACGAAGGCCGGAATATTCGGTATTAAAACCGGAAACCAGTTCACTCTCCGCCTCCGGCAGGTCAAAGGGAACCCGGTTTCCTTCTGCCAGAGAAGAGATGAAAAAGATGAAAAATCCCGCCAGGGTAAAGGGGCTGTGAAAGACAAACCACTCCCAGGGCCATCCCCCCTGGGATTCAATAATGGATTGGGTGGACAGACTGCCGGCAAGCATCACCACCAACATCAACGATAATCCGGTAGGAATTTCATAAGAGATGATTTGAGCTGCCGACCGGAGAGCGCCGAACAGCGCCCACTTGGAGTTGGATGACCAACCCCCGCTGATGATGCCGACAACCACAAGCGAAGTTATGGCCAGAATGTAGTAGATGCCGACGTTTAAGTCGGCTGCCACAATGCCGTAACCGAACGGCAGGGCGACGAATGCCCCAAACAGTCCTGCAAAAACAAAGTAAGGAGCCAGGCGAAAGATAAATTTATCCGCAGTTTGGGGAACAAGATCTTCCTTTAAAAACATTTTTAAACCATCGGCAAGCCACTGCAAAATTCCCTGAGGACCTACAAGATTGGGACCGATACGGTTTTGCATTCTGGCGGCAATGCGACGCTCCACATAACTGGCAATACCGGCAAAAAGCGCAGCAAAATTTAATAAAATGAATGAAACAAGAAACATCATCAAGACATACCATAAAGCAAGATACGGCGAATCAGCGGCCTGGATGTGGAAAATATTAAGAAAAAGCTTGTCAGCGAAGGCTTTCATCTATCCACCTCCGGCGCAACAACATCAAGACTCCCGATTAACGCAATCAGGTCGGCCACCATGAGCCCCTGACTTGCTTTTTCCACAATTGACATGGCTGTAAATGATCCTGTTTTTATTTTCAACCGATAGGGTCTGTCGGTTCCATCGGAAATCAGATATACCCCCATCTCACCTCTTGCACTTTCCACCCTCGAATATACTTCATTCTCTTCAACCTTTAATTTTTTCTTTACGTTCGCCCGGTATTCGCCGCCGGGAATCTTTTCAAGCGCCTGGCGGATAATTCGGCAGGATTGGGTCATTTCAAGTATTCTGACCATATAGCGATCATATGCATCTCCCAGGGCGCCTCGAAAGCCCTTGCCGAGCGGTACTTCAAAATCAAAATCGGGATAGACTGAATATCCCAATGTTTTTCGGAGGTCGATCCCGATTCCGGATGCTCTGAGATTAGGGCCCACCAATCCGAAATTGACCGCATCAATGGGGGATATCACCGCAACATCAGCCAGACGTTTAACAAAAATTTCGTTGTTGGAAATCAAACGGTTGTACTCATCGATGATAGGTTCAAAATGATCCAGAAATCGTAATATTTTGTCAGGCAGGTCGCCAGGCATGTCGACAGACACGCCGCCGATGCGCATATAGTTATAGGTGAGCCGGGCCCCGCAGAGCGCTTCCATGATATCATTGATGAATTCGCGTTCCCTGAGCCACTGCACGAAGGGGGTCACCGCTCCCAAGTCAAGAGCAAGGGCGCCGGTAGCAATAAAATGACTGGCGATGCGGTTTAATTCACAGACAATTACCCTCAAATACTCGGCCCGTTTCGGCACTTCAATCTCCGCCAGGCTTTCGACAGCCATGGCGAATACTTGATTGGCAAACATGGCGGCCAAATAATCGACCCGATCCGTATAAGGCATAAACCCTGAGTAAGGCGTCATCTCGGCCAGTTTCTCGATACCTCTGTGCAGATAACCGATATTGGGCAGGGCTTGATGCATCACTTCCCCGTCCGTGACCACCAGGAAGTTCAATACCCCGTGTGTGGACGGATGTTGGGGGCCGAAATTAAGACTCATCTCCTCTTCGAAGGGAGCGGCCTGGGGCTTTAAATGCCTTATTGCTTCATTGACTTTTGCCGGATTTTTCATTTTTTTCCCGAAGAACTTTTAACGGATCCGGACGCATGGTTTCCATGTCATGATATGAATTCTTTTCCTTGTAATCTTTTCTGAGCGGGTGGCCTTCCCAATCATCCGGAAGTAAAATTCGCTTAAGATTGGAATGCCCGGTGAACCTCACCCCCAGAAGATCATATATCTCCCGCTCAAACCAATTGGCGACTTTCCAGACACTTTCAAGAGACTCCAATTCCGGCAAGTCTCTGGGAGTTGACGTTTTTAACACGCATAGAGTATTAAGAAACGGTGAAAACAAGTGATAGACAATGTCGATTTCATTTCTTTGAGGATAATCGACACCGGAAATGCTGGAAAGAAAAGCGAATTTAGTGCTAGGATTATAGCGCAAAAAGGTGCAGATGGCTTGAACGTAGCCGTTGTTTATTTTGATATATGGGTTTCGCGTCTCCACATAGGCAAGGATTAAATCCTCACCAAATCGATCAATCAACAGCTTATACACTTCAGCGGGTTTCACGGATTCCAACCTCTCGAAAGCTTGAGCGCATCAAGACGTATTGACATTTAATCCCTTTTCACTTGAGCCTCGAACCTCTGAACCCCCTTAGATGAAATTTCGTTTGGTCCCTCTTGTCTTAAGCCATTTTTCTCTCATCATAATTTTCTGAATTTTCAGAATTCCTTCCGCCAGCGCTTCGGTGCGCGGAGGGCATCCGGCAATGTACACATCAACCGGAACCACTTTATCGATTCCCTTCAAAACAGAATAGCTTCTTTGAAAAAGCCCGCCGCAATTGGCACAGCTCCCCATTGAGATGACATATTTCGGTTCTGCCATTTGGTGGTACAAAAGCCGGATCCGTTCCGCCATTTTATAGGTTACGGTGCCTGCCACGATCATCAGATCAGACTGCCGGGGGGTAGCTCGAAAAACTGCCCCGAACCGGTCAAGATCGGTTCGGGGCCCCCCGGCTTGCATGAGTTCGATGGCACAGCACGCGGTTCCGAAAAGCAAATACCAGATGGAAGATTTCCTCATCCAGTTAAGGACGCCGTCGATAGTCGAAACGATTACTCCCTGCTCAATAATAGTAGTATTTTCTTTCATCTTCTTTCAAGGGTGACACGTGTCCCAATTTTTTAAGCCAGCGAATATCTCCGTTCCGCCATACATACACCAGCGCCAGCGTAAGAATGAGTATAAAGATAACAATCTCCACGAAAGCTATCGCTCCGCGTTGCGCGGCAATCCATTGTCTAAAAACAACAACAACCGGTATCGTAAGTGCTATTTCAACATCAAAAACGATAAAAGTTAATGCGAGAATATAAAAGCGCGGATTGAAATTAAACCAGGCATCTCCGATGGGGCGCTCTCCGCACTCGTATATTGTGGATTTTTCCTGGTCGATTACCTTTGATCTGAGCAGGGAACCGGCGGTGAGCGCAACGAACACGAAAAGCAAGGCCAACAGCAAAAATACTAATGCGGTGGCAAATTGAAATAACACGGCGTTTCCCTTTCAACCCGTTTCTTCAAATTAACGTTCTATTGGCCCAGGAGTTGGATGAAGTTGATCAAACCACTGATGAAAGTCGGACATGAGGACATCATAGCGCTGCTTCACGCCGGTGTACATTTCAGCGTTTCGAATGACCAAAGCGCACTGATCCCCAATGGCTTCCATCAGATTGATCTCCTCTTCTGAAAATACAAATGGAAATCGGCTATAAATCCTAAGCATACCGATTGGCTGATTGCGGATCAGTAAAGGAACACTCAGAATGGATTCGATTTGTTCCTGGCGGGCCGCTTCCGGGTATTGAACTTTTGGGTTGTTCGGTACGTCATGGACGACGACGCATTTTCCTTTCAAGGTTTCAGCAATGCTCTTGTCCGCATCTACCGGGCCCTTGTCCAGATAGGCCTGACTCAGGCCGTAGGAAGCTCTTAATTCTAATTTTCTGCGGTCGGCATTCAGCAGCCGGATGGTGCTGCCTTTTACACGCATTTCTTCGGTGACCACTTTAACGATTGAGTTCAAAACCGCATTGATGTCCAGAGATGATCGCACTGTTTCGGTCACCCGTTTTAAAATACCCCGATAAACCGAATAAAGGATCGCGCTGGCGGAAAAGGAGGCCACCACCTGAAGGATTTCCAGTTCATCTGATGTAAACGTTCTTTTCTCGGCGGCCGACAAACGCATGGTTCCGATCACACGGTCCCGACTCTGGAGAGGAACCGTGAGCAGAGATACGATCCCCTCTTCCGCATGCGCCTGGGGATGCTGAATTCTTGGATCATGAGAGGCATCTTCAACCAAAACTATTTTCCCATTAAGTGCCTCCGAAATACTCTTTTCAGCATCCAGGGCCCCCGGTTGAAAAATCTGTTTAAATTTTTCACTCAATCCATAGGAAGCGATGTAATCTAATGTTTTGCGATCCCGGCCGACCAAAAGAAAATGACACCCTTTTAAAGCAAGATTGTCCACGATGGCTTTACTGATCGTTTCAAGAAGCTCTTTCGTCTCCATTGGAGAATTAAAAGCATTCCCGATCTCCTGAAATATTTTTAAATATTGTTTCGCCATCATTTCCGAAAATCCTCCATAAAACTTCCTTTAACGTCTTTCGCAGAGCTGTCTTAATCCCCCTGCTCCGCCAAAGAATCATTATGTAAGGTTTCAAAATGAAGCTTGTGTTTTTTCGATGGCTCAGTTGATGATTTCTTGAAATGATCCGACACAAAACAGCCTATTAAAGAGAATGCAGAGCAGGCCGAAACGGAATTGAAAAACAACAGACTCAGCTTGTGGTCTCAGACTGATTTTGAATCCTTTATTTCCTTTATTTAAAAAATGCAAGCGAAAAGTTTGGGACCATTTAGAACGTTCCAAAGCGGCTCATTTCAGCTTCTCGCAATATCCACTCCTGGAAAAAGTGATCGAAAATATCAATCCATTGCATCGTTATCATTGATTTAATCATTTTGATTTGTCATCTTTTTTCTGATAATCTTTTAAGAAAGTTATCCCGATTTGCGGGATGATTTTCGGATTCAAATGCTTTCATACACTTTCAGATGAACGGATTATTAAATGAATGATATCAACCCGGTTAGATTGACCACCACGGTTTCCGGGGCCGGTTGAGCGTCGAAGCTTCCTCCAGGGGACCTGGATCAAGCGCTTTGCGGGCTTCACATTCCAACGAACCCCAATGTGCTGGTGGGTTTGGAAAAGGCCGACGATGCCGGGGTTTACCGGATTTCCGATAACCTGGCCATCATCCAGACCGTCGATTTTTTCACCCCCATCGTCGATGATCCCTACTGGTTCGGTCAGATTGCCGCAGCCAACGCCTTAAGCGATGTATATGCCATGGGAGGAGAACCCAAAACCGCGTTGAATCTTGTGGCATTTCCCATAAAGCAGATGGATATTTCCATCCTGCATGAAATCCTTCGGGGCGGTATCGATAAACTCAATGAAGCCGGTGTCGTATTGATCGGAGGGCACAGCGTCGAAGACCATGAACTTAAATACGGTCTTGCGGTGACCGGATTTATCCATCCGGATAAAATACGAACAAAAACAAATTTACATCCCCGCGATAAACTCATCCTGACCAAACCGCTTGGAACCGGTATCATCAGTACGGCTATTAAAGGAGGAATCGCTTCGGCAGAGACGATTGAAAGAACCACGCAGATGATGGCAACGCTCAATCAACGTGCCGCCAAGATAATGTCGGACTACGACGTTCACGCCTGCACGGATATTACGGGTTTCGGCCTCCTGGGGCACCTGGCTGAAATGGTGGTCGGCTCCGGATATTCCGTTTACCTGCATTTTGAAAAAATTCCGATTATCCCTGAAGCATTTGAATTCGCCTCTATGGGGCTTGTGCCGAAAGGTGCATTTAAAAACAGG
>MGQD01000092.1:0-6430 GCA_001797695.1 Deltaproteobacteria bacterium RBG_13_49_15 | reverse complement strand
AGACTGGTCCTGGTGAATAATGGAGTCAAGCTGTCTGTTAAAGGATCCGAAGTCCTTGAGGATCTGAAAAGATTGGAAACGGGCGGTCTTAAAATTCTCGTGTGCGGGACATGTCTGAATCATTTCAACCTGCTTGAGAAAAAAGAAGCGGGGGAAACCACCAATATGCTCGATATCATTACCGCCATGCAGCTTTCGGATAAGGTCATCAGCATTTAACGAATGGCGCTGGGACACATGGATAGACGCTGACCCCGGCATTCTGTGCCCCTCTTTGTTACTGATTCCCAAATCCGTTTTGCCCACCGCAGTCAGGACATTCCCAGGTGATGGCGTTGCAGGTCATGCCCCATAAATTCTCTTGCATGCAATTCTGACAAATGGCAAAGCCGCACCGGCATTCCCAGCAAAAAGGGGCTTCGTTCCGGCAGCAGTGGCAAATATGCTGTCTCAGCCGTTTTCGCCTCCGCCCATCGGACCATTTATTTGGCGCTGAGTCTGGCATGTTCGGTTTTAATGCACCGATTCATCACCATATCGATGCCGTTTTCGGTTAAGAATTTAGCGGCTTCGTTATTCTCCACATCCAGTTGCATCCGGAAGAGGTTCGGTTTAAGCCGGCTTGTTGTTAAGGTTCATCCATGCTACAAACAGCCTGAATCGCAGAATTTGAAGCTCTCCGCTCTAAAGAGCGGGGCTTCCCGGTAAGGAAAATGTCTATTTCGGATAGCTTCCCTTGATCCCGTCTTAAAAGGCGGGGCTTGCGGGAAGCAGGCCGGTCAACATAACTGCGGGAAATGTTAATGCAGGTGGGTCCGCCTGTCAATCCCACCCGTCACCGGGTTCGACCAGGCCGCCATTTTTAAATGGAGATGTCATGGAAAAGGAATCCAAAACAAAAAAAACCCTCTATTTGATCGATGGAAGCGCCTATATCCACCGGGCGTATCACGCTATCCGCACCCTCTCCAATTCCAGGGGGCTTCCCACCAACGCTGTTTTCGGATTCACCCGGATGATTATAAAACTCGTTGAAGATAAAAAACCTTCATATATTGTCGTGCTCTTTGATGCCAAAGGGCCGACTTTCAGGCATCGCCTTTATGATGATTACAAAGCGAACCGGCCCCCTCTCCCGGAGGAGCTGATCGTTCAAATTCCCTATATTAAAAAAATCACCGAGGCCTTCAATTTTAAAATCATCGAGATGCCGGGCTACGAGGCGGACGACCTCATCGGAACCCTGGCCCGCCAGGCTGAAGAGTCCGGTTTTGATGTGATCATGGTCACGGGCGACAAGGACTTCATGCAATTGGTCAGCGAAAAATCCACCATCTGGGACCCGATGAAGGAAAAAAGCACCAATATCGGCGTGATCCTAAATGAGTTCGGCATCCCACCGGAGCAACTGGTGGATGTGATGGGGCTTGCAGGAGATGCCTCCGACAACATTCCCGGTGTCCCGGGAATCGGGCAAAAAACAGCCGTCTCGCTCATTAAACGCTTCCGGAGCCTGGAAACGCTTTATGAACATATCCAAGAGGTCTCTCAAGCCAGACAGCGTGAGAATCTCATCAGATACAAAGAACAGGCGTTTTTAAGCAAGAAACTCGCGACCATCGATACACAGGCGCCGATCTCCTTTAATCCGGAGCAATTTCAGCTTCAACACCCCGACCGGCAACAACTGGCCAGGCTATTTAAGGCACTCGAATTCCGGCAACTGCAACAGGTCTTCCCGGAATCATCGGATTTGAGCCAAAAGCGATATCTTCCGATCCAGGATTTGAGCGCCCTTTCAGCACTGATTTCCAAACTCAAGGAAGCCGGCCTGTTTTCGCTCGACACTGAAACAACGTCTCAAGACCCCATGCTGGCGCAACTTGTCGGGATGTCATTTTCAGTAGCGCCCAACGAGGCCTTCTATATTCCGCTCGGCCACAGCGCCTTAAGTTCGGATAAACAGTTGAATATAGAGCTCGTCCTCAATCGCTTAAAACCGATCCTTGAAGATTCAAAAATCCGGAAAATCGGCCAAAACATTAAATACGACTGGATTGTTCTCAACCGGTATGGCATTGACCTGGCCGGAGTGATTTTCGACACCATGCTGGCATCCTACCTCATCGATCCGACAAAGCGGGCCCATAACCTGGATCAGATTGCGCTTGATTTTCTCGATCACAAAAAAATTTCATACCAGGATATTACCGTGAAGGGGAAGCGGTCCTTCCCCTTTTCTGAAGTCTTGCTTGAAGATGCGACCCGCTATGCCTGTGAAGATGCGGATATCACTCTCATGGCGTATCAGACCCTTAATCCGAAGCTCCGGGAAATGGGTCTTTTCGATCTTTTTGAAACGGTAGAGATGCCGCTGGTTTCCGTTTTAAAAAGAATGGAGATGGCTGGAATATGCGTGGACCGGGAACGGCTTGCTTTGCTTTCCAAATCTTTTGAATACCAGCTTGAGGTGATCGAAAGTCAGATTTATTCTGTAGCAGGACAAGAGTTCAATATCCACTCTTCCCAGCAGCTCGGGCAGATCTTATTTGAAAAACTAGGCCTCCCCGTTCAAAAGAAAACCAAAAAAAAGACCGCTTTTTCCACCGATATGGAAGTTCTCACCAGCCTGGCTCCCCGGCATGAACTTCCGGCGCTGGTTTTAAGGCATCGGACGCTGGCCAAACTGAAATCCACCTATGTGGATGCGCTCCTGGAAATGATCCACCCGGAAACCGGTCGAATCCATACCTCGTTTAATCAGACGATTACGGCGACCGGCCGGCTGAGCAGCTCCGAACCCAATCTTCAAAATATCCCCATCCGAACCGATGAAGGGAGAGAAATACGGAGCGCTTTCATTTCCAGAAGCGGCTGGCATCTGCTGTCAGCCGATTATTCACAGATTGAGCTTCGCATCCTGGCCCATTATTCGGACGACGCCATTTTAATCGATGCGTTCATAAATGGGGAAGACATCCATGCCCGGACCGCCGCCGAAGTGTTCCAGATGTTTCCGTCCATGGTTACTCCGGAACTCAGACGGCAGGCCAAGGTGATCAATTTCGGCATTATTTACGGAATGAGCCCATTCGGACTTTCACGGGAGCTTGGAATCAGCCGGAAAATGGCGCAGACCTACATTGAACATTATTTTTCAAGATATAAAGGAGTCAAACAGTTTATCGAACAGACCATCGATGAGGCCAGAAAGACCGGACGGGTTAACACCCTTTTAGGTCGAATCCGTTTTCTTCCGGACATCACCAGCGCCAATGCGAGTGTCCGTCAATTTGCAGAGCGTGCCGCCATCAATACGCCCATACAGGGGACGGCTGCCGATCTTATCAAAATGTCCATGATCAAAACCGATGCGGCGTTAATCGAGAACGGCCTTAAATCCGCAATGCTCCTTTCGGTGCACGATGAGCTGGTGCTGGAAGTTCCGCCGGATGAGTTGGAAACAACTCGAAATATGGTGAAGCAGGTAATGGAAGGGATATGGGAGCTTAAAGTGCCGCTAAAAGTAAATCTTTCCGTCGGTCATAACTGGGCGGAAGCCCATTGACTCACAATGTTATTCCGATCGTCAAATGAGCTAAACCTGATTCTCTTCCTGATCGATCTCCCATTCAATCCCTTTTGCAGAGCTCTTCACGGTCTGGAAAATGGATCTGAATGCCTCGTTGAAGTTTGTGGGGGAGACTCGTCCCACTTCGATAAATTTGACTACGATCTCTTTGGCTGTTCGCAGGATTTGTTCGTCCAAGGTCTCGCTCATTTTTGATTCCTTCCTTCCTTATAGCCGGAGGCTATCAGGCGTTTTTTATCTTGATAGCCTCTCGCTATAATGATTTTAACTTGATAGCCTTTGGTTATTTTGTTATCAAAAGAGATCGGCCGCGTCAAGGATTTCGGCGCCCTATACAATTCAGGCTGAGCGAGCCTATGATTGACATCATTTGAAAATTCGACTAAAAATATACCGGTTATGTGCACACACTAGATAAGAACGACGGGAATCTACATGGGTAGTAAATCTAAAAATCTTAACTACCGCATTCTGGGACCGGATACGGTAAAGACAGACCTTCTCGAAGTCATCGAGTATTTATACCTGGGAAGGGATATCGAAATCACCATTGAGCATTTGGAATATACATCCGTTTGCCCGATGACCGGCCTTCCGGATTTCGGAAAAATCACCGTCCGATATGTTCCGAGCAAAAAACTCATTGAGCTGAAATCCCTCAAGTTTTACCTTCTTCAATACCGGAATGTCGGAATTTTCTATGAACATCTGGTCAACCGGATAATGGACGATCTTGTTCATATTCTCGGGCCGAAAAAAATGGAGATCATCGGAGAATTTACCTCCAGAGGCGGTCTGACCACACGGGTTTCCGTTTCATATGAAGGCTAAAATGACTAAAAAAAGTAAAACCCGTTTAAGACTCCGTCTCCCTCCGATCCTTTCCCTCTCGCTCCTATTCATTTTCGTTTTTCTAAGCTGCTCTTCTTTTCAAAAGACCACACGAAAAATCGGGCAGGATTTGACCGGAAGCGATATTGAAAAAAGATTCCTGATCCTTCCTTTCGAGAACAAAACTCTCCTTGAAAAGGAAAAACACCAGGATTTTTTCCAGCAACAATTTATCGACCAGATGAAAAAAAAGTGCCCGAACACCATCATCGAGACAACGGAAGGGGGGTTAAAGCATCCGGATATCCCCCTGCCTCCTTCTGCGTCAGGGCGGGATTTCTTCAGCCTTTCAGCTTTCGCCCGGCAGGTTGGGTATAATGCCGTTGCAATCGGTAGGTTTGTGGATGTCAGCGCAACCATCGAAAAGCGCGGCGTTCTCTGGTTTAAAGGGGATCGTTATCTGTTAAAAGCCCACATCGAAGCGTTGGTGATCGACACCGAAACCGGCGCTAAGATCCTGGATGAGGATTTTTTCCATGAAGTCGAGATCGATGAGAACGAATTTAACCTGATCCGATCCGGAAAAGGGGCTGATTTACCTCAAATCAAATTAACCCTCCTGACCATCAGCGCAGAAATGGGGAAAATGATCTGCGAGGCAGTCGATATCCTTCCCTGGTTTGGGTATGTTACTTCCATACAGCATGACAAGCTGATCTTATCAAGCGGCAAAAAAGTCGGGCTGAAAGCAGGAACCGTGATGGACGCTTTTGAAAAAGGGAAGCTCGTTGAGGGTTCCGGCGGTCAGCAGTTCATCCTCCCAGGCCGAAAAATCGGTCAAGTTAAGGTACTTACCGTTTATCCGGATAGATCCGAGGCCGTTGTGGTTTCAGGCGGGCCGGTTGAAGCCGGAAGCATCATCAAATTCTGGTGAAGCTCCCCGCTCTGAAGAGCGGGGCTTCCCGGTATAGACTTCACCAAGATTGATCTGATTCATATCCCTCTTCAGGAATTGATCCCGGCAGGCGGCTAAGATGGATTTGACCTTTGAAAAATTCCTTTACAAAATTACCACGATGTGGTAAATTATAAAGTTATAAATCAATACACAGGTCGAAAATATGGAAAAATGGCTGTCGGTAATTGTCCTCCTGGCAATGGCGTGTTCACCCGACGGCAATTATCAAACAGTTGATTTTTCAAAAACGGTCGCGGTTGAACAATCCCCGACGGTCCCATCCCATACCGAACCCCTAAAGGTGGCTGTTGCCGCCATGATATCTCCAAAGGAGACCTTTGTCTATTACCAAGAGCTTATCAGGTATTTCAGCAAAAAAGTCGGTGTCGAAATCCAGCTCATTCAACGGAAAACTTACGGAGAAATCAACAAGTTGTTTGCAAAGGGACAATTGGATCTGGCATTCATTTGCAGCGGGCCTTATGTTTCAGGAAAAGAAACCTATGCGTTTCGAGCGCTTGCAACGCCAATTATCCGCGGAAAACCTTATTATCATTCCTATCTGATCGTTCATCGCGATGCCCCTTATCGGCATCTTGAAGATCTCCGCAATCAGGTTTTTGCCTTTACCGACCCGGAATCGAATACCGGCGCATTGGTTCCAACTTTCTGGCTTTTTCAAATCGGAGAGATGCCGAAAACCTTTTTCAAGGAGATCGTCTATACATACAGCCATGACAATTCCATCTTGGCGGTTGCTCGAAAGCTGGTTGAAGGAGCGGCCGTAGACGGCCATAAGTGGGACTACTACGAAAAGCAGAATTCCGCCTATACCGCGCAAACCCGGGTAATTAAAAAGTCGAATCCTTTTGGAAGCCCGCCCCTTGTCGCCTCACTTTTCCTGCCGGATGGACTTTTCGAAAAATTGAGTCGGGTGGTGCTTTCAATGCATGATGATCCGGATGGCCGTCGAATACTTGATAAGTTGATGATTGACCGATTCTCTCCCACTCAGGAAGAGTGGTATGAACCCGTTCGTCAAATGTATC
>MGQD01000091.1:21470-24295 GCA_001797695.1 Deltaproteobacteria bacterium RBG_13_49_15 | reverse complement strand
GAGAGAACTGAAAATTCCCATGGCTGTCTCTTTCGGTTAAAAGGCCTTCCTGGAAGAAGTCAGGAATCTCATCAAATAAATCATCATCCCGGGTATTCCAAATGCTGAAGGCGCCTTCTTCTCTCGCCCTTCTGGCAACCTTCCGTAAATATTCCCGTTTTTCTTCAAGCGCAGGAAAATCCGCATGAAACCCGGTATCGTGAGTTTTGTTATACTCGGCGATGATGGTGTTCAATTTGATGATAAAAACTTGAATTTCGTTGATGAATTCAAGAATTCCTTCCGGAATGACGATGACCCCGTAATTTTTCCCAACCGCGGCTCTTCTGACGATGCCGTCGCAAATAACCCTGGAAAGGTGCCGTAATGTCATACCGTAAGCATTATAATCCTTGATATCCGCTCTTTTAAGGCGATCCGTATCGATGTAATCGGCCAGATCTTCTCCAATCAACGTAATATTGGCATGGGTCTGAAGAGCCACCTCAAGAGCCAGGTGGCTGGCAACCCTTCCCATGACTTTACAGACATGCCAGTATTTTACATCGGAACTGCTGTCCGTGCACAGGTTGCTGATTCCTCCGGCAAACGCCCTGGCCGCCGAATGAAATCCGAAGGACATGGCGCAAAGGACCTCACCATTCGAGTCTCGTACCTGGATATCCCCGTCGATGGTCTTCGGGACTCCGATGATCTGGACTCCGTCCTGAAACATTTCCTGTGCAAGCAATGCTGCGTTGGTATTGGAATCATCCCCTCCGACAATGACCAGCGCATCCAGGGCAAGATTCCTGCAAGCCTCTTTGGACATGGCGATTTTCTCTTTTGAGTCGATTTTGGTCCTGCCGGTTTTGATCATGGTAAATCCACCCAGATTCCGGTACTTGTCCACCAGATCCCCGGTCAATTGTGTCGCCTCATTATCAATGACGCCGTCAGGGCCTAAAAGAAATCCGTAAATCCGGCTTTCGGGATTTGCATCCTTGGCGGCATCATATAGGCCTGCAATGACATTGTGACCTCCAGGAGCAGGACCTCCTGAAAATACGATCCCGATATTTCGCCTTTTCCCGTATGTCTCTCTCAAAACCGCCTCCAAAGACTTAGCGCCCATAATTTTTTGAACCTGATTATGAATGATATGCGGAAGCCGTTTTTTGGCTTCTTTATGGATATGAAAGCGGTATCTTAGATCATTTTCCAATGTCGTATAGGGGTTAGAAAAAACGGCGCATTTGGGCGGGCGGTATTTCCTCCTGTCAATGAGTTCCCGGTTGACGCTGCTAACCAGTTCCTTCACCATTTTATTCTTTAAAAGCATTTCCACATCGCGATTCAATTTAGCTGGCATAAGGCCTCCTGAATTAATGGTTTACGATCTGGAAAATCATGACTCTGCAAGATTGATCATATCCGCGCTAAATTAAAGGTGTCAAGCAACTTTCACTGACGGAAAAAAGGCTTGCCTTATCATTCAGGTGTGATACACAGTACGTATCCGATAGGAGTATTCATGAGGGATAAGATCGAACCGGTGGAGGTCGTTTGCCCCAAATGCAAACACACGGAAATCATCTATTTGCCGAAAGAAGAGATGCCCAAATGCCCAAAGTGCAAAAAGGAGATGGTGATTTCGGAATTGCTCGATGAAGGGAAATCTTACTAGTTTCCAAGGGATCTTTAATTTAAAACCAGCGAAATGTAAAGGAGGGAAAAAGATGAAGAAAAAAAATGTCATGCAGTTTTTGGTGTTCGTTGCTGTTGGGGTTTTTATCGCCCTCTCCGCATCGGCGGCCGACATTGAGCTTGCCAAAAAATCCACCCTGGAACAGATTTTAAAAAATGGAGAACTCCGGGTGGGATTTGAAGCCGGATACATGCCCTTTGAAATGACGGATAAAAAGGGCGGATTTGTGGGTTTTGATATGGATATGGCAAAAGAAATGGCAAAAGCCATGGGCGTTAAGTTCGCACCTGTCAATACCGCCTGGGACGGAATAATTCCGGCCCTCATCACCGAAAAATTTGACATCATTATGAGCGGCATGACCGTTACCCAGGAGCGAAACCTTAAAATCAATTTCGCCGACCCTTATATCGTCGTGGGGCAAACGGTTCTGGTTTCAAAAAAACATGCGGGAAAAATTAAATCATACCTGGACCTGAATAAACCTGAATTCATTATCACCTCCAAACTCGGCACTACCGGTGAACAGGCTGTAAAGCGGTTGATATCCAAAGCAAAATACAAGTCCTTTGAAACCGAGCCGGAAGCCGCCCTTGAAGTCGTGAACGGGAAAGCCGATGCGTTTGTCTACGATCTTCCCTACTGCGCGGTATTTATGGCTCAGCAGGGGGCAGGGAAACTGGTTTTCCTGGATAAACCCTTCACCTACGAGCCCCTGGCATGGGCCATCCGCAAAGGGGATCCCGACTTCGTGAACTGGCTGAACAATTTCTTAAGACAGGTTAAGAACGACGGCCGATATGATCAGATCTACAACAAGTGGATCAAAAGCAACGCCTGGCTGAAAGACGTTCAGTAATCCCTGTTGTTGCAAAAGCCGAGGGCGCCCCAGATCCAAGGCGTCCAAGGGCGAAGCCGTAGTATTTTACTGCGAGTCCTTGGCAACGAAGGAGATGGGGCATCATCGGCTTTCCCTCCGGGTAAAAAACATGACGAATTTTTTATTTGTTTTAGAAGTCACTAAAAGTTTATTCGCGAACCATGCCTAAATGTATTCAAATGCCCTGTTATCATTCTTTTTTTCTATACCTTGTCATGTTTTTAATGCAACTGCAGGGTAATCATGACTCGGAAGAGC
>MGQD01000091.1:6072-21440 GCA_001797695.1 Deltaproteobacteria bacterium RBG_13_49_15 | reverse complement strand
AGCAATCGACCCCTTTGGCTCTTCATATACGGGTGTACGGATTTTCATGAAACCCGCCATCTTATCGGCCCCGAAAGTCAATCGCCTTTCCTACTATTTATGGGTTGCGGTTTTTTTTCTGGTCATTACCGGGATCTCTTCAGCCCTTTATTATGCCACCCTTAAAATTGACTATGTCTGGCGCTGGTACCGGATACCCCAATATTTCGTCTATAAGGATAAGATCGAGATACGATCCACGATTCAAGGGGAAGTCGTCCAAATCACCTTCCAGGGTGAAAATGGTGTCGTCCGGGTGGATGGAACGGACGGATCCGAGTCGTACACCATCCCCAAAAACGGGATTCGCGTCAGCCAGAGCGATGCCATTTATCCTGGAGATGTTCTGGGCGCTTACAGCCGATGGAAGGTCGGAATTCTCATAGAAGGGCTATGGCTGACCCTGGAAGTCAGCTTTATCGCCATTATATTTGGAATCATCATCGGCCTGTTCACCGGGATTGCCCGGATATCCAACAATCCGGCGCTGAAATGGACCGCCATCACCTACATTGAAATTATCAGAGGCTCCCCTCTTCTGGTCCAAATCTTCATCTGGTATTTTGTTCTTGGAACCCTAATCAACACAATTCTGGCCAAACAGGCGTTTCCTCAGATTCCTCCGTTATGGTTCGGAGTGGCCGCCCTTGCCTGTTTTGCCGGCGCCTATGTAGCCGAAATCGTCCGTGCGGGGATTCAATCGATCCATCGGGGGCAGACTGAAGCTTCCAGGTCTTTGGGAATGACCTATGTTCAATCCATGACTCATATCATTCTTCCTCAGGCGTTGAGAAGAATCCTTCCCCCGCTGGCAGGCCAATTCATCAGCCTTATCAAGGACTCGTCGTTGTTGGGGATCATCGCTATACGAGAGCTGTCCAAAGCGACAAGGGAAATCGTCACCACAAGCCTTCAGCCATTTGAACTCTGGTTTGTATGCGCCCTCTTGTATCTGTTCTTGACGTTTTCCCTGTCCATGCTCCTCCAATACCTGGAAAGGAGGCACCTGGTCACGTGATCGACGTCCGAAAGGTTTTTAAAACGTTTTACACTCCTCATGCGGTCCGTGCTCTTGTGGATGTTACCGCAAAGATCGACCAGGGAGAAGTGGTCGTGGTCATCGGACCGTCCGGGTCCGGGAAAAGCACGCTGCTTCGGTGCATAAACCACCTCGAAACCGCCGACAGCGGTAACATTTACATTGACGGTATCGACATTCTGGATCCAAAGACCGATATTAATAAAGTGCGGGCCGAGGTCGGAATGGTCTTTCAGTCCTTCAACCTGTTCCCCCACAAAACGGTTCTTCAGAACGTGACACTCGCCCAGGTCGTGGTCCGGAAACGATCAAAAGCGGCAGCAATGGAAAAAACGATGACCTTGCTGGAAAAAGTCGGAATCAAAGATAAAGCGAACGGTTATCCGGACCAGCTTTCCGGAGGGCAGCAACAGCGGGTGGCGATCGCCAGGGCCTTGGCCATGGACCCCAAGATCATGCTGTTCGATGAACCGACATCCGCTCTCGACCCGGAGATGATCGGCGAGGTGTTGGACGTCATGAAGACCTTGGCAAAAGAAGGAATGACCATGGTTGTGGTTACCCATGAAATGGGGTTTGCCAAAGAAGTGGCCGACCGGGTCATTTTTATGGATGCCGGAGCGATCGTGGAAGAAGGGACGCCGGAACATTTTTTCACCAATCCAACCCATGACCGGACGAAACTTTTTCTAAGCCAGATTCTGTGACTCACCAAATCCTCGACCCTTTTTGTTATAATCCCCACATCTTGTGCCGTTTTTTCTTTTAAGATACCCTCTATTGTGTTTTTTTCTTTACAAACGGATTCATCCCTGATATTTTATCCAATTAACGAATCGTCAGCTCCCCTTTGGTTTCTGGAAAAGGAGGAGAGGTTTTACATGAGGGTGAAGGAGGGGTACAATGAAGCTTATGAAACTGGAAGTATTCGGTTTTAAATCCTTCCTGGATAAAACCTCCATTGTTTTTCCCCCCGGAATTTCGGCCATCGTTGGCCCGAATGGATGCGGCAAGAGCAACATCGTCGACGCACTTCGCTGGGTGATGGGCGAACAGAGCGTCAAGCAGCTCCGGGGAAAAGCCATGGAAGACGTCATTTTTTCAGGAGCCAATGGAAGGCCGCCCATTAACATGGCAGAAGTATCCGTGATCCTTTCCAATGATAACGGGTCGATTCCTGAAGAATTCAAAGACTTCCCGGAAATCATGGTCACGCGGCGTTTGCACCGGTCCGGGGACAGCAATTATTTCATCAACAAGCAGCCCTGCCGTCTCAAAGATATCCACAATATATTCATGGGAAGCGGAATGGGAGCGAAAACCTATGCCGTCATTCAGCAGGGAAAAATCAGTGCCATCACCGATGCCGGTCCTGAAGAGCGCAGGATGTTCATCGAGGAAGCAGCGGGGATTTCCAGGTTTAAAAGCCGTAAAATAGAAGCCATGCGCAAACTGGAGGATAGCAATCAGAATCTTTTGAGGGTTCTCGATATCCTCGGTGAAGTCAAGCAGCAAATGGAAGCATTGAAACGCCAGGCAAAAAAAGCAGAACTTTCCAGAAAATTGCAGGAACGCGCCAGAAAACTCGATGTCCGGATTTCCATCGACGAATGTGCCGAATTCAACCGTCAAATCGAAAAAGTTGACTCCCTGCTCCAGGGCCTAAACGATACCCACCTTGAACACATGTCGAAACTTCAGCAGCTTGCCGCGGCTGCTGAGGAAATCAAGTTCAAACGTTTGAAAAAAAACGAAGAGATCGGCCATATAAAAAATGATACCTTTGAAGTAAAACGCGGCATCGACAAGGTGGAAAACGATATCACCCACATGCTGAAAGAGATGGAGCGGTTGAGAGATGAAATCCTCCAGTTGGAAGGAAATCAAACCGAGCTTAAAGGAAAAAATGAACAAATCATCTCCGAAATCGGACTTGCAAAAGCCGAATCCGACAAAATCACATTCGAAACAGAAGCCCTGAAAATCGCCCTTAGGGAGAAACAGGGCTCATCGCAACAAGCGCGAGATTCCCTTTCTCAACTCCAAAAGGATCAGGAACGGCAAAAAAGCCATCTGATGGATCTTATCTCCAGGGAAGGCCGATACCGGAATGTTTTTGAGTCATCATCCGCCAACAAGGATAACCTCAAACGCCGGCTGGTCCGAATCCGGTCTGAAAAAGCCGCGACCGAAAAGAGCATTTCAGAACTGATTCAAAAAGAAGCCGACGCCAAGCAACAGGTTGCCTTGATGCTTAAGGAAATCGGCGATTTAAGCGACCAAATCATCCGGCTTGAAAGGGATCTCAAAGAAAAAAGAGAAAATTTAAGCCGGCAGGTGAAGCATTCCCAGTCGGTTGAATTGAAGCGCAATGAAATCAAAACCCGATTCGGCACTCTCAAACGGATGAATGACAATTACGAGTGGTATAAAGAGGGGGTCAGGGCTGTTATGAAAGCCTGTTCCCCCGAAACAAAGGATCATCCGGTTGTTCCACCTGACGCTGTTTTCGGGTTGGTGGCGGATATCCTGGAACCCAAGCCCGAATTTGAGAGCGCCGTGGAGGCAGCTCTTGGGGAATCGCTGCAGCATATCCTGGTCAAGGACCAGGACGCAGGGATCCGTCTTATCGAATATCTCCGGAACAGTGGAGCGGGGCGGGGCGGCTTTATCCCCATGGCTTCCATACCACGTCGGTCCAGTGAAACCCTTGTTGAAAAGACTCCGGACGGACGGCTTCTCGACCGGATTGAGGTCAAGAACGGATTCGAAGCTATCGCAGAAGCGCTACTGGGACATGTATTAGTGGCTGAAACCATCCAGGATGCCGTCATCCTTTACAACCAATACGATTCCCGGCAGACCGTCGTTACCAAAGAAGGGGATTTAATTTCGAACCAGGGGATCATCATCGGGGGGAGCAAGGAAAAACTTACCGGCATTCTTTCCAAAAAAGTAGAGCTGAAGAGCCTTGGAAACCGGATTCAGGAGCTCGAAAGCCAACTCCTGTCATCCCGGGAAGAACAAAAAAAGATGGAATCGGAAACCAGGGATTTCGAAAGCCGACTACAGCAGCTCATCGAAAAGAAAAACAGCCTGTCCCGAAACCATGCGGAAGCGGAAAAAACCCACTATATCGTTTCTGAAGACCTGAAACACTCCCGGCAGCATCTGAATGTCATCAATCTGGAAGAAGAACAGCTCATAGGAGAAGAGAGCGAGCTCGACGACGAGATGATCAAGTTTAAAAACGCGATGAACGCACTTGAAAAAGAGATGCGAAACGCCAAGGAATCGCTTGCCGGAATATCGGAACAGATCAATGCCGCATCAGCCCGGATGGAATCGTCCAATCAGGAACTTGTTGATATCAAGCTCAATTTGACCGGGCTTTCCGCAAGACTGGAAAGCGGCAACAATACCCTCAAACGACTCAGCTCGTTTCACGAAGATGGATTGCGCCGGCTTGAAGAACTCACCCATACGATTCAGTCTAAAACAGGGAGAATCGAAGCCATCAAGCAAGCCAAGCAAGAAGAGGAAGAGAAGCTTGGACAATTATATCAGACCGTAAGACGGCTTGAGGATATCGTTAGACAGAGCGAAGACGAATACCGGACTATCGAGGAGCATCTGAAACAAAATGACGGGACCATTTCGGAAGTGCAAGGGCTCCGTCAAAATGTCCTGGACCAGATCAAGATCATGGAATTCGAACGGGCCGAACAGCAGATGAAACGCCAGAGCATCATCGACCGCCTGATGGACCGGTATCAGCTTTCTATTGAAACTTTACAAAATGAATTCAGCTCCGACGTCCAAACCCCAGCCGGGCATTTAAACGAATCCGGTCCGCCGGCCCGAGATTTCAAAGAGGAACTTCTAAGTTTGAGGAAAAGGATCGAACGGATCGGAGATGTCAACATGGGGGCTCTGGTGGAATATGAACAGCTTCAATCCCGCTTCGAATTCCTATCTGCGCAGCGCGATGACCTGCTGAAAGCCGCAGATGATCTCCACAAGGTGATTCAAAAAATCAACCGCGTGACCAAAGAACGATTCATAAAGACATTCGAAATGGTCAACGAAAAGCTCAAAGAGGTCTTCCCCCGTCTTTTTGAGGGAGGGGCCGCAGAACTCGTTTTAACCGATCCGGCAAATATTTTGGAAACGGGCGTGGAGTATCTGATCTATCCTCCGGGGAAACGGGTGATAAGGATGAGCCTCTTATCCGGAGGTGAAAAGGCGCTTTCCGCCATAGCCTTGATCTTCTCCATCTTTTTGATTAAGCCGGCGTCCTTCTGCCTGATGGATGAAATAGACGCGCCGCTGGATGACCTGAACGTGTATCGCTTCAACAATCTCCTTAAAATGATCGGGGAAAAGTCGCAGGTGATCTTGATTACTCATAATAAAAAAAGTATGGAGTTTGCAGACACTCTCTTCGGAATCACCATGGAACAGAAAGGGATTTCCAAGATAGTTTCAGTGAATTTAGAGAAAGCGGCATCGGCGAATTAAATTATGGCACCGGGTTGGTTCGGTAAAAAAAAAAAGGATCCGGATCAAGCGGCTCCTCCAGAGAATACAAAGACCCCTAAAGAAAGCCCCCCTTCGTCTCCCAGCCTATTTCAGCGGCTCAAGCAGGGTTTATCGAAAACCCGAAAAATTTTGAACCTCGATATCGAAGCGCTTTTCGCTTCAAACAATAAGATCAGCGAATCGGTTCTGGATCGCCTCGAAGAACTTTTGATTACGGCCGATATCGGCGTGCAGACCACCATGACGCTCATGGATCGGATTTCAAAAGAATCCAAACAAATAACCGATGCGGTACAACTCAAAAAGATATTGAAAGGGGAAATCAGATCGATCCTTGAGACGGAGCATCACCGCTTTTCCGAGGCGATTGGAAAACCGTATGTTATCATGATTGTGGGGGTCAACGGAGTCGGCAAAACCACCACCATCGGGAAGATCGCCGCCAAAGAAGTGAACAAAGGAAAATCAGTGCTTGTCGCAGCGGCAGATACATTTCGCGCCGCAGCAATCGAGCAGTTGGAGATATGGACAAAAAGGGCCGGCGCCGACCTCATCAAGCACAAGGAGAAAACAGATCCGGCCGCAGTTGCCTATGATGGATTAGATGCGGCGTTATCCAGAGGAACCGACATCCTCATCATCGATACGGCGGGGAGGCTCCATACCAAAGTCAATCTCATGGAAGAACTCAAGAAGATCAAACGGACCCTTTCGAAAAAACTCCCCGGAAGCCCGCACGAAATCCTTCTGATCCTCGATGCAAGCACCGGCCAAAACGCCATTTCCCAAGCGAATCTGTTCAATGAAGCGTTGGGAATTACCGGTATCGTACTCACCAAGCTTGACGGCACGGCCAAGGGCGGAATCGTAGTCAATATCTGCAAGAGTCTGCACATCCCTATCAAATATATCGGAATCGGCGAGAGAATCCACGATCTGCAGGAGTTCGAGCCGGACGCTTTTACAGATGCGCTTTTCTAACACGAATCATCTTTTTATTGACCATGAAAATCAAATCGGGCATCTCCATCGACCCTCCTTATTGCTGTGTTTAGCGACGGTTGCCCCTATAGAATCACTACCCAATGAGGTTTGCCGAAGGCAGAATAAAAAAAAATAGTCGAATTTCATAAATGTAGTTGACATCTCGAATAAGCTACTATATTGGGCAAGATAAATTGGGTGTTATTTGAACATTAACCATAAAAAGGGGGGGAAAAGATGACAAAGGCAGAACTGGTGGAACAGATGGCAAAAGATGCCGGCATTTCCAAGGTGGCCTCTACCGCCGCTCTGGACTCTTTTATTGCCAACGTCGGAAAAACGCTTAAGAAAAAGGACGGCAAAGTGACGCTTGTCGGATTCGGGACTTTTTCAAAAGGCCGCAGGAAAGCCCGTAAAGGGAGAAATCCCCAGACCGGTGACCCCATTAAGATCAAGGCCAGTACCGTGGTCAAATTCAAAGCCGGCAAGAAGTTAAAAGACGCTATTTAGAACAAAAGGCGGTTTATGTGACATGCACTTTCGTCAGGTAAACCGCCTTTTCATTTTGTTAATGCCGGATGCTGAATTCCGAATATGTTCCGGAATACGCCTCCCGTGAGACATCCACATGATCCACCCGTGAGCGAGGCGCCCCTTTTTCGCACCAGGACAACATCGCCTCCACGTCCGGCTTTTCGCCCTCAAATACCGCTTCGACCGTTCCGTCCCGGTTGTTTCTGACCCATCCTGAAACATTGAATGCTTCAGCCGCACGTTGGGTTTCCATTCTGAAAAATACCCCCTGCACCCTCCCTCTGATCACTGCGTGCGCCCGTGCTTTTTCGCCCATGCTCTTCTCCTTAACCCTACAACCATCATCATTTACAATCAAGCTCCTTCGAGCCGCTTGATAAACTCGGTCTCATTGAGAATAGGGACTCCCAGTTCCCTGGCTCGATCGAGCTTGGACCCCGGAGCGTCCCCGGCGATGAGATAGTCTGTTCGTCGTGTAACGACGCTTCCTACTTTTCCCCCTTCTTTTTCAATCGCTATTTTCGCTCGGCTCCTGGTCATCCGTTCCAGCACCCCTGTCAGCACTACCGTTTTTCCATCAAAGGCGCCTCCGTTGATCTCGTGTGTTGCGGTAATGATCACACCGGTTGTGATCATTGATTCAATGGCCTCCCGGTTTTTCGGATTGTCAAAAAAGGCTCGAATGCTGGCGGCGATAGTAGGACCAACCCCTTCAATTCCGGAAAGCTCTTCAAGGGAGGCGCGGGATACCCCGGCAATGCTTCTAAACCGCTTTGAAAGAATCCCCGCCACGTTCTCTCCCACATGCCGAATCCCTAACGCATATATAAAGCGGCTAAGTTCGATGGTGCGGCTTTTTTCAATGGCTTTGACGAGGTTTTCGACGGATTTACCGCCCATCCTCTCCAGCTTTTTAAGGAGTTCCGAATTGAGCCGAAACAGATCGGCATATGACCGGACATGCCCGTTATCCACCAGTTGTCCGACCAGTTTATCCCCCAGCCCATCGATATCAAAAGCCCCCTTTGAAGCGAAATGCCTCACCGTTGCCTTGACCTGGGCGGGACACGACACATTGGAACACCGCCGTGCCGCCTCGCCTTCAAATCGAATTGCAGGCGACCGGCAAACCGGGCAGCTATCCGGCATCGAAAAGATCCGTTCTTCGCCCGTACGGCCGGATTCGATGACTTTGACGATTTCCGGGATCACATCTCCGGCCCGCTGAACCAAAACCGTATCTCCTATCCGGATATCCTTTTTCAGAATTTCATCTTCATTATGCAGCGTGGCACGGCTGACGGTCACCCCTCCGATGTTAACCGGTTCAAGGTGCGCCACAGGCGTCAACGCCCCGGTACGCCCCACTTGAACATCGATCTCCCGAACACGGGTAGTTCCCTGAACCGCCTCAAATTTATATGCGATCGCCCAGCGGGGACTTCTGGATTTAACTCCCAGCCGGTCCTGAAACTCAAGGTTGTCCACCTTCACCACCATTCCGTCGATCTCATACGGAAGTTCATGACGAACCCTGCCGAGTTCAATATAAAAAGAGAGAACCTCTTCAAGCTCGATCCCTGACCGGATATGCGGATTGATTTTAAAGCCGAAGCCTTGAAGCCCGATGAGAGCATCCCAGTGGGACTGAAATCGGAACTCCGGCGCATTCCCTATGCCATAACAGAACATATCCAACGGCCGCTCTGCCGTAATCCGGGAATCGAGCTGCCTGAGAGAACCTGCCGCTGCATTTCTGGGATTGGCAAAAATGGGAAGTCCCTTTTTTATCCGCCCTTCATTAAGCTTTTTGAATTTTTCCTTTTCAATAAATACTTCTCCCCTGACTTCGAGATATGACGGAAAGCCGGTTTTCTCCGTTGCCGAAAGAACCAGCGGTACCGAACGGATGGTTTTGACATTGGGTGTAACCTGTTCACCTCGAATGCCGTCTCCGCGTGTCGATGCAACGGTCAGCTTTCCCTTTTCATAAACCAGTTCCACGGCGATTCCGTCCAGCTTTGGTTCCGCCGTATACCTGATCCGGCCGGAGATGGAAAGAAAGCGTCTGATGCGGGCGTCAAATTCGATGATTTCGGAAGCATCGAAGGCATTGTCGAGGCTGAGCATGGGAATGGAATGGATCACCGTCTCAAACTTCTCTAAAGGCGGTGCACCGACCCGTTGTGTAGGGGAATCCGGGCGCCTGAGCTCAGGATAGGCTGTTTCAAGCGCTATCAGTTCGCGCATGAGCTGATCGTATTCGGCGTCCGAGACCTCAGGGTCATCCAGAATGTAATACCGGTAGTTATGCCGGTGCAACATCTTTCGGAGTTCGTCCGCTCTGATTACTGGCCCTGAATTTAAAGCGTTTCGCATAATGCCTGAATCACCTCACAGACGGTCTTGCGTGATAATTCAAAACGGTCATCTCTAAATCCGGGACGCCACTTGAAGGACGAAATTTCATCCGATACGACCAGCACCCCGGCCACGCTCACTTGATGGTAGCGGCCGACGGAAAATAGCGCGCTCATTTCCATCTCAACAGCCAGCACGCCGTTTTTCTGATGATGGACGACTTCTTCGGGGGTTTCCCGAAAAATGGCATCCGTTGTCCAAATGAGCCCTTCGTAAAATTGGACCCCTTTTTGAGTCAAGGCTTCCCGCACCGTCTTTATCATCGATTCCGAAGGCAAGGAAAGAAGCCCGGCGCCTTGTTTTTCTTTTGTCGCCGGTCCTTCCATATAATGGATCGACGTTCCCTCATCGATGACGGCGCCGACGGGGAGAATAATATCTCCGATCGCAAGATCCGGAGAAACCCCGCCGCACCAGCCATAAAAAAGAATCTTTTTTGCCCCCATGGCCACGAGCGACTCAAGGATCATCACCGCATACGGGGCGCCCATCATCGGGCCCGCCACCCACACTCCCTTATGGATTTCCGGCCGGCCAAAAAGCCGGCTGATGTACAGAGGGAAAAAATGCCGCGGATCAATCCCCATCAGAGGGCATAAATAGGAGAGATCGGTCTCGGTGGCGATCATCACCGCAAGCGTCCCTCCCTTGGGCGCCCGTTTTGATACAATGGGTTTTACGATGGGCTGAGTCCCTTGGAACCGATTCATGCCTTCCCTGAAGCTATTCGGGTTTTACCGTCCTCATGAGATCTTCTTTCACTTCATCAATGATCTCGTAAACCCATAGCAGATCATCCAGGGACAAGCGCCCGGCTTTGCTCTGGGATATCTTTCCGTCTTTTCGAATAAAAACCCTCGGCCCGATCTGAACTTTCGGAAGCGAATCCCCATACTGGTTGATGGATACCACCAAGCCGGTCTGCCGGCACTCCCATTTTTTAATGACTTTATCTTTTTCCGGTTCAAACGCCATTTTTTCTCCTCCTCTATCCGGTTGTTCTGATTTCCCCAGTTGTTGCCTTTACCATAACTTTCTGATTTCGAAAACCTTATGTTTCTCCTACAGATTGGAAGCAAATCCGAGTGCATTTTTATTGATGGAAATTGAAAATCGGCTTAAGACATAATCATGGCGGTCGGTTTGAAAGGGAAGATAAACCAACATGACGTTTTTCGGGTTGACCGAAACATCCGAAAGCCTTTCGATAAATTCGTTTCGAGGTTTGACAAGGGTGGTCAGGCTGAGCTTTAAGCTTTCCACGGCCTCCGAGATTTCCAGCGTTACCGAGTGGATCTTATCTTTTGGTATGTGTTGAACCAAATCATTTCTCGGTTGGGAAAGGGTGAGGCTGGTACAAAGGCGCAGAAAAAGATCGGGACGGATTTTAAAAGCCGGCGTCCAGAAATAAAACGGCAATTCTTTCCATCCGCTCCGAAGAACCTTAGGCAGATTGGCGACACGCACCAAATCGGCATAGGAGGTAAGTTCAATCCCCTGGATCTCCGCCCTGATCCGCCAGAACGGGAGATAAAAAAGTCCGCCGCCCTCTCCCGGCAAATACGCCGCCTTAACCTTTTTAAACCGGTTCTTCACCGGCATCCAGGCCGTTTCACAATTTGAGCAATGCAATAGTATGGAATCGCGGGCCCCTTGCAAATCCCATCCGCAATCCGGACATAGTGTCGAAATAAAACGTATGGTGGAGTCAGGAGACCCGCCGGCCAAAGACATGGCGTGAAAATCCTCTGGAAGCCGTTGTAACAGCGGCTCATTTAAAATCGCATCAAAGAGGCGTCCATTTTGCGTATAAAACGGGGCATAAATCAAGCTGAAGGCTTCGCCGATGTGGGTTTGATAAAAGACCGGTTTTGGCAGGGACAATCCGATAAAATCCGTGATATGCTCCCGGATCATATCAGCGCTTCGCTCGGGTTTAAGAAAAAATCCCTTGGTTTCAGGTGAAATAAACTTCAGTTTCAGCGCCTGGCTTCGAAATCCCAACGAGGGCGGGATAAATCGAAGATCAACGGCCTGATGGCTTACATCGACAACCTGATGACGGATCCCTTCCATGACCTGGGAAAAGATCATCCCTTTGAACCGCCAGTAGGGGAAAAAGAAAAGCGAATCCGTTTCCGGCGCATTAAACGGCAGCAGATATCGAAAATAGTCCCTAACCGTCAGATAGGAACGCACCCGGCAAAAGGAACAGGTGAAAAGGCGGTCTGTTTCCTCGAGGATTGCAGGAGCTCCGCACTGAGGGCATTGATGCTCTATCCGGATGTTATAGCTTTTCACCGCATTGATTGCAGAATACGGATTCAGACAAATTCTCCGACGCGCAGTTCGCACAGACTTTCGACTTGGGTTTTTCACCTGCCGGGTGACCGCACCGGGAACAGAATTTTGCATTCGGGGCTACATTTTTCCCGCAGTTTAAACATCGTTCAAAAACGATCTGCTGATGTCCGCACAACGGACAAAACCGGGCATTGAGGGGAATCGTATTCCCGCATTCAGGGCATTGGGCGGTTTCAGCCGATTCGCCTTTCTGTGCATGGGCGCCGGCAAAATATTGGGCGAACATGGCCGGCATCATCAATCCCACGCCCATCCCCATACCCGAACCCGCCGTACCTTCGGCCTCGGCAGCCTTTTCCATCGCCATTGCAGCCTTCAGTTGCATCAGTTTGTTCATATCCTTAAATACCCCCAACCGGCTCCGGTCGTCGATTGCGGCTTGAACCTCGGGCGGGGGGGTAATGGCGTTGATGTAAAGGCGATCAAGACCGAGGCCGAAACGGCTGAAATCCTCCTGCAATCGTTTCGAAAGACCTTCTGAAAGTTGGCTGTATTTGGATGGAAGATTCAATATGGAATCGATCTTTTCGCCCATCAGGTCATTGAAACGCGATACGATTACCCGATTTAGGTATTCTTCGACCTCCGCCGTCGTGAACATCCCCTGGGTCCCGACCATGCGGTTGATGAAAAGAACAGGTTGGCGGATCTGGAGGTTGAACACTCCGAAAGCCCTAAGCCGGATAAGCCCCAGCTCGGAATCCTTAAACGCCACCGGGTCGCGCGTTCCCCATTTAAGATTGCTGAATACTTTCATGTTGACGAAATATACTTCGGCCCTTAACGGACTTGTCATACCCCAGGGGATGGCTGCGATCTTGGTCAGAATGGGAATGTTCGCGGTTCTTAGCGTGTGCCGGCCCGGTCCGAAAGCTTCGATCGCTTTCCCTTTGTAAAAAAAGACGCCGATCTGACTTTCCCTCACGGTGAGCTGGGCTCCGAATTTAATCTCTCCGGAACCTTGTTCAGGAATCCGATGCACCAGCTCCTGGCCCGTATCGTCAAACCACTCTAAAACCTCAAGAAAAATGATGTTGTCGGTTCCCATATTCTTCTCCTTTCTGTTTAAAAGGATGAATGGCTAGTGTTTCAGAGATTGGCGCCGACGCCACCCTATATATCAAATGAAGACGCATCCGGCAACCGTCATGGCGTATTCGCCTTCTCCTTCAGCCGCCGTATGGTCGCTGCATAATCACGTGCTCCAAAGATGGCCGAGCCGGCTACAAAAATATCGGCCCCGGCTTCTGAAACGGCGCCGATATTGCTTTCTTTTATCCCTCCATCCACTTCGATCCTTGTTGACAGGCCCTTCCCCAGGATCAGCCTCCGGAGCTCCCGAATTCGATTCAGACTGTTTGGAATAAATGTCTGGCCGCCGAATCCGGGGTTGACGCTCATGATGAGAACAAAATCCACATCCTCAAGAACCCACTCAACGGCCGTGATAGGGGTGGCCGGATTCAGCACAACTCCCGCTCTTGCTCCGGATTCGCGAATCAGATGGACCGTCCGATTCAGATGGGTACAGGCCTCAACCTGAATGGAAATAAAATCAGCCCCGGCGTTTGCAAAATCGGGAATATATCTTTCCGGATTTTCGATCATTAAATGGACATCGACGGGAAGAGAGGAGTTGCGCTTGACCGCCTCAATGATCACCGGGCCCATGGTAATGTTGGGAACGAAATGCCCGTCCATGACATCGGCATGAATCCAGTCTGCGCCTGCGTTCTCAACGGCCCGAACTTCATCCCCTAGCTTTGCAAAATCGGCGGAAAGGATTGAAGGTGCGATCCATTTCATCATCGTCGAATCTCCTGTCTTTTTTATTGGGTTTTACCGATCTCCTTAATTTTATGCATCATTTGATTTTAGCTCGATCAGCTCGCCGGCGACCCTCCGCCCAAACCAGGATCCCGATTCCGAACCAGTTTGACGGGACTTCCTTCCGTTATCCGGTATCCCGGGAGGGGGTTTTGGCCGATGATGGTGTTCTCTTTTCGGTCTTCGCTCCGGAAAAAGATCACCTCCCCGGGGTAAAGATTCATTTTTTCGAGTATAAGGACAGCTTCACCAAACAGCATGCCATTCAGATCCGGCATCATGTAGGTCCTTGGCAAAACTCCTTGACAGATCAGCATATCCACACATTTCCCCTGTTCCAAAGTCTGCCCGGAGCCGGGCGAATGCGCGATGACCTGATCCTTAATAAAACGGCTGCTGTATGCCCGGGAAAGATTCCCTGAACATAGCCCGTTTTCTTCCAGAATGATCTGGGCCTGACGCAGGGGAAGCCCTTTGAGATTGGGTATCATAACCGTTTTTGGTCCTTTGGATAAAATCAGCCGAACGTCTCTCCCCTTTTTAATCTCGCTCCCAGGCGCCGGATCCTGGGATATAATATGGTTGATCGGTATGTGATCATTATATTCGGAACTTTTGACCTTCGCATTTAATCCCAATTGGGCAAGCATTTCGAAGATGCTTACGGCTTCTTTGCTCACAAGATCCGGAACGACGACCCGGTCTTCGCTTTTAATCATGAATGACAGGGTGATATACCCGCTCACTCCTGCAATTAAAATTAAGACAAGAATAAAAAAAGCAACTTTCAACAAACGTGCAATCACATCAACCTCTGCAGGCATGCACCAAAAAAACCGTCCATCGGATGCATACCGGAAGATGTTTTCAAGCATCCCCTTTCATCCAGAAATAAATTCCCCTGTTCCGAGATCCCCGGATGGATTTGTCGCAGTGCAAAGTTGGAATGCTCTTTCAGGAACCGGTCAATGACGCCCTCGTTCTCTTCTGGTTCCATGCTGCATACCGCATATACCAAAACACCGGATGGCCGGACGCACCGGCACAGGTGATGCAGCATTTGAAGTTGTATGTCCCGGTATCGTTTTAAATCCGTTTCAAGAACCCGCCATTTGGCCTCCGGGTTCCGTCTTAAGACACCGAGTCCTGAGCACGGGGCATCCAGAAGAATCCTGTCGAACGCATCGGCGAACTCATTTTCCAAGGGCCTGCTTAGGTCGCATTTCATGCCGGTAACATTGGAAACGCCCAATCGGTCCATCTCCTTATTCAGCTTTGAAAGCTTATTCTCGTTCCAATCGATAGCAATAATCCTCCCCTGGTTCTCCATTGTCTGAGCAATATACCCTGTTTTACCGCCTTGCCCTGAACATGCGTCCATAATCTTTTCCCCAGGCTGCGGATTTAAAAGACCCACTACCAGTTGGGCGGCCTCATCCTGCACCTGAAACCAACCGTCTAAAAACGGTGTCATACGGTCAATCGGAATTCTTGGATTGGAAAATAAAATCCCGACAGGCGAAAATTTACATATATGCACATTCTCCGCCAAGAGGATAAGGGCGCTGAGGAGATGATGAACGGTCGTTTTTAGCGTATTGGCTCGAACGGCAATCGA
>MGQD01000091.1:0-6026 GCA_001797695.1 Deltaproteobacteria bacterium RBG_13_49_15 | reverse complement strand
CCGATCCGTTCTACCCATCGACTTACGACCCATGCCGGAAACGACTCGGATACGGAGAGGTGAGAAACCGGGTCTTCTTTATCTGGAATAGGAACATGGCGGTATCCTTTGGCCGCGTTTCGCAAAATCGCATTAACATATCCCGAAATCCAGGGAGTTGCGATGGTTTTGGTCATTTCCACAGAGGTATTAACGGCGGCCGAGACCGGAATTTTATCCAAATAAATCATCTGGAAGAGGCCGATCCGGAGGATGTTCAACACCTCCGTGGAGACTTTTTCCATTGGGATCCTGGAGAAATGAGCGATCACATGATCCAGAAAAGCCCGGCGTCTCAACACGCCATAAACAACAGCATGAAACAGTCTTTGATCCGGATTGGACAGAACCGAATGACCATAAATACCTTCCATGACTCCATCCAGCGTGCGGTCTCCTTTTTCCACCCGATTCAAAACCATAAGGGCCAAGCGACGGGCATCGGCAGGGAATCGTTTTGTCTTTGTCCGGATGGCCGGCGGAATCATATTGACGCACCCTTTTGGCCTGGAAAATCAAAAAAGGAATTGAACAACTCAATTCAGCTCAAAACGATCCCCTCAGGGATCTTATTTCCCCTTAAAAAATCATTGATAAACAGGCGTTTCCCGGATTCCGCCTGGATTTCCAAAATGGATAAGGCCCCTTTTCCGGTTGCAACCCATAATTCACCTTGAGAAGCTCGAAGGATGGTCCCCGCAGGTTCAGGCGGATCGAGCGGTTCGACACGCGCCAGAAACATTTTGATCCGCTCCTTCCCGATAAACGCGAATGCGCCAGGCCACTGGGCCACACCCCGAATAAACGCTTCGATTTTTTCAGCAGGCAGTTTCCAGTCGATCCGCCCATCGCTCTTTTTCAGCATCGGGGCATAGGTTGCCTTTGAATGATCCTGTGGATTCACACTCAGGTCCCCCTGTTCCATTTTGTTTATCGTCTCCAACAGAACATCCGCCCCCATCCTGGCCAATCGGTCGTACAACGTTTCAACGGTTTCATTCATGGAAAGGGTAGTCCTGGAAAAATGGAGAATGTCACCGGTATCCATCCCTTCATCCATCCGAATAGCCGTAATACCTGTTTCTTTCTCCTGATTAATAATGACCCATTGAATAGGGGCCGGACCGCGATACTTCGGAAGAAGGGAAGCATGAATATTAACCGATCCCGATCCCGGAATTTTCAATAAATTCCTTGGAAGAATATAACCGAACGCCACCACGACGAACAGGTCAGGATTCACCCCTGAAAGGTTTTTGATCAAATCCGGCTCCTGCATTGAGCAGGGCTGAAGAACCGGAAGTCCCAACTCCAGCGCCGCCGATTTTACCGCGGAAGGCTTCAATCGGCAACCCCTTCCCTTCGGCCGGTCGGGCTGCGTGACCACATATGAAATTTGATGGCCGCTCTTATGCAATCCCCTAAGGGAAGGGACGGCAAAATCAGGAGTCCCCATATAGACGATCGTGAATTTTTTTTTCACTTGCTCTTGAGTTTCTTCCGGACCTGTCTTTTATATAACTCCCGTTTCAATGCGCTGATGTGATCGATGAATAGCTTACCGTTTAAATGGTCGATTTCATGCTGCAATACGGTGGCAAGAAATCCATCCGTTTCAAATCGCCGCGGCCTTCCGTTCCGGTCAAGCCCCTCGACCAGGATTCGTGAAAAGCGATTAACATCCGCCCTGAAATCGGGTACGCTCAAACATCCTTCGCTTTCCGAGATGATTTCCCCCTCCCCTTCGATAATCTTCGGATTAATCAGAACCTCTAGGGCCCCCCTTCCTTCTTTGAGATAGAGGTCATATATCAGGATGCTTTTATTGAAGCGGACCTGTGTTGCCGCCAGCCCGACACCAGGCGCCTGATACATAGTGGCGGCCATATCATCAATCAGGTCCTGGATCATTCCGTCGATCTCCTCAACCGGTTTTGATGCCTGCCGTAGAAACCGATCCGGATAGGTAGCGATCTCAAGAATTCCCATCTCTAGTCCTTTGCCGCTTTTCCTTCTCCCCTTACCGCTTCCATAACTTTGACGCCGGTAATGGCAGATGAAACTAAACCGGCAATGATGACCGGAAAGACCTGTATGGCATGGTTGGCCAAAGTAAAGCCGGCTGCTTCATTTTTGAAAACCCCGAACAGCGACATTGCAAAAATGCCTCCGGCCTCCCATAACCCCCAAAATCCGGGAGCGGATGGAAGGGCGATGAAAAAGCAAACAATGACCAGAACCGCACCCATTTCAAAAAAGGAAAGATGGATTCCCGGGCATCCGATGGCAAAAACGGAAAAGGAAACTGCAGAAAGCCCCCATATACAAACGGATAGGGCGACGCAGAGAGCAATCCGTTTCGGGTGTTTGATGAGAGAAAAACCGGATGCGAGGTTTTCAAAAATTCCGTTGATCACAAGACACACCTTGGTCTCTATCCGCGTTTTGAATGAGGGCGTGGTGAAAAAGAAAAGGGATGGAATCTTCATAACAAACCGGTTCATCATGGAACGGGTTTTTTGAAAACTGATAAGCGCAATCCCGGCAATAAAGAGCCCCATCAGTTGTAGCATGCCGTTTCCCACCGATACCAGGGTTTTATGGTCCAGCCGATACCGGCCGAATTCAATACTCAGGTTCGGGTCGATCTGCACAAATGCCGACATGAGCACAAAAAGAATCACCAGGAGAGCAATGTCAAAAACCCGCTCCGCAGCCACCGTTGCGATTCCGCTTGAAAAAGGGACCCGGTCCCGTTTTTGGAGGATAGCCGGCCTCGCAACTTCCCCCAGCCTTCCTGGAAGAATGCAGTTGATCATAAAGCCGATCATCATGGGATGAAACGCCCCCCAAAAACTGACTTTCCTAACGGAGTATAGAATAATCCGCCACCTCACGGCTCTCAAGGCAAACGAGAGGAGAACCAGCAGGCCTGAAGGAAGAATCCAAAAGTAATTAATGGATAAAAGATATTGAGCAAGTTGTGCTACGGGAACATTGCGAAACGCCAGATACAGAGCAACTCCGGATAAGGCGATCCCCACGCTCAGGGAGTAGGCAATGTTTTTCATCATGGATGGATTGAAACCTTATTCAAGAAGGATCTTCGCTTCAGTTATATCCCTGCGGATTTGATCGGCAAGTTCATTAATTCCCGAAAACCGGATTTCCTCCCGGATCCGTTTGACGAAGCTCACTTTTATCGCTTCTCCATATATGTTGTCGGAAAAATCGATCATATGAACCTCGATCGTAAACAGATGATCATCGAAGGTTGGACTGTAACCGATATTCGCCACGCCCTTATAGCATCTCTCCCTGGATTCGACCATCACTGCATAAACACCGCTTTTCGGGCACAATTCATCCTGTAATTTGATATTGGCTGTGGGAAATCCGAGCAGCCTTCCGCCGCGATTCCGGCCGGATATGACGGTTCCTCTGATCTGATAATAACGTCCCAGCAGTTTGCGGGCTTCACCGACATCCCCTTCCATCACCAGTTCCCGTATCCGCGTGCTGCTGATCCGTTCCGAACTATTATTATGAATCATCACCCATCCGGAAACAATGACCTCGAAGCCGAGGCTTCGGGAAAGCGCTTTCATCAGTTCAATATTTCCTTCCCGATCTCTCCCGAACGTATAATCCCTTCCAACCACCACGGCTTTCATTCCGATAATCCCCACCAGAAGGTCCCGAATGAAAGATTGGGCGGTAATAAGAGCAAACTCCCTTGTAAACGGAATCGTGATCAGAACATCCATACCTGACCTTCCGATCAGTTCCACCTTCTGTTCATGAATGGTAATCAGGGGTGGATGGCTATTTTCCTTGATCACCCGCGCCGGATGCGGATTAAACGTGATGGCAATAGCGGTACCACGAATCGATTCGGCTTTTGCAATAACCTCATGAAAAAGAGACTGGTGACCGATGTGGACACCATCAAAATTCCCGATGGTCACTACAGCGCCGGGAAACTGGTTTTGAATTTCTTCAAGAGTATCGATCACTCGCATGCCGATTTGGCCTTAAATAAGAAAGCTTGACAACATCGAAAATTTTTATATTATAATAATTGTTTGAATTAATCAACTTGTTTTGCCGCCTTAGATGTGCCGAAGTGGCGGAATTGGTAGACGCGCTAGGTTCAGGGTCTAGTGGGCGTGCGCCTGTCGGGGTTCGAGTCCCCGCTTCGGCACCACCTAATAAGAATTAGCCGCAATTTCAATTAGTTGCGGCTTTTCTCTTTAAATTCGGGCATCTCCTTCAGTCCGTTGTCGGAACAGAGACTCGCTTCTTTATCGGAAAATTCATCCAACATATCACCACGGAATCCCTTTCTGTTTGAGATAGTTTTCTGCATCTTTGTTTCCTAAATTCGCGGCCCTCTTGAAATCCTCCACAGCCTCTTCTGTTTTCCCGAGTTTTAAAAGTGCATACCCTCGCTGTAAAAAAGACCAAGAGAACGTCGGATCGAGTTGAACCGTTTTGTTAAAGCTTTTAATGGCATCTTGGAGGTTATTCGTTGATGCAAGAGCCCTCCCCCTTTTAAAATACGCTTGTGGAAGCTCCGGATCGAGCTCAATTGCTTTATTGGCATCCTCGAGTGCTTGATGATAGTTTTTCAACATAAAATAGGCCGTGCTCCGGTTGCAGTAAGGCCATGCCCATTTCGGCGCAAGTTCCATGGCTTTGTTAAGGTCCTCAATGGCCTTTTGGTAGTTGATCAAACCAATATGGGCCAAGCCCCGGGTGTTAAAGCCCCAAGCAACGTTTGGGTCAATCTTGACAGCCTGTTCGCTCTCCCGAAGGGCTTGTGAGTGTTTCCCCCATTCATAATAGATTGCGGCCCTTCCGGCATAAGCCCTGGCATAATTAGGATCGATTTCGATTGCCTTGTCGAAGGCTTCCATAGCCTCTTTGTTATTTTTAGTCCGGTATTTCAACATACCTTTTTTAAACCAATCCACGGCGTTCAATTCGTTAACGGCTTTATCGTATTTCTCTTGGCTGACTTTGTCCCCCTTCCCTTTTTCGATCTCTTTTTTTAATCTCTCAATCTCTTTGAGCGCCTCCTCCGTCTTTTTCCTCATCTCTTCCCAGTTCATACTTTGCTCATGATCCCGACGCAACTGATCGATTAACCTTACCAATTCGTCGGTATCTGCTGTTATCTTGGCCTTGAGGAAATAGGTTTTCCCATCCCATTTCTCTTCAATAATGACGGTCATCACAATACCTGTGGTGAAAGATGAAATTTGGTCTTTGGTCAATTCAAAATTTTTTACCGTCGTCTCACTAACGATGTATGTCCCCAATTCCTCAAGGAGCAGTCTTTTAACCTGCTCGATGGCAATGGTTCTGGCAGACAATTTACTATCCGTTTCGCCAGCCTGATAGCTATATTCTTTCATATAGGTGACCACTTTAGCGGAGGTCGTGGTGGCGGACAGCAGAAAAAACATACTGAAAACGAGAAAAGAACTAATATTCCTATTTACACTCCTCATTCCCATTCTCACCCCCTCCTTCTTCCGGATCGGTATAAAATCTCTTCCGACATGCTGACCTGCAATAAAAAACCCCGCTCCTTATTCCCCTCCTGCATCGTTATAAGGGACGGAACTTATATATCTGCATTGCATGTTTTGAATTTACTATCACGATTTGCATTTGAAATATACTGTATCATGGACATTAGTCAGTCTAACGACTTCAGGAAGGCATGCACTTTTTCCTTTCGCGAAAAAACACACGGTACAACCCTCTACATTTCAAACCGTATTCAATGATCTGGCCCGACCAGCCGCTCTGTGGACTTGTATTTGCTATCAGTAACTCTAATATGGATAAAATAATCCCTGCAGTTGCATAAAAAACATGACAAGGTATAGAAAAAAAAGAATGATAACAGGGCATTTGAATACGTTTAGGCATGGTTCGTGAATAAACTTTTGGTGATTTCTAAAACAAATAAAAAA
>MGQD01000090.1:8564-12265 GCA_001797695.1 Deltaproteobacteria bacterium RBG_13_49_15 | reverse complement strand
CATTCCCGGTGGCCATATCCACCTGGCTGATGGGATCATCCAGAATAAGGATCGAGGCTTCCTTCAGAAGCGATCGTGCCAGGGCAACTCTCTGTTTTTGCCCTCCGGAAAGGATTACCCCTTTTTCTCCAACCAGCGAATCCACCCCTTTGGGGAATTTCGAAATGGCCTCTTTAAGATATGCCTTTTCGATGGCGTCAAAAAAACGGCTCTCGGAAATGAGGGGGCCTCCCAAGACGATATTGCTGCGGATGGTATCTGCAAAAAGAAAGGACTCCTGAGGCATAAACGAAATCCGGCTTCGCAGCTTATCGACTCTCATCCCGCGGATATCCGCACCGCCGATAAGGATCGATCCTGAAGAGACGTCGTAAAGCCTTGGAAGGAGGCTTAACAAGGTTGATTTCCCGCATCCCGGAGGTCCAACGATCCCGATCATTTCCCCCGGCTCCACCCTGAATCGGATATCGCTCAGAACCGGCCTAATCTGTTTTTCGGACCCGTTTAGATGATACGCAAAAGAAACATTTTCAAAAAAAATTGATTCGCTTTTACTGTTGATTTGTTTTGTTCCATTCCCATCGATGATTGCCGGGCGGGTTTTAATGATCTTATCGATTCGATCCAGAGAGGCTCCTCCGCGTTGAATTAGATTCGTTACCCAGCCCAATGCCATCATCGGCCAAGTGAGAAGCCCAAGGTAACTGATGAAGGCGACAAAATCCCCGGGTGTGATCACAAAGAAAACGGTTTGTCTCCCTCCCAGATACAGCACGATGACCAGACTCAGGTTGGCAAAAAAAAGCATAAGGGGAAAAAAGGATCGGATCACCCTGGCAAGCGCCATGTTTTCCTTAATATATCGGCCCGATAGTTTACTCAGGCGGAGCATCTCCGTCTCCTCCCGGACATAGGCCTTGATAATCCGTATCCCCGCAAACTGTTCCCTCACCGTCTCGGTTAAATCCGAAAATGTTTCCTGCACCCGTTGATAAAGCCGGTGCATCCGCCTGCTGAAAAATGTGGTGCAAAAAACAATGAGCGGCATGGGAATTAAAACCAGCAAGGTCAATCCGGTGTGGATATAGGCCATGAATCCGATAGCGGCAGCGCCCAGGACGATGGCATCGGTCAGGGCGACCAGCCCCATTCCCGTTGCCATGCGCACATGCTGGATATCATTTGTGGCATGAGCCATCAGATCCCCGGACGATGTTTTGTCGAAATAGGATGCACCAAGGGTTTGAATATGAGCAAATAACCGGTTCCGAAGACCTTCTTCCACCCGCCTGGATAGACCGATCAGGCATCGTCTCCAGCCATAGCGGAAAAGACCGATAAGGATGGAAAAACCGACGATCGCCAGCGCATATTTTAAGAGCCCCGCCCGTTCCGCCTGGAGGGAGGTTAAATCATCGACTGCAAGTTTTAAGATCCGTGGAATAAAAAGTTGTAAAATATCGACTGCAACAAGACAAATCAGTCCCAATGCGATCAGTAAACGATTTTCGTATAAATAGGGTTTTATCAGATAAAGAGATTTCATGCTCATATCAGGTGCAAGTCACTCAAAAAAAATCCCCTACGGATTTTCCGGCACTCTATAACAGAATTGTAGGAGAGGAGCAACCGGCAGAAAGAAGATGATCGCGTTGACTTTAAGAAAAGCGGTTGTTATGGTGCGGGTATGAAAATCGGAAGCGTGATCGAGTTTATCGACCGTCAAAAGATCATTTGCGCGGTGGTTGTGGATATCAAGAACGACCGCTTGCATCTGATTACGGAAACGAACCGGGAGATCAACCTTTCAAAAAACAGGCTGTCCCATTGCTCCAGTAAATGTCTGGATATCACCATGGGGCGGGACAAGCTCATCGAGTCGATCAAATCCTTCGTAAAGCGAAGAAACGACCTGGTCAATCAGATCAACATCCATGAACTTTGGGAGGTGCTGTCTCCGGAACAAGAGTGGATCGACCTGAATACGATGACGTCGCTTTGTTTTCCGGACCATGCGGATGGAGACCATGAAGCAGCCGTTCTACGGGCTTTTTTCCAGGACCGGATTTATTTTAAATTCGACTACCAAAGATTCTTTCCCTACCCGGAGGAAAAGGTGAATCAGATCAAGGCTCAGGAGGAAGAAGCAGAACGCCGGGCCATGCTTGTCGAGTCAGGGAAAAAATGGATCATCACCGTACTGGAACAAGAGCGCCCCGTAATTTCGGATAACGAACGGTTTTTCATCCAACTCCTCAAAGACTATGCCATTAGCGGCAAGGAAAGCGCCGGCGATGAAATGACCCGATCGATTCTCAGCGAAAGCGGCATCGAGACTCCGGAAAGGGCCTTCAAACTTCTCGTCAAACTCGGCATATGGGACGCCAATGAAAACATCGACCTCATCCGCCTGGAAGTTTCCACGGAGTTTCCATCTGAAGTGGATCAACATGCAACGGATCTGATCCGGAAAAGGCCTTCTAATGATCGTTTCTCCGCATTCGGCGATGGCCGGAAAGACCTGACCGATTTACCGGTCATCACCATCGACGGGCAGTCCACATTTGATTTCGACGATGCCATCAGCCTGACGGAGTCAGAGGAAAATGTCCGGCTCGGGGTTCATATCGCCGATGTGGGGCAGGTGATCGAAAAAGGAACTCCTTTGGACAATGAAGCCCGAAAGCGGGGGAGCTCCATCTACATGCCCGATAGAAGAATCCCCATGTTTCCTCCTTCTCTGGCTGAAGACTTGTGCAGCCTGAAATCCGGCGAGCTGCGGCCGGCCGTCAGTATCATGATCACACTCAGTCCACCAGGCAGGGTATTAACTTGGGATCTTTTCCCGAGCTTGATCCGGGTAAAGGAACAGCTCACCTACCAGAGTGCCAATGTGATTGCCTCGGAAAACAGGAGGATTCAGCTCCTGCATGAGATCGCCAGGCAATTTCGCAAAATGAGATTGGAACAGGGCGCGGTTCACATCACACTTCCTGAAATTAATGTTCGAATCGAAGAGGATGGAGGGCTTTCCATTAATCGGACCAATCGTGAAAGCCCCAGCCGGATGTTGATATCTGAGATTATGATTATGGCCAACTGGTTGATGGCCTCTTTTCTGGCTAAGCAAAACCTCCCTGCCGTTTTCCGGACCCAGCCCGAACCCAAAAACCGCCTTTTTCGGGAGGACAGCGGGAATCTGTTTCAAAACTGGATGCAGCGAAAACTTCTGAACCGGTTTGTTCTTCTGCCTCAGTCAGAGCGTCACTCCGGACTCGGACTTGATGCATATGTAACAGCCACTTCTCCCATCCGAAAATACTATGACCTGGTTACCCAACGTCAGATCCGGGCGGCCTTTGGCTTTGAAATACCGTATACCGTTGAAGAGATCGAAGCGATCATCACCGAACTGGAAGAAACAATGGCAAATGTCATTGCCGTTCAAAACCGGCGAAGCCGCTACTGGTTGTTAAAATATATGGAAAAACGGGTCGGGCAAAAAGAAGAAGCCATCATTTTGGGGAAAACCAGGAACGGCTACCAGGCGCTTATTCCGGAATATATGGTCGAATGCAGGCTGACAGCACCTCCAAGCGTGGATCTGAAACCGGAAGATGTGGTTCGGATCACCCTTCAGCATGTGGATCCCAGAAACGATATCCTGAACGTTTTTATCGCATAAGAGACCCGATTCAAGA
>MGQD01000090.1:8044-8503 GCA_001797695.1 Deltaproteobacteria bacterium RBG_13_49_15 | reverse complement strand
TCCTGATGTTCCTCCCTGCAGATGACCTGGACCAGCGTCGCCGGCCTGTTCTTTTTCATAAAAACAGGGATCCAATAGACATCCAGGGCGCCGTCTTCAAAAAGCCGCTCCATCAAAAATCCGTAAATTTCCGGATTCATGTCGTCGATGCAGCATTCCACGATTGTGATGCAGTCCTCTCCGTCGGCTTTAATCCGGGATTCCACACGCTTTCCTAAAACAATGCGGAGAACGTTCGGGAGAGATTCGAGTTCGCGTTCGCCTGCACCATAACCGATTTTCTCCACGATCATATCCGGCATTTCGCCGAACTGTTTTGCAAAGGATGCGATGATGGCTGCACCGGTCGGGGTCGCTATCTCACATGGGGCAGTCGTTCCGCAGACGGGGATCCCTTTGAGGATTTCGAGAGTGGCCGGTGCGGGGACCGGAAGGGTTCCATGGGTGCACGAAACCAGC
>MGQD01000090.1:4199-8022 GCA_001797695.1 Deltaproteobacteria bacterium RBG_13_49_15 | reverse complement strand
AGGATATGACCTCATGGACGGATAGATATTCAATACAGAGGGACGCGCCCACAATATCCACCAGTGCATCGACCCCTCCAACCTCATGAAAATGGACTTTTTCTTTGGGGCATCCGTGAATCTTGGATTCGGCGGCGGCAATGCGGTCAAAAATATCCGCACTCCGGTGTTTTACCGCCTCAGGAAGCGCACTTTTTTGAATCCGGGATGCGATCTCCGCATAGGTTTTAGGGGATTGAGGAGCAGTCACGTCGACCTGAATCCGACATGCTCCGATCCCGTGCCGATGCACGACCGACCGGGTAATGGAAAAGCCGGAAAGCGGGAGTCGTTTCAATTCGCTTACAAGCCACTCCACGGGAACCCCCAGATCGACGAAGGCGCCCAATACCATATCACCGCTGATCCCCGATATGCAGTCAATGTATGCCAGCATCGTAAATGTAAAATGCTACTCTTTTGCGTGCAGTGCAATGATCTTCATCAACAATTCGCCTGTGCGAACCATATCGTCCAAGCGGATCCATTCTGAAACCGTATGCATGTCCCGCATGCCGGTTCCGAGAACTCCGACGATAATCCCTTTTTCAAAAAAAATGTTGGCATCCGAACCGCCTCCGGAAGGCTTGCAGGTGATCGTTCTTCCGAGCTGCAAGGCTGCGGTGCGGGCCAGTTTGACGATAAAATGATCTTCCGGAATGCTGGTCTTTGAGAACGATTTTTCCACGTGCGTTTCAAGACGGGGGAGGCCGTCCCCGGCGCCCGGTCCCTGGTAACTGTTTACGGCTTTTTCAAACGCATGAACGATCGTTTCAGTTGCCTGTTTCAATTTTTCGACATCATGACTGCGGGCTTCTCCGGTCACCGTGACCAGATTCGGTATGATGTTGGTGGCAAATCCGCCCTCGATGACCCCGATGTTGCAGGTGGTTTCCCGGTCGATGCGGCCCAAATCAAGCGAGGCGATGGCGCGACAGGCCAGTTGAATGGCGTTGATCCCTTTTTCCGGAGCAGCGCCGGCATGCGCCTCTTTCCCGAAAACTTTAAACATCAATCGATCGGCAGCGGGCGCCCGGGTGACGATCCCTTCGGTGTCCGTGGCATCCAGCGCATATCCGTATTTTGACGAAATCAGTGAAAAGTCGAGGTTTCTGGCGCCGGCCAGGGCGTCTTCTTCACAAACGGTAAAAACCAGTTCGAGAGGGCCGTAAGGCGTATCGTTTTCATGAAGAGTCTGTATGGTTTCCAAAATGACGGCGATGGCGCTTTTATCATCCGCTCCGAGGATGGTTTTTCCATTGCTTCTGAAAACGCCATCTTTGAAGACCGGCTTAATCCCTTTGCCCGGTTGAACCGTGTCCATATGAGCGGAAAGCAGCAGGGGGGGTGCATCACGATTCCCGGGAAGCCGGGCGATCAGGTTTCCGGTATCACTCCCGGTTTTCCCTGAGGAATCATCGACGAACACCTTGGCCCCGATCTTTTCGAGTCGGCGTTGAATATCTTTTGAGAAAACCGCTTCCTTTTTACTGACACTGCTGATTCGGACCAGCGACAGAAAAGTATCTTTTAATCGAATTTGATTGATCATCTTCTTATCCTGCACAGAAGCCGTCTTGACAATAAAAACCAAATCATATTATATCTTCTGCGGAAGTGCACAGCTCACTGGTGGGGCTCCCGGACTTCAAATCCGGTGTGGGGCGCTAAAACCGTCCCGGGTGGGTTCGATTCCCATGCACTTCCGCCATCTAGCAGAGCGAAATATGACACTCTTTTTCTTTTTTTGAAATACTTTTTTGTGGAGCTCCACTTTCGAACTTAGGGGAATCCGATGCAACCGATTTCAAATCATCAATTTCGAATTCTTGCGGTGGATGATGATCAGGCCATTTTAGACCTGTATCAGGAAATTATTTCATTAGCGCAATCCGATACCAGCCAGTACCAATTCATGTCCCTTTTTGAATTGGATTGCTGTTATCAGGGGGACAAGGCGGTCGAAGTCATCCGGCAATCCAATGCGGAAGGAAGACCCTATTCGGTGATATTCATGGATATTAACATGCCGCCCGGACCGGACGGGGTTTGGACTGCAACGGAGATCCGCAAGATCGACCCCGATGTCGGGATCGTACTGGTCACCGGTCAATCACGGATCAATATTCTTGAAACGGCGCGGTTGATCCTTCCTCCTGACAAACTCCTCTATTTGCAAAAGCCTTTTTATCCCCAGGAGATTATGCAATTTACCTCGGCCTTCAGCGAAAAATGGCTCGTTGAGAAGCAATATCGGGCGATCCGCTCGGATCTCGAGGAGCGCGTGAAATCACGCACAAAATCGCTGATGGAGTTGAACAGGAAACTGTCGGGTGAAATTGAAAACCGGATCGAGGCCCAAAATGCACTCCGGTTAAGCGAAGAAAATTTCCGAAAAGTGATCACGAACAATTCGGATGCCATTTTGATCCTGAATGAGTCAAATGGCGTGGTTTTTGTCAATCCGGCTGCTGAAGCGATCTTCAGGATCCCTTACGATAGATTCATCGAACGTCAATTCGAATATCCCATTACGATAAATGAGATTGCGGAAATCAATATCCCTTACGACGATCGGACATCGGTGGTTGCCGAAATGCGGATGGTTGAAACCGAATGGGAAAGAAAAAAGGCCTGCCTGGTCTCTATCCGGGACATCAGCGAACGGAAACGGATGGAGAAGGAGATTAACCGGAGCCTGATGAAGCTTCAGGAAGCGATGGAGGGAACCATAAAGGCCATGGCTACGGTCGTGGAGACACGGGACCCGTATACGGCCGGGCACCAGCTCCGAGTTGCCCAAATTTGTCAGTCCATTGCCAGGAAATTGCAATTGGATAATAAGCAAATCGAAGGGGTTTATCTAGCGGCCCTTATTCACGATATCGGCAAGATCTCTGTGCCTGCTGAAATCTTAAGCAAACCCGGCAAGTTGTCGAGCGCCGAATTTCAGTTGATTCAGGTGCATCCCCAGACCGGATACGATATCTTGAAAGGGATCGAATTCCCATGGCCCATTGCCGAAATAACGTTACAGCACCACGAGCGGATGGACGGCTCCGGGTATCCGAGAAAGATGAAAGGAAGCGATATTCTCATGGAGGCTCGGATTATGTGCGTTGCGGATGTTGTCGAAGCGATGGCCACTCACAGACCCTACCGGCCGGCGCTCGGCATTCAGGCCGCTTTATCGGAAATAGCAACAAATAAGGGAAAGCTCTATGACACTGAAGCCGTGGAGGCGTGTTTGGCGATTTCGGAAATGGGAGAGCTGGATTTTCTGAAACCCTCCTGACCGGACAGCTTCCCGCAAGCTCCGCATTTTTATAAGCCTTAGGCTTATCATGGCGAGGTCGAAAGAAACTGCGGGAACTTCACTTGTTGGTTAAACGATTTCATGTCGCACCTGACCATTTACACCGGCAACCGCCTTGAACTGCTGGCGGATCGGTTGGCAAAGATCGCGGCAAGGCCTCTCGCCTCCCCATTATCCGCAGATATCATTGTCGTACAGAGCAAAGGGATGGAACGATGGGTGAGAATGGCGCTGGCTCGCATCAATGGGATTTGCGCCAACATATCCTTCCCTTTCCCAAAAGCCTTTCTTGAAGGTCTGTATCGAAAATTCATTGCCGATGTTTCCTCTCGTGATCCGTTTGATCCGGATGTGATGGCCTTCCGGATCATGTCCCTTCTTCCGGAGCGCATCCGGGAAAGGGGATTTGAGTCTTTGAAAAACTACCTTGAAGGGGAATCCGATTCCTTTAAGCTCTATGAGATCTCA
>MGQD01000090.1:3992-4151 GCA_001797695.1 Deltaproteobacteria bacterium RBG_13_49_15 | reverse complement strand
TTATTTACAGGTTTTTGCCGAGATATCCCGCCGGATTCCGGTCTATCTCTTCCTGATGAATCCCTGCCGGGAATACTGGTCTGCGATCGTATCCGAATCCACGGAACGACGGATTGCAGGACGCAATCCCAAGCAATCCTTTTCCGGCGAATTGCTTCA
>MGQD01000090.1:3278-3807 GCA_001797695.1 Deltaproteobacteria bacterium RBG_13_49_15 | reverse complement strand
TTCATGTATCCCGAACGCCTTTGGGTCTTCCCGACGCTTCCATACAGGTTCATTCATGCCACAGCCCCATGCGGGAAATGGAGGTATTGCTCGATAACCTGTTGGACCTGTTTGAGCACACACCCGGCCTTAAACCGGAAGATATCTTTATCATGGCGCCTGAGATCGAAATCTATGCGCCGCTTATCCGTTCGGTCTTTGGTGGAATAGAAGAGGGTCCGACCCGGATTCCTTATAACATTGCCGACCGAAGCATAGACAGAGAAGAAAAGACGGTCGAAGCTTTTTTTTCAATCCTCGATTTGTACAACACCCGCATGGAGGCCGGGCGAATTTTAGGCCTTCTTGGATACGAGGCGATACGAAGCCGATTTGACCTGTCTGAAGCGGAAGTAAGCATCATTTCCCGATGGATTCGGGAAACCCGCATCCGATGGGGGATTGATGCATCCGATCGGATGGAGAAGGGGGTCCCCGGATTTCATGAAAACACATGGAATGCCGGCATCGAAAGGCTCATTCTGGGGTA
>MGQD01000090.1:594-3183 GCA_001797695.1 Deltaproteobacteria bacterium RBG_13_49_15 | reverse complement strand
GTTTTTTCGATACCGTCGTTTTTCATTTCAATCAAATGAAAATCCCTAAAAATATCGAATCCTGGGCCCGATTGCTGAATCGATTGCTTGATGATCTTGTCGATTATGGAAATACGCCCGATCAGGGGGCTCACATCATTCGTGAAGCCATGAACAAAATGAATAAGGACGGATATCAGGCCGGATTGGACCGGGAGTTGGAGCTTCCGACCGTCCGCGCCTGTTTGAAGCGTTATCTGGGGAAAATAAACATCAGTCCGCGATTTATCTCAGGAGGAATGACCTTTTGCACCCTTCTTCCCATGAGAAGCATCCCTGCCAAATTCATCGCCCTCATCGGAATGAACGACATGGCTTTTCCGCGGGACGACCATCTCCTGAGTTTTGATAAATTGAACGAAGAGCGCAAACCGGGAGATCGATCGAAGCGGAATGACGATAAATATCTTTTTCTCGAGGCGCTGCTTTCCGCACGGAACAGACTCTATATCAGCTATGCAGGGCAAAGCATCCGGGATAATTCCCGCATTCCGCCTTCGCCCCTTGTCACCCAGCTCATCGAGTATGTGACGGAGGGTTTCGGAATTTCTCAAGAAGACCTGGTTGTGCACCACTCTTTGCACCCGTTTTCACCGGTCTATTTTCAAAATGACCCAAAGCGATTCAGCTATTCGCTGGAGGATTTTCAGGCGGCATCCATCCGCTTTTCAGAACCGTCTCCAACTCCCTTCATCGATATCCCTCTTTCTGAAACGCCCGATGATATCCGATCCGTCAGCCTTGAATCCCTGTGCGCCTATTTCGGAAATCCCGCAGCGTATTTTTTGAAAAAGCGCCTGGGAGTTCTGCTCCCCGAAAAAGACCCGCCATTCAAGGATCGGGAGGAGTTTTTAATCGATGGGTTAAATGCCTATGAGCTGGCTCAGGAATTGATTGCAAAACACCTGAGCGGGTCAGTCACGGATGCGGTTTTTCATGCATGGCGATCCGAAGGGCGGCTTCCCCACGGGAACGTGGGGGATTGCCTCTTCCACCGATTGAACGCGGAAAGCCGCGTATTTGCACGATCGATCCATAACGCCGGAGGAAATCCGATACGTGTCGCCGGGTCGGGTGAAATTCGAATAAGCGGAGTAACGATTGACGGCAGGATCGAGGGGATTTTCGAAAGAGGGATGGTTCGTTATCGGTATGTAAAAAAACGGGGCAGGGACCTTCTGGATACATGGATCCGTCATCTGTTTTTATGCCTTCTCGGCATAAAAGCCGATCCGATGAATTCGCTTTACCTGTGCAAAGAAGGGCTCTGGAAGTTCAGAAAGGCGGAGCAGGCTGAAACCCATATGGCTCATTTTATAGATCTTTACCGCGAAGGAGTTTGTTTTCCTATTCGGCTTTTTCCCGAAACCTCCTTCGAATATGCATGGCACCTATTCCAGAAAAAACGGGCGCCGGATGACGCTCTTGATCGGGCAAAGAAAACATTTGAAGGAAACGAATTTTTTCCCGGAGAGGCATATGATCCTTATGTGGAGCGGTGTTTCAGAGGAATAAATCCCATAGATGAATCCTTTGAACGGCATGCCGTAACGGTTTTTAAGCCATTGCTGGAACATCTTGATCGTGGATAAGCTGATGAAAGAGCTCGACGTTCTTTCCGCACCCATGGAGGGAAGCACGCTCATTGAAGCCGGTGCAGGGACCGGAAAAACATGGTCCATTGCCGGTCTTTTTCTCCGCCTTTTGCTGGAAAAACACCTCACGGTGGATCAAATCCTTGTCGTTACATTCACCAACGCGGCAACCGAAGAATTGCGAATGAAAATCCGGGAGCGTTTAAATGACGCCAGAAAGGCCTTTCTATCAGGAAACGGATGCGACGACCTGACAAATGCCATGGTGGAGAGATACGGAAAAGACAGGCTTTCCATTCCGATAATAAACGGCGCTCTTCTTGAGTTTGACCAGGCCGCCATTTTCACGATACACGGATTTTGCCATAACCTGTTGAATGAATGCGCGTTCGAGACCGGCAGTCCGTTTGATGCCGAGCTGATTCCAAACCAATCGGACCTGTTAAAAGAAGTCTGCGATGATTTCTGGCGGATTCACCTGTATCCGGCGCCTCCGGAATTTGCCGCCTATTGCATAGAGAAGCTGAACGGCCCAAACGGTTTTCTGAGTATCCTGATGAGAAACCGGTGGCCGGAAATAAAAATACTCCCAGGCAGGTCAAATCCGTCTTTATCAACCCTTGATCCGTTTCGGACCCTTTTGGGTCGGATGAAAAAATCCTGGTCGGCTTGCAGAGAAGACATCCGCTCGATTCTGGGAAATCCCGCACTGAAACAGAACATCTACGGTCAAAAAAGAGGCGCCGCACTGATCGGAGCCATGAATGAATTCTTGGAAAAAGATTCCATTGGATTCCCCTTTTTTGAAGGTTTTGAGCGATTCACATCGGACCGGTTCATGGAAGCGATCCGAAAAGGGAATTCGATCCCGACCCATCCGTTTTTCAGTATGTGCAGCGATCTGTGGAATACCGGCAAGGCGCTTGAAACGGAAATGCGTGACCGCCTGCTGTTT
>MGQD01000090.1:0-585 GCA_001797695.1 Deltaproteobacteria bacterium RBG_13_49_15 | reverse complement strand
GAACTGTTTTCCTTTGCTTCCGGAGAACTTGTGCGAAGAAAAGAGAAGCGTCGGATCCGCTTCTATGATGACCTTCTGATGGAGGTCCGGCGGACGATTCGCGGAGCGGGCGGCAACCGACTTATTAAATCGGTATCCCGGAGATATCATGCGGCTTTGGTTGATGAATTTCAGGATACGGACCCGATTCAATATGAAATTTTTTCAAGGCTTTTTGCCGGGAAAGGAAGAGCGCTTTTCATGATCGGGGATCCCAAGCAGGCCATCTACGGATTCAGAGGAGCGGATCTTTTTTCATACATGAAGGCTTCCGAGAATGCGAAAGACAAATATACCCTGACCTGCAACTACCGCTCGGTTCCGAGGTTGATCCAGGCGGTGAACGCGTTTTTTAAAAATATCAGGCACCCTTTTCTATTCAACGAAATCCTGTTTCATGAAGGGAAAGCCGCCGTGATTGATGAAGCAGACGGGATGGCGGCGGATTCTCCATTCAAGATCTGGTTCGTTCCGGGAAAAGAAGGTAAACCGCTCAGCAAAGAAGAGGCCGCCCGATTCATTTCAGACGGGGTTTGCGCTGAAATC
>MGQD01000089.1:7829-11252 GCA_001797695.1 Deltaproteobacteria bacterium RBG_13_49_15 | reverse complement strand
CAGATTTGCAGATGTTTTCGCAAAGGGGAGAGAGGGGATCGGCACCTCCCGGAATTCACCATGCTTGAGTGGTATTGTGCGGATTTTTCTCTTTTCGACATGATGGAACAATGTGAAGACTTAATCCGTGCCGTAGCTCACGGATTGGGAAAAGATGAAACACTCTCCTATCAGGGCAGGATCATCCGTCTGGAAAAACCGTGGTCCCGGTCAATGGTTTCGGAAACCTTTCTCCGGCATGCTGCGATTCCCGTGGAGGAGGCCCTTTCTTCCGGCCGTTTCGATGAGATCATGGGGCTTGACATCGAGCCGGAGCTAGGACATGGAGCGCCGGTTTTTCTTTATGATTATCCGGCATCCCAGGGCTCTCTTGCCCGGGTCGACCCAGGCAACCCTGGTTGTGTGCTCAGGTTTGAACTCTATATCGGCGGAATGGAACTATGCAATGCGTTTTCTGAACTTACTGACCCGGAAGAACAGCGGCTCCGTTTTGAAAAAGAGCTTGCCATCCGAGGCCGTTTAAGAAAAACCACTTATCCGATGCCGGAAAAGTTTTTAAATGCGCTCAGGTTTATGCCTGAAGCTGCTGGTTGTGCGATGGGGATTGATCGTTTGGCCATGCTGTTTACCGATGCAAAAACCATCGATGAGGTGACCGCCTTCACTCCGGAAACCCTTTGATTTCAGATCGATTTACGCGCACACGAAGGGCCGGATCTACGAAAGAACAGCCGAAATATCCATTGACAGACGGTTGTTATTGATGTCTAAACTGAGCGCTCAGCTTAGATAACCATTAAATCCCTTGACTGCTGATGATAACTGATGACGGCAGATCCGATGATTCCATCGTTTATGATTTTCATGACAACACCCTATTTGATATGAAGGACGGCTTATGAAACATGAACGGATCATGATCGTAGAAGATGACGGGGTTTTGATTGAATATCTTCAGGCCGCCCTTGCAAATATGGGATATCGGGTCGGTCCCGCGATTCATTCGGGAGAAGAAGCGGTAACGGCTGCCGGAGGGGAAAGGCCGGACCTGATCCTGATGGATATCTTTTTAAAAGGGACAATGGACGGGATGGCGGCAAGTGAAACCATCCATCGCCGGTTTGATATCCCGATTGTTTTCCTGACTTCAGATGAAAGCGACGAACGGATCCAGCAGGCCCAGCGCACCGGCGCATACGGGTATCTGCTCAAACCCTTTGATGAGCGGATTCTTTATGCGACAGTGGAAATGGCTCTCTACCGTCACCGGATGGAAAAGGAGCTCAAGGAAAGCGAAGAGCGGTATCGCACCATCATGGAAGAAATGGAAGAAGGGTATTATGAAACCGATACCGCAGGAAATTTTACGTTTATAAACGATGCCATGAGCCGGATCATCGGATCCCCGAAAGAAGAGCTGATCGGGACAAACAACCGGGATTTCATGGATCCGGAAACGGCGAAGGAGTCCTACCAGAAGTACAGCGAAGTCTACCGGACCGGGATTCCGATAAAGGAATTTTTTTATGAATGGAAGAACAAGGACGGAAGGAGCCGGGATCTGGAAGTTTTCATCAGCCTGATGAAGGATAAGGGAGGAAAGCCGGTCGGTTTCAGAGGGATTACGCGGGATATTACGGATAAACGGAAGACGGAGATCCAACTGATCAAAACCAGGAATTTTTTGCAAAACATACTCAACAGCTCCATCGACGGCGTTATCACTACCGACCTGAGAGGTAAGATCGTCTATGCCACCCCGAGACTTGTGGAGATGATCGGATTCGACCAGAAATCGCTGATCGGGAAAAAAGTCGAGGTATTTTATAAAAATAAAAAAGAAGACGCCAAGGGCATCATGAAGGAGTTGATGGAAAAAGGGGAAATCAAAGCCCATGAAATGCAGTTTCTGAAGAACGACGGCACGCTCATTGACGCGATCCTATCGGCAACCCTGCTCAGGGACGAGAGCGGAAAAGTGGTGGGGACACTTGGCATCTTCAAAGACATCACGGACAAGAAGCGATTGGAAGAACAGGTCCAGCAGAGCCAGAAGCTGGAATCGATCGGTATTTTGGCTGGAGGAATCGCCCATGATTTCAATAATTTATTAACCGCTATCCTTGGGAATATCTCTTTGGCCAAGATGTATTCAAAAACCGAAGGGAAGGCCCATCAGCTATTGTTGGAGTCGGAGAGGGCATGCGGCAGGGCAAAGGAGCTCACCGAACGGCTCATCACCTTTTCAAGGGGCGGGAAACCTATTAAACGGGTTGCCTCCGTTGATCAATTGATCCGCGATACAACAAGCCTGGTGCTGATGGGATCATCGATTTCATGCGAATTTCAAATACCAAAAGAGCTTTGGCTGGTTGAATATAATACCGCACAATTCAAACAGCTTTTCAGTAATATTACCACAAATGCCAAAGAAGCCATGCCGAAGGGCGGCACCCTCAAAGTGATTGCGAAAAATACGACGGTTGATCGCAAAAGAAATGAATTGCCTGAAGGGATGTGGCTTGGAAAATATGTCCAGATCTCCTTCCAGGATCAGGGTGTCGGGATTTCAAGAACGAATCTGCCCAAAGTGTTTGACCCCTATTTTTCAACCAAGGAAATGGGCTCTCAGAGAGGGGTCGGGTTGGGATTGACTGCCGCCTACTCAATTGTAAAAAAGCACGATGGGTTCATCACCGTTGAATCCAGAGAAGGGGCCGGCGCCACGATCCACCTCTATTTTCCGGCATTTGAAGAAAAACAGAGGGACATCTCCGAGGGTTTGGAAAAAGGATACGACGATAAAGAGCGCGTTAAGGGAAAAATCTTATTCATGGACGACGAGGAGATCGTCAGGGAAGTGGTCGGAGAGATGCTTCGGCAGATCGGGTATTCGGTGAAATTTGCCAAAGACGGGAGCGAAGCCATCGAACTCTATCAAAAAGCCAAAGGAGCCGGTCACCCGTTTCAGGGCGTGATCCTTGATGTGACTGTCCGCGCCGGCATGGGCGCCAAAGAGACCATCAAGCGGTTGAAGGAAATCGATCCCGATATCAGCGCTTTTGTTTCCAGCGGGTATTCGGATGAGCCGATCATGATCGATTTCGACAAATACGGATTTAAGGGATCCTTATCGAAACCCTTCAATGTGATTCAGCTTCAGCAGATTCTAACCCAGATCTAGCAGCCGGTGATTTAAGGCGGAGCCGGTGTTGTTTCTTTAGACCTTGAAGATATGGCAAACAGCACAACTCCGATCCCTATGATGATCGCCCCCATGGTAAACGCCTGTCGCAATTGAAACACATCCATGGTGATGCCGGCGACAATGGATCCCAGCAGAATCCCCAGACTATGGGCCATGGTTAGGACCGCCATGACGGAGCCCATGGCCTCGGCCTGGTTCCCTTTAATAAGAGCCAG
>MGQD01000089.1:4615-7765 GCA_001797695.1 Deltaproteobacteria bacterium RBG_13_49_15 | reverse complement strand
TCCCAAAATCCTAAAGACCGATAAAACAGGATCAGCGAAAGGCAGGTCATTCCTCCGCCGACAAGGATCATCTTTTTTCTGTTGACCCTATCCGACAGGTAACCTGCAGGGGTCTGGATGAGACCGCTGATAAAGACACCGAGCATCACAAGAATCCCGATAAGGGAGTTTGAAAGGGAAAAGGCGGTCGAGGCAAAGACCGGCAAAAAGCCCCAGATGATCCCGATGCAGGAAGTATAAGAAAGACGGAAAATGAAGAGCCCGGCAAGTTCCCAATCCCGGAGCAAGCTTTTCCAACTGATTGGTTTTTTTCCAAAAGAGCTCGATATCTCCGTATGTGTCGGGGGGAGGAAGAAGTAACTCAAAAGAAAGCCGACCATCGCCAGAGCTCCCATGCATATAAAAGCGGCGTTCAGGCTGAATCGGTCGCTGATGATCCCGCCAAGAAGAGGTCCGATGCTTAAGCTTAAAAAAACGGACATATTAAATAGGCCCATGGTGAACCCCTCTTCTCCTTGCGGAGTAATATCTCCGACATACGCCTGGGCAACAGGCATGATCATGGCTGAGGCGATCCCCTGGAAAAAGCGGATGCCGATGAGCGTTGTTACATCCTTTGACAGGACAAAGGCGATCGAAATAAGGGAATAGGCGAAGAGGCCGGATGCAATGAACGGCTTTCTCCCTTTCCGATCGGAAAGCCTTCCGAAATAGGGGAGAAAAACAGTTCGTGAAAGCGAAAAGGATCCGAATATGAGACCGATATAAACTCCGCTAGCACCCAGATCATGTGCGTAAACCGGGAGGAGCGGCACTACGATCCCCACACCCATGACTGCGGTGAAGATGGAGAAGAAAAGGGTTCCAAAGACCTTTTTATTTAAAACGGTCAACGGGAAAGCCCCCTTTTCAGAAAGCTTCCATACATCGCACAACGGGTGTTTTGAACCGGAGGGGGCATGTCCTTAAATCATCTGTTTCCGGATATCCGAAAGGGCCGATTCAATAAGCTCCCGGATCTCCTGAAGCCGTTTTTCGGTGGCGGCTTCGTACCTGAGAACAAGGACGGATTGGGTGTTGGAAGCCCGTACCAGGCCCCATCCATCATCAAAGAGAACCCGGACGCCATCGATGTCGATCACGTCATACTTCTTTCGGAAATGTTCGGTCACCCTCTCTACCACGGCAAACTTCAGATGCTCCGGGCATTCGATCCGGATCTCAGGGGTGGTAAATGTATTTGGGACATCGGCTAACAGTTGAGATACGGTTTTTCCGGTTTTTGAAAGGATTTCGAGCAGCCTGCAGGAGGCATAAATGGCATCGTCATAACCGAAATATCGGTCTTTAAAAAACATGTGACCGCTCATCTCTCCGGCCAATTCGGCTTTTTCTTCCTTCATTTTTTGCTTGATCAGGGAATGGCCGGTTTTCCACATGATTCCGCGGCCGCCGTGTTTGGCGATATCATCATAGAGGGTTTTGGAGCACTTGACCTCGGAAAGGATAGTGGCCCCCGGTTTTCTCGAAAGGATCTCCCGGGAAAAGATAATGATGAGCTTGTCCCCATAGATGATTTTCCCGGTTTCATCGATCACGCCGATTCGATCGCTGTCCCCGTCGTAGGCAATTCCGACATCCAGGTGTTTTTCTCTGACCAGTGCGATCAGATCCTTGACGTTTCCAGCCACGGTTGGGTCGGCTTCATGGTTCGGAAAGGTTCCGTCCATATCGCAGTAAAGATCGTAAACTTCGCATTTGAGCGCTTTCATGATCGGAACGGCGACGACGCCTCCGGTCCCGTTTCCGGCATCCACGCCCACTTTCAGAGGGCGGGGTATGGAGATGTTTTTTATAACAAAATCCTTGTAGGGTCCGATGATTTCAGCGCCGGCAAGGGTTCCTTCTCCGCGCGTAAAAGCGCCCCCTTCAATGATCCCTAAAATTTTTTTAATCTCTTTTCCGAAGATGGAATCGGAGTCGATGCAGAGTTTGAAACCGTTATGATCCGGGGGATTGTGGCTGGCGGTAACCATTACCCCTCCCTCCTTATCGAGATGCTTGATGGAGAAATAAAAGACGGGCGTCGGACAAATGCCTATGTCCGTTACATCGCATCCGGTGGAACGAAGCCCTTCGATTATTCTCGCGGCATACGCATCCGAAGTCAGCCGGCAATCGCGTCCGACGGTGAGTTTTGTGCGGCCGCGTTGTCTCAGGTAGGTTCCGACCCCTTTTCCAATGAGCGCCACATCCTCTTCCGTGAAATCCTTTCCGGCTATGCCCCGGATATCGTATTCTCTGAAAATATCGGGATTCATTAATCTATTCCTTTCTAAAAAGCCATGATTGCCAGCGCAATGGCGCCGACGGCCCAACAGTAGGGTGCAAAATAATGAAGCCGCCCTCCCTTAACGGCCCTGAGCAGGGCTTTTAGGGCAAAAAATCCCACAACAGCCGCCGTGAACGCCCCCAAAAAAATCATCTTTTCTGAAACCGATCCTTGAGTCAAGGGAGAATTCAGGCTCAAAAGAAGGGCGCCCAAAATGGCAGGGATCGACAGCAGAAAGGAAAAAGACCCAGCCGACCCTCGCTCCATGCCGAGAAATAGGGCGGCGGATATGGTTGCTCCGGATCGGGATATTCCGGGAAGCACGGCTACTCCCTGGACAAATCCGATGATGAGGGCATCTTTAATTGTCAATTGTTTGATCGAGCGCTCCTTGCGGGTGATTTTTTTCGTAAACCAGAGAAATGTACCGGTGACAAGGAGCATCAAACCGGAAACCCATGGGGTCCCAAAAATCCGATCCGCTTGCGATTCGATGAATAGGCCTAAAGCGGCTGTCGGGATGCTTCCGATGAGAATAAAAACAACAATCCGGATTTCTTCATTTTCGGCAAAAAGCGGTTTTATCCCCCCGGCTTCCTTGATGAGGGCCGGAAGCCGAACGAGAGCGGAAACGATTTTTTGAATTTCGTTAAAAAAAACCACGACAACCGCCGCCAATGTGCCGGCATGAAGCCAGATATCAAAAAGAAGTTCGGGCTCTTTTAGTCCGAAAAGGTGCTGAAACAGGACCAGGTGTCCTGAACTGCTGACCGGTAAAAATTCCGTCAATCCCTGCATTACCCCAAGAAAGAGCGATA
>MGQD01000089.1:3715-4561 GCA_001797695.1 Deltaproteobacteria bacterium RBG_13_49_15 | reverse complement strand
CGGCCTGACGGCTCAAAACCCTTCCGGCGCCGTGGCAGGTGGAACCGAAGGTCTCTTCCATGGCCTTTTGGGTTCCAACCATGACATAGGAGGCTCTCCCCATATCGCCTGGAATCAGGATCGGTTGTCCCACATCGCGATATTCATCGCATAACGCCGGGTTTCCCGGCGCAAATGCCCGGGTTGCCCCTTTCCGGTGAACGCAGACCCACTGCTTCTCGCCGTCGATGGTGTGTTCTTCCCGTTTGGCAATGTTGTGGCATACATCATAAACCAGTTTCATTGAAAGATCCCCCGGGCTGATCTTTAAGGCATGGGAAAAAACCTTGCGGGACAGATGCAACAGGACCTGCCGGTTTACCCATGCATAGTTGGCCGCACAGGCCATCGCATTATAATATCGCATCCCTTCTTCAGACTGAATCATGGCGCAAGCCAGTTGACGGTCCGGAAGGTCAAATCCGAGTCGGTCGATATGTTTTGTCATCCGGAGTAAAAAGTCGTCGCAGATCTGGTATCCCAAACCGCGTGACCCCGAATGAAGAATCAGAGTGACCTGCCCCTCAAAAAGGCCGAACGCGCGGGCGGCATTCATGTCATAAATTTCTTCCACCATCCCGACCTCGATAAAATGATTTCCGGATCCCAGGGTCCCCAACTGTTTCCGGCCTCTCTCCAGGGCTCGGTCGCTCACCGCGTCCGGATCGGCATTTTCCATGCACCCGCCCTCCTCGGTATGAGCCAGGTCCGACTCTTCGGCGAAACCTTGCTCCAGCGCCCAGCGGCTGCCTTTTTTTAAGACCTTTTTTTCTTCAGAGACGGAAAGTGTTACGGATCCTGTGGAAC
>MGQD01000089.1:2871-3709 GCA_001797695.1 Deltaproteobacteria bacterium RBG_13_49_15 | reverse complement strand
CCGACGGAATTTGATTGTGGAGGGCGTTGATCAGGACCTCAAGTTTTGGGCGGACCGCCGTTACGTCCAGAGCGGTGGCGGCCAGGCGAACTCCGCAATTGATGTCGTATCCGACCCCCCCGGGGGAGATAACGCCGGTCTTCCAGTCAAATGCGGCCACTCCACCGATTGGAAAACCGTATCCCCAGTGAATATCGGGCATGGCAAAAGAGGCTTTCACGATTCCCGGAAGCGTCGCCACGTTGGCCACCTGCGTTAACGGTTCATTCTGTCCTTTCCCTTCAATCATCTCTTCGGTGGCATAGATGATTCCCGGAACCCGCATATTTCCGGTTTTTTGAAGCTCCCATCTGTACTTATCGATTTTTCTAATCTTGATTTCCATGGTTGAACCGTTTCCTTTTTAACGTTTAGGTTCACACGTCAAAAATAACCTGGGACTCCCAACCGTCATCCGTTCGATCGACTCGGATTTGGTGGTAAGTCACGGCTTTGAGCTCATTTCTAATTTGATGCCGGCCCGGATCGAACGGATCAGTCCCCACAACGGCAAAAAGCCCTGTTTCCGACAAAGTCCTGATTTCAACGGCGGCCACAAGCCGTTCTTTTCCCGTCCAGAAATAAAGAAGCTCTCTTAGCCAGTTCACCATGAGATCGGGCCGGTCTTTCCCCTCGATCCGGACCTCTTCGCTTATTTTTACCCCCAGAGGAGAATCCGTAATCAGTTCGAACATGGCGCGCGCCGCATTTTCGTAAAGCGCTTTGCCCGTATCTCCGAAAACAAGGATCCCGAGGTCTGCCGTATGATCAATCAGCCGGTACGGTTTTCCCGGAGCTT
>MGQD01000089.1:2422-2816 GCA_001797695.1 Deltaproteobacteria bacterium RBG_13_49_15 | reverse complement strand
GAAACGATCAGATCAGGGCAAAATGATCTCCCCGGTCCGTTTTGTGGAATACCCGCCAAGCGCTTCCACCCGTGTTTTAAATTCCGTTGTTTTAATGACTTCAAGAAGCCTTTGCATTTTTCCGGATTCGAGGTGTTCTTTAGGAATCACCAGGTCATATTGTTCCGTTACGATGGGAATAAATCCCAGGTTCAGGGCTTTGGCGGCCGCAAAGATCCCCAGCCCTACGTCCGCTGCCCCGCTTTGCACCGCTGCGGCAACGGACATGTGAGTAAATTCTTCATTTTGATATCCGCGGATCGCAGATGGATCCATTTCGAGCTGCTGCAACCGGAAATCGAGAAGGATCCGGGTTCCGGATCCTGTCTGGCGGTTGATGAAGGTGATGTCCCCC
>MGQD01000089.1:2195-2392 GCA_001797695.1 Deltaproteobacteria bacterium RBG_13_49_15 | reverse complement strand
TTCGGATTGGATGCCGGAATGATAAGCCCCTGATCCCTCTCGACAAGATGAACCACGTGTACGGGAATATCCGGTAAAAAACGTCTGATGTATGACAGATTGTACGTTCCGTCCGTCGTATCAAGAAGATGGGAACCGGCCATGTGGCAGACGCCCCGTTTTATGGCCATCAAACCTCCCATGCTTCCGACATGGCT
>MGQD01000089.1:1884-2181 GCA_001797695.1 Deltaproteobacteria bacterium RBG_13_49_15 | reverse complement strand
ATCCGCCGTGTGAAGCTTTAAGTTGATTCGCCAGTACGTCAAGGGTGTTGTCATGGCTTCCGACTGCGACGACGGTGTTTTGAATTTCGGATAAAGGGCGCAGGAGTTCAGCCTCCACCGGCTCCTGCTCTTTGATTCCTTCCACATGATGCGGTATCCGGATGACGCCGTCCGCTTCGGTGAGCGATGTAATGCATCCGGCGCCTCTCGGAAGGGAAGTAGCCACGGTTTTATTTCCGACAATCCCGATTTTTACCCGGACAAACTCTTCCACTCCCAATTTGGACGCGATTTTTC
>MGQD01000089.1:1470-1854 GCA_001797695.1 Deltaproteobacteria bacterium RBG_13_49_15 | reverse complement strand
TTTGCTCGATCCGGCCCAGCATCCGGCAAATGAGAGGGTAGACGAATTGCTCAAAGGCGATGATGGCTGAAACCGGATATCCCGGAATGCCGAAGGCCGGCTTTTCATTCACTTTTCCGATAACGATCGGTTTGCCGGGCATAATGGTGACGCCGTGGATGAGAACTTCCCCAAGCGCTGCAATGACTTTTCTCGAATAATCCTCTGAGCCGGCCGATGATCCGCCTCCGATGAGGATGATTTGAAAGCTCCCATCAGCGCCCTTTTTCACGGCCTCCTTGATTTTTTCAAGGTCATCTTTGACAATGTCGCAACGCTCGGCAGCTCCGCCGCACGATTCGATTAATTTTCCGAGCACGAATGAATTGGTTTCCAGGACCTGCC
>MGQD01000089.1:1117-1458 GCA_001797695.1 Deltaproteobacteria bacterium RBG_13_49_15 | reverse complement strand
GATTCAGCGGCACTTCCCGCCAGTCCACAAGCTCGGAGCCGGTAGGAACAAGAAGAACCTTTGGTTTTGCCTTCACCTGCACCGAGAATACTCCTCCGGAAAGAAGCGCCCCGACACAATATGGGGTAACGAGATGGTTTTGGGGAAACAGAAGCTCAGTGGCCACGATGTCTTCTCCAACCTTTCGGACATTTTGAAACGGAAATACCGGGGCTTCGATCCGGACCCGGTTTTCCCCGAGCTCCTGAACCCGCTCGATCATGATGACGGCGTCGGTTTGTTCTGGAAGAATGTGACCTGTATTGACGTAAAACGCATCCTTGCCGATGAGAAAGTCTTTT
>MGQD01000089.1:829-971 GCA_001797695.1 Deltaproteobacteria bacterium RBG_13_49_15 | reverse complement strand
CGAGGCAAGGTCGGTTCGGACAGGGAATGCCTCAAAAAGAATCCTACGGGCTTCCTCCAGCGTTTTCATTTTCAGATATACGTTTCTGTCTTTTTTCATCCGTTACTCCGCAAGTCGGATTCAGGTTTGAGTACCCGCTATG
>MGQD01000089.1:184-735 GCA_001797695.1 Deltaproteobacteria bacterium RBG_13_49_15 | reverse complement strand
ATTCGGATTAATCCGTCCGCCTTGACCATGGTATTGATCAGTCCGGATTTGCCCAGGATCGGCTCCGCCCAAAGTGTCTCTTCGTTTTGCTTCAATCGAACGCGGATAAACTCTGTTCTCCCCTGGGCGGACGGGATGTTTCGTGTCAGTTTTGCCGAAATTCGAAATTCGCTCCGATTTTCCCGGGAAAAGCCGCTGATGTGTTGCAGAAACGGCCGAACCACCACTGAAAAAACGATCATGGCAGACACCACATGACCGGGAAGTCCCCAGCAGGCTTTGTTTCCGGTTTTCGCCAACAGGGTCGGCTTTCCGGGGCTGATGGAGATGCCGTGAAATATGATCCTTGAGTCCGGGAGTTCGGACAACACCTGAACGGTCAGATCGCGCATTCCCACCGAGCTCCCCCCGGATAGAAAAACCATATCGGATTTATCAACAGCTTCGGCGCATCGGTTGGACAACATAGGATAATCATCTTTTACAATCCCGAAAAGGACAGGATTCCCGCCTGATCCGGCAATCAAGCCGGCAAGGGTGTAAGAGTTGAT
>MGQD01000088.1:14787-16589 GCA_001797695.1 Deltaproteobacteria bacterium RBG_13_49_15 | reverse complement strand
TGAGGCGGGTTGGTATCGACTTCGAGTTTAATCTTGAGGATTTGATTCCTGGGAATTTTTCCAACCAGTTCTCCCGGCATATCGATAATAAGAAGCTGGTGTCGAGTGTTTGCCTTCAGAAATGCAGACCGGATAGGAGAAGTTTCCTTTTGCCGAAGAGTTATATGAATCTTGAAACCAAAAGCTTCAATTTCATGACGAAGTGCATCGGCATAGCGGGAAAGATTGAAATCTGCGCGGCGTTTTAAAAGCGTAAAATCGAGATCTTCTGAAAAGCGGTCCAATCCATATAGAACATGCAAGGCGGTACCACCGTAAAAAGCAGCCTGCTCAAAAAACTTTCCCCTCCATAACCCGAGCAGCGCGATCTGCTGGATGATTTCACGAAGGGCGCGAATGATCTCGTCGAGGGTTTTGGGGTTGTGCCGCTCCAGCATTCGGGCTACGGCTTCCTGCATTACGATTCTCCTTCCACATGTCGCTGAATTTTATTGATCAATCGACTTGCCCACATTACTTTTCGGGATCGAAAAGAGAATGCGATTTCCATAAGACGCCGAGCGTCCAACTGAAGGAATTTTTCCGGATCAACGCGCAAATTTTCCAGTATATGCTTCTGCAATTCTTTCTGAGTGCGGATAGCAGTACCGCGTTCTGAAACAAGCTTATCCGCCAGGGCCTTTTCAGGAGTGGCGATGAGAAAGGATTTGTCATGATCCAACGAGACGCGATCCATTCCGATCTGAAATGCGGATACTGAAATCCTGCGATAGATGAAAATACCGAATGGAGTGTTGAAACTTCGGGATCGGCCGCTTGTAACCGAGGTAACTGTTTCCACATGTTCAGGGATCATGCCATGATACTGAAGTGCATAATCAAGAGAGATGTAAGATGGGCCGTAGATCAGATTGGCAAGAATTTCTCTGGAAACCGGCATCCGGCGATATGCTTCACCGAAGGCATACAACCCTTTTTTCACGCGTATAATCGTACCGCTTTTCAGAAGAGTCGAAATCTTATCCCGAGGTCGTGCATATCCCCTTAATCGGTCAAGGAGTATCTGGTAGTCGAACTCCTCATGGGCGATCTGTTGTCTAAGAACGGCGTTTTGCATGCCAACTCCATTATTAAACGACATAGTATGTCGGAATATTGTCGACATACTATGTCATTTCATGCAAAATATCAAGCGTGATCGGTTTTCATCAACTCCCTCACCTTCGGCGATTTGACGGCCAGGCGGATCGGTTCGTATTTGAGAAGCGTTTTGCGAAGATCGGCGGCGATGAGTTGGCGGAGAGACTCCGGCTGGAGGACCGTGGCTTCCGAGCCCAGGCTCATGATCCACTGCTTGATTTCGTCGATTCCGGCCACCTGAAAGGTGAGTTCAAGCGACCTGTCGGGCATTTTTTTGGCCTGCTGGCTGGGATGCCAGATCTTTTCGCCGACATACCGGGACCATTCCCTGGAGATGCGCACCCGGACCGTTTGCAGTTCATCCTGCATCACTTTGAAGCTGTGGCGGGTGTAATCATCCAGATCGAAATCTTTGGGCATTTCGAACGTTTCCTCCAGGGGCTGAAGCAGTTTGATGCGGTCCACCACAAAGGTTCGGACCTCCTTGCGGAGATGGCAAAAGCCGATGGCGTAAATGGTTCCTTCGAAAAACCAGATCCGATAGGGGTCGATTTTCCGGACGGTCTCCTGTTTTCGCTTGAGAGGATGATAGAGGATCTGGATGCGTTTTTGCTCAAGGGCCGCCCGGCTGAGCTGCTCGATGATTTGCCGGTACCGGCGAT
>MGQD01000088.1:12422-14704 GCA_001797695.1 Deltaproteobacteria bacterium RBG_13_49_15 | reverse complement strand
CGGACTTTTTCGATAAGGGACAGGATAGCTTCGGCAAACATGGTTTGGCCGAATACGGCGAAAAGGTCGCGGCTCATGTAAAGGATCATCAGCTCGGTAAAAGTGAACGGGAAAGGGACGTTGAACCGGAAATTTTCGGTGAATTTCCATCGCCGCCCGGTTTCGTCTTTTTCCGCATAAATGGGAAAACCTGCCAGTTGAAGATCTGCCAGGTCCCTATAGGCGGTGCGCAGGGGGGCGCCGATCAATTCGGCAAGTTCTGCAGCGGTGCGGCCGACCCGGCTTACTTCAAGCTGCCTCAGAATCCGCCACTGCCTTGAAATTTGATCTCCCCGCATGACGGGCTTCTCCGAAGAATCGCCGTAAACCGTTCGATCCATGGAATCCTCCTGATGCTTTTTGAAGGATACCACGGGATTTTGTCAGATGGGGACAAAAGAAAAATTCATTTATGAGGTCATTTTACCAAAATAAAATGATTTTTATCAAGAAAATTATAGGTAGTGTCTATCCACGAATCATTTTTGGACACTATAAGGTTTCCAATCCGGAAATCGGCAATTTTCCGCCGAAGAGTTTTTTCGATTTCCGGTTGAAGAGCGGCTTGAGCAGGCCCAATCGGTTTTACCTTTCGGCAACAAGGATAGGGTTACGAAAGATTATCCTTCTTCATTTAAACCGCTTTCTCGTGGCGCCGTCTCTCTTTGCTCGTCCGGAGCGGGCAGGAGGTGACGGGGGAGAAAAGCGAATCCAGCGATAAGTGTGGGGACTACCGCGCTAGCAATGACGACGGCTACCAGGAAGGAATATTGTTCTTGCGTCACGATGCCGCGGGATAAACCGTAAAGAGATGATATTGTTCCAAAGGTCAATCCAGTGGACATAAGCAGTGTATAGTACCATCTTTCGTCGTGTTTACGCCTAAACAGTCCAATGACGGGATACAGTCCGAAAATCTTTGATAGCACTTTTCCACCCAACAAAAACAAAAAAATAATCGGAGCCGAAGCAATGGCTGTCAAAGAAACGAATGTCCCGGCGCGAATGAAATAGAACGGGGTGAGAAATCCGACGGTCAATGTCCTCAATCGCCTAATCCAAAAGGCATCTCCATTTGAAAACTCTGCCAGAACTATGCCCACAAGATAAGCGGGAAGGACCGCTTCGCTACCGGACCAAAGCGCCAGGGCGCCCAAGCCGAAAAGGACAAGGATTACCCATTTTGTCCTGATTGCGGCTGTGCGATAGGCGTAGAAACGGGTCAATAACCGGCTGGAAAAGGGGAGAATGGCCAAAACAACAGACGTCGTGCTTATAAATAGGATCGTTTTGTAGGTGAATGGCGCAAACAATAAGCCAAGAGCGATGACTGTCCCAAGATCATTAATAAAACAGGCGCCCAAGATTCCCTTGCCGAATTCGGTCCTGTTGAAACCGGTTTCCAGCATGACCGCATATACAACCGCCATTGAAGTGGTTGAAAGCGCCACACCGCAAAGCAAACTGGCTTGGAGATTCCAATCCAGAATGTAGCGTGCGATCGCCGTGCAACCAAGAAAAGGAGCGAAAAAGCCGATCAGGCCAACAACAGTAACCTCTTTTATCTTTGTTCGGATCACGCCTGGTTCAAGTTCTGCACCGGCCAGAAAAGTGAGTAAGACCGCCCCGGATGCAGCTAGAAAACGGAGCCATTCCAGATTCGACCCCAACGCCTCTGCCTTTCCTATGTAACCTGCCACGGAAGCCACAATCATGCCGATGCAGATTTCAACCAAGGCGATGGATACCCGCAAATGGTAGGCGACAACGGCGGAGACAACTGCCAGTCCAAGCCATAGGGCGGCGATGGTGAATATTTGTTCCATTGAAAATCCCTCCAAGTGTTAATCAGCAAGCTGTGGGTGCCCGAGAAACTCGGTTTTCAATTTTTCTAATTCCGTAATGGAATGGTTAAAAAAAATAATCTTCGGGTCGACGGTTTCAACCCGTGTGGTGCGCACTTCATTGGCGGTCTCCATTGCCCCTTTGGTGACGGTCACGGTTTCCGTCAGACGTTCTTTTATCCTGGAGGTGAAATGGGCAAAAGAGATGTTAAGGTTTTGCAGCATGGACCAACGGATGTTTTCGACATTGCGCCGCACCAGGTCGTCTATTCGTTGATCCATGGACTTGAGAATAGGCAGCGGGTCGATATTCCATGTATTTAAAACCCAATAGGGCTTTCTTTTGATTTCCAGGGCCTCCTCCTGCTGCAGGGGACGATAAGGCACTTGAAAGAGGTC
>MGQD01000088.1:11997-12098 GCA_001797695.1 Deltaproteobacteria bacterium RBG_13_49_15 | reverse complement strand
GATATCCCGCTTTCGATGAACTTTCGTGGATCTTTCTGGGTTTGTGCTTCCAACCCTCGGCGTGCTGAAACGCAAAAAACAGGAAATTCGCTTTTCCAGTC
>MGQD01000088.1:11057-11199 GCA_001797695.1 Deltaproteobacteria bacterium RBG_13_49_15 | reverse complement strand
AAGGAGAGTCGTCACATTCAAGTGCTCCGGAAAACTCAAGAAAAAGATAAATAGGGACTGATCATTGCCCTGAATCTGAATGTGTGAGCGATCTTTATTTATGCATGGATTTGATCAATATACACGGTTATTTTTATTGCTT
>MGQD01000088.1:10648-10877 GCA_001797695.1 Deltaproteobacteria bacterium RBG_13_49_15 | reverse complement strand
CGGACGGCCGAGTAATAGAGGCGAATCCTGCAGCCTGCGAGATGTTCGGTTACACTGAAGAGGAACTGATTCAAGGTGGAAGAAATGTGATTGTTGATTTGGATGATAAGAGATTATTGCCTGCAATAAAAGAAAGGACCCAAACAGGCAAATTCATAGGAGAGCTCACCTTTAAGCGTAAAGATGGAACAAAACTCCCCGCAGAAATAACTTCGGTCATATTCACAGA
>MGQD01000088.1:10197-10336 GCA_001797695.1 Deltaproteobacteria bacterium RBG_13_49_15 | reverse complement strand
GGCGACATGAACACCCATGAGATCCTCTTCATGAACAAAAATTTGATCGTTGCTTTCGGCGCAAATCTCACCGGGCGGATCTGCTATGAAGTGTTCAGGGGAGAAAGCGCCCCCTGCAGCCACTGCACCAACTCAAAAC
>MGQD01000088.1:0-10121 GCA_001797695.1 Deltaproteobacteria bacterium RBG_13_49_15 | reverse complement strand
CTTTCCGTGATCATCGGCCATACGGAGTTGGCGATGATGAAGTTACAACCGTCCGATTCGATTTACAAAGATCTTGAAGAGATCATGTCGGCCGGCAAGCGTTCCGCAGACCTGGTTCGACAACTGCTCGCCTTTGCCAGGAAACAGACCATATCTCCGAAGGTTTTAAATCTCAATGACACCATCGAAAGCATGCTCAAGATGTTGCGACGGTTGATCGGGGAAGACATCGAGCTTATCTGGGAACCAGGAAAGGCCTTATGGCAGATCAAGATGGATCCGACCCAGATTGACCAGATCCTGGCGAACCTGCTGGTTAACTCACGATATGCAATAAAGGGGGTCGGCAAGATAACCATCAAAACCGACAACATGGAGTGCGACGCGGCCTATTGCGAAACCTACCCTGGTTTGATTCCAGGAAAGTATGTACGGCTTATTGTCGGCGACAGCGGTTGCGGAATAAGCAAGGAAGCGTTAGTAAAAATCTTCGAGCCATTTTTCACGACCAAGGAAATCGGAAAAGGGACCGGCCTTGGCCTGGCCACGGTGTATGGCATCGTGAAGCAGAACGAAGGTTTCATCAATGCACACAGTGAGGTGGGGAAAGGCGCCACTTTCATGATCTATTTGCCCCGGGTTGTGGCCGAGACATCCACTCCTGTCGATACCCGGATGCATGGCGAGGCGCCGAAGGGAACCGAAACTGTTCTCCTGGTTGAAGACGAAGAGTCGCTGCTCGATCTCAGCAAAAAGTTGCTCAAACAGCTCGGATACGCGGTGCTGTCTACAACGAATCCGAACAAGGCGATCCAACTGGTCGAGGGACACAGTGGTCCGATTCATCTTCTGGTAACCGATGTGATCATGCCCGAAATGAGCGGCCGCGATCTTTGCCGGCGGCTTATTTCCCTTTGCCCGGGACTCAAGTGCTTATATATTTCAGGTTACACGGCCGATGTGATCAGTCATCACGGGACTCTGGAAGAAGGGGTGCATTTTCTTCAGAAACCTTTTTCCCAAAAAGCGCTTGCTGTAAAAATTCGCGAGGCATTGGACAGAGCATAGCGCAGTGATATCTCTTGTTGGTCAATTTTTGGTATATATATAAAGGGTCTCAAAATCGTCTCGCCAGTTCATCAGGTGAAACTTATATTTCGGCTCTAGACTTGCAGTTACTGCCTTTCAATTATTTCTTTCAAATCTGTATCAAGCAATTCCCACAGGCGAGGGTGGTTTTCAACCAAACGGGCAATATCACCAAGGTCTTTGAGTTTCTTGCTTTGTCTTTTTTCATTATCTCGCCAAGCTTTGATTTTTCCATGCAATGTGTCTTCCAGAGAAGCAACGCGCATCAGAATTCCATGAATGTCTGCCGCAACGGAACGACTTGGGAAGTCTTTATAGAAATCTTCCGTGCTCAATTGAATACTCACTTTGGAATGACCGCGAAAATTAATTGACCATTGAAAGCGTTCTGATTTGAATCCTGCCTCCTCAAGAAGTTTTGTCGCAAGTTCCACTGACTCTGCAGCAACAACAAAATCAACATCTTGCGTAACTATGGGTTCATCGGCCCAATGATTCACAGCTACGCCTCCGATGGCGCACCATGCAAGATCTGCCCGCTCTATACAGTCAACCATGCGCATGACATCGTCTGTACCTCCTGCCGTCTGCCAGTCATAAAATCTTTTTGGTGTCATGTTGAGTTCCCAATTATCTATCTATACCCTGTTGTTGCAAAAGCCGAGGGCGCCCCAGATCCAAGGCGTCCAAGGGCGAAGCCGTAGTATTTTACTGCGAGTCCTTGGCAACGAAGGAGATGGGGCATTATCGGCTTTCCCTCCTAGTTTGGAAAATACCCCTTTCCACTCTTAAAAATTCCTATCTTTTTACGCTTATTGTTTAAAACCTCATACGTTTGTGGACTGAGTCTTCTCATCTGCCACCCTTCAATGGAGCAAAATTCCTTTTTGAATTTCCAGTAGCCCATTTTTTCAGTGCCTTTTACAACATGGGCCTGGATTCCATCAGCCCGTGGCTTATGTTTTTTGGTTTCCATAATTTTCCTTATATAATACACACAGATGTTGTCTTTGAGAAGTTTTTCCTCTTTGATTAAAAGCATAACTCATTTTTTAACTATGATAAGAATCCACAGGAAATCGAAAGACCACTGAAACCAACAAAACTTCAGGAAGGAGGTCAAGGAACTTGAGTTCGATTCGGAGTATTTGCGCTCTTTCCTTCTTCCTGTCTCAGTTATCACGCATTGGGTTTAATTGCCCAAGTCAAATAGATAGTTGACATTGTCATGTAATAGTGCCACTATGCTCTTACTAGCCTTTAGGGAGGAAGCTATGGCTGAAGACGAGCTCTTTCAGCATGTTGAGGCGGTGCGGCAGTTCAACCGCTTCTACACCTAAAAAAATCGGCGCGCTTAGCGAAGGAGACCAGATCCGCCTTGTTAAGACCATGGAGAGCATCAAGGAGATCCTAAGCCACGGCCCAAAGGGCAAGATGCCTATCTTCTAACCACAGTTTCGGTCACGATCTGGTGGGGGAGACCTGGGAACTGGAGCTATGAACAGCTCAATAGCGAAACCGATCAACCTTTTGGCTTTGGTGGCAGCCGCCGCCACGGGCATCCAGGTCGGTTCGGCGATCGTCGCCACCCGTTTTGTGATCGATCAGACCGATCCGGTGACGCTGGCCTTTTTGCGTTACCTCATCGGCTTCTGCCTTCTACTCATCCCCGCGTGGCGTTCTGCGCGAGGATGGTTCAGCCGCCGTGATCTTCTTCCGATCGCGGGTCTGGGCATCACGCAGTTCGGAATTCTGATCGTTTTCATGAACTTCGGTCTGCAGTTCATTCCCTCGGCTCGTGCCGCGCTGATCTTCGCCACTGTGCCGTTGCTGACCATGACTCTGGGGGCCCTGATCGGCTGCGAACGAATGACCCTGCTCAAAACCACTGGGGTGCTACTCACCATCGTGGGCGTGGGTTTTGCCCTGGGCGAGAAGGTGCTTTTCCCCGCGGCGACGGAGGCGGGCTGGATCGGCGAACTAGCCGTGCTGGCGAGCGCCCTGTGCGCAGCCGTGTGCAGCGTACTCTACCGGCCCTACCTCATCAGGTATCCGATCCTTCAGGTGAGCGCCTTTGCCATGTTTGCCTCTGTCGGCTTTCTGGCTCTTGCAGCCGGCCTTGAAGGGTCTTTGATCTCATCTCTACACTTCACGACCGCCGGCTGGCTGGCCGTCCTTTTTATTGGCGGAAGCAGCGCTATCGGCTATTACATGTGGCTCTGGGCTCTCGGTCACTCCTCTCCGACCCAGGTCACGGTGTTTCTCTCGCTCAGCCCGATCACATCGGCCGCCCTGGGTGCTTTGCTCCTGGCGGAACCGATTTCCGCACTGTTCATCACCGGCCTGATATGTGTTATTCTCGGTCTATGGCTGGCCCATCGACCGGAGCCATGAGGCGTTGGCAGATCTCTGAAAAACGCCCATCTGCGGCTTTACCCTCATCCTCGCCCTGTTAACTCTCAGTCAGGGTTACGGTCCCCGCCCTTGGGGCGTTCGAAAATACAACTGCGAACTAATACCCCGCTGCTTGCGGCGGGGTAGTTCATTGATAAAAACTGTATTGATAGGACATTATTTTTATTATAGTGTAATTTCTATCCGCCATAAAAGCAAAACATCTTCGCACAGGCGGATGTATTGTCTGTTTTTCGTGTCAGGGTACGGCGCTTCCCACGCCGACCGCAGCGCGGAAAACAGGCGGTGGACAAGGCAAGGAGGGCCTCGACTATGGAAAAGCCAATGGAAGAGAAAGACATGGGGGATCGGCCCTGGTACGGCGACTGGCCGCAGGGGGTGTCCAAAATGATCGACCTGCCGGACTACGGCCTGGCAGATATGCTCCGCCAAACCGCACGGCGCTACCCGGACGACAAGGCGATCGTGTTCTTAGGCTCGATGATCACATACCGTCGACTGGAAGACCTGGTTGACCGGCTGTCCACGGCTTTCCATCGAATGGGTCTGCGTAAGGGGGATGTAGTGGCAATGATGCTGCCCAACTCCCATCAGTTCGTAGTGGTGTTCTATGCCTGCCAAAGGCTCGGTATTACCGTCACGGCGATTAATCCGACATACAAGCCGATGGAGATTCGACATCAGCTCCGCGATTCGGGCGCCAAAACCCTAGTGGTTCTTGACGCGTTATACGAAACAGCGAGCAAGGGGTTGGAGAACGCGGACGTTAAGCACATAATCGGAACCAACATCGTCGATCTCTGCAATTTCTCATTCATCAAGGTGTTCCTTGGAAAGCGACTCAAGAAAATTCCTCAAGGAATAATGCCATCTACCGTGCTGCGCCTATCAGATTTATTGACCACCGATCCTTCTCCTCCCAATGTTAAGGTTGATCCGATGAACGACGTGGCCGTGCTGCAATACACCGGCGGAACCACGGGAACTCCCAAGGGGGCGATGCTGACCGCCCAAAACCTGGCAAGCAACGCAATCAGCGGCAAGTTCTGGATAGGGTCTGACTTTCCTCGGGATGCCGGGTGGGTCGGAGTGCTCCCCCTGTTCCACGTTTTTGCCATGACGTGTGTGATGAACATCGCTATAGCTACCGGCGGCTTCATGCTGCTTTTCCCTCGGCCACCAGAGGATTTCCACGAATGGGCCCGGAATCTCGAGAAATGGGGGCGGGGCACTAAGCTTTGTATGCCTGGCGTGGCCACCCTTTTCAACAAGATCAACAACACACCGGGACTTGAAAAATACGATCTCAGTTCGCTTACACGCTGCCTGTCTGGCGCGGGACCTTTGCCGCGGGATGTCCAGGTCACTTTTGAGAAGAAGTTCGGAACATTGGTGGTCGAGGGATACGGCCTCAGCGAGTCCTCCCCGGTGACACATGCCAATCCATTTGTCCTTCCGGAAGGCAGGGAGCGAGTCATGGGTTCGATAGGCCTCCCCTTTCCAAACACCGACGTTCGGATTATGGACCTCGAGACCGGCGAGAAGGTTCTCGGGCTCGGCGAGGATCAGGTGGGCGAAATCTGCATCAAGGGCCCCCAGGTAATGAAGGGGTATCTCAACAAACCGGAAGAGACTTCAAAGGCGCTTCGCGATGGCTGGCTCCATACGGGCGACATCGGGTATATGGATAAACGCGGCTGGACGTTCATCAAGGACCGGGCCCGCGATCTGATCAAGCACAAGGGTTACTCGGTTTTTCCAAAGGAGGTCGAAGAACTCCTCTTTTCTCGTTCAGACATTCTTGAGGCTGCCGTTATCGGCGTTCCCGACCCTCAGGTTGGCGAGGCGATTAAGGCTTTTGTCGTGCTAAAGGAAAGCGCCGCAGGCCGCGTTACCGAGATAGAGATCATCGATTGGTGTCGCGAGAACATGGCGCACTACAAAGTCCCTTCAATCATTGAGTTCCGCGATACCCTTCCGAAAACCCTCGTAGGAAAGGTCCTTCGCCGCGTCCTGCGCGAGGAAGAGGCGACTAAGCGCACCGAGACAAAAAAGGAAACGGCATAACCTGGTCGCCTCCTTGTTGGAAGCTCTTTTTCGACCGTCAACCCCCCAGCACTTCTCTGACTTTGCGGCCCAGGGAATCGGGAGTGAACGGCTTCTCGAGAAAGGCCTTGCCTGGATCCAGCACTCCGTGATGAACAATCACATTGTCGGTATAGCCGGACATATAAAGGATCTTCATGTCCGGCCTTAAAGGTCTTAAATGTTCTTCGAGGTCCCGGCTACTCATCCCTGGCATGACCACGTCCGTTAATAGGAGGTGAATACGCCCCTTATGCTTCCTGGATATAATAATAGCCTCCTCTCCGCCGGCTGCGGTCAGGACCGTATAACCAAACCCTTTAAGGACTTTTTCGGCCAGATTTCGGACCCGCTCATCATCCTCGACTATCAGGATGGTTTCCGAACCGGTGGGGTTATCTTCTTTTTTAACCTTCTGAAGTGCTTCCGATATTGATTTCTCGACAAGGGGCAGATAGATCTTGAAAGAGGTTCCCTTATCGGGTTCGCTGTAAACCCAGATATTGCCTTTGCTTTGCTTCACGATTCCGTACACCATGGAAAGGCCCAGCCCGGTTCCTTTGCCCTTTTCCTTGGTGGTGAAAAACGGCTCGAAGATCTGGGCCTGGATTTCCCGGGTCATGCCGCTTCCCGTGTCGCTTATGCTCAACATGACATAATCACCCGGCATTACTGCCACATGGTTTTCCGCATATGTTTCATCCAGTACAACAGCGGCGGTTTCAATGGTGAGTTTTCCTCCCCGCGGCATTGCATCTCTGGCATTGATGACAAGGTTCATGATGACCTGTTCGATTTGACCCTTGTCCGCCTCAACTTGTCCCAGTTCCGGTGAAAGGACTGTTCTCAGTTCGATATCCTCTCCGATAATGCGGCGCAGCATTTTGTCCAAATCTCGGACTGTGTCGTTAAGATTCATTACCGTAGGCTGCAGAACCTGTTTGCGGCTGAAGGCCAGGAGCTGTCGGGTCAGAGAGGATGCCCGCTCCCCGGCAGCTCTGATTTCTTTCACTCCTTCCCGCATTGCACCTTCATTCATGACCCCTTCAAGAATGAGGTCGGAATACCCGATCACCGTTGTCAAAAGATTGTTGAAGTCGTGAGCGATGCCGCCGGCAAGACGCCCTACCCCTTCAAGTTTCTGGGACTGTCGGAGCTGTTCTTCGAGTTTGATGCGTTCCGAAATATCACGGCCGATGGCCAACACAACATCCTGTCCACCAAGTTTTAAAGGAAACGTCCTGATCTCAACCGTAACCGATTTGCCGTCTTTCCTTTTCAGAACGACCGGATCGGGCCCGGTAGGCTTTCCTTCCATGTTTCTCTGCAACAGTTTGGATGCTTTTAGCATTTCTTCAGGAGACAACAAATTGACTTCTAAAAAACTCCTTCCGATGAGATCTTCTTTTTTGTAGCCGCTTAATGCCTCTGCAGCCCGGTTTCCGTCAATGAATCGACCTTCAAAATCATACAGATAAATGGCATCCGGAGCGTATTCGAAAAGGGTCTTGAATTTATTTTCACTCTCCCGAAAAGCGGCTTCAGCCTCATTCTTTCTTTCCTCCTGTTCCAAGAAGCTTATGGCAAAGGCCACATCATCAGCCGTCTCTTTGAAAAGTTCCTGATCCTCGGAATCCGAAATCCACTCTCGAGGAGGAGAGACCACGATGACACCATAAACCTTACCGTTCTGTTCGAGCCGACTTGCCATAACACCATGGTCCCCATGATAACTTGCCAGCGGGCAGTCTATGCATGAAGAAGCACTATCCGCAACAGTCACAACGCCCGCTCCAATAAAAGCATCCCTGGCACAACGCGGCCACTCACCTCGCTTCAACAACTCCATCAAATAACGGCAATCCTGGCTCAACCCGCTCTCCGCCATCTCGAGGAATGCACCTTTTTCATCCACCAAAGCGATCCAGGCGCTCTTAAAACCGCGCGTGGATGTGAGAATGGCGCAAGCTTCCTGGATCAGACAATCTCTGTTTTTTTCCCTGGTAATAAGCTGGTTCACTCTCCGAATGGCCCTGAGAACGGCGTTCAGATGCCTCTCCCGCTCCTCAGCGCGCTTGCGGTCGGTTATGTCGAGAGAAAGAATAAAAATTCCGTCGGACACGGGCTGAATGCTGAGCTCGAACCACCTTTTGACACCGTCGGAATATGTAAACTCGTTTTCCAAATGCCGGGCGGTGCGTTTTTCCATACAATGCTGAAGAACGGCAAACATCTCAGTGCGTTCGATACCCGGATATCTCTCCGTTATCGTGTGGCCTAGCAGGTCTTCCCTGGGTTGGCGGCCGGATATGGCGGACGCATCGTTGACGTAGAGATAACGCCAATCGAATCCGATAATCTGGCAGCCTTCGAGCATGTTGTCCAGGGCGCTTCGAAAACGGCTTTCGCTTATCCGCAGCGCCTCAGCCGCCTGATACCGTTCTTTGTAAAATCCGATCCGTTGCTGCCTCCAGATCAACCCGGTGATCGCACCTGCGCTAAGGAACAGGGCGCCGATAAGTACGATCATCATCCACATCCGTTCCCTTAAGGGTGCATAGATTTCAGCCGTATCCATTCGCGCAACCAAAAACCAAGGTGAATCGGGGATGGCACGCACTGCGGCAATCACAGGCACGCCCCGGTAATCCGTTCCTTCCACGATTCCTGACTGCCCCAGCACCGCTTTCACGGCCGGCATGTGTTTATCCTCCAGGGAGCTGCGCAAAGCAAGAGCCGTGTTTTTCTGAAACCGGAGCGTGTTGAGAAACAGGACATCGTTTCCATCTCTCCGGACCAGAAGAGACTCGGCCGTCCGGCTTGGCGTCGGCCATCGGTTGATTAAGGGATAAAGATAGGCTCCTGGATCAATCCGCAAACGAAGGACGCCCAGCGGCCGGCCGGAACCTTGGGTGTCGTGAATGGGAACCAGGACTGCCAGATGTATGGGACGATCGGGTGCATCCCGATGAAAATCCAGGAAAGCGACCTCACCCGTGCGAAGGACTTCCGTGGCATCCTTTACGAGGTGCGATACAACCGGTTCGGTAGTTCGAGGCGCCGATATCCGCTCTTTTCCCTCCGTGTCTACAAGGGCAACCCGGTCATACTGGTTTGTTACCAGAACGCAATCCAGCCATTTCTGAAACCGCGCGCGCAGATCAGCATCGCCGGGTTTTTCAAGATACCGTCGTACCAGCCCGGTGAAGTTATCGTTTTGGTGAAAAACAGCGCCGTCTCCCAGCCGCTCTCTTCTCCATTGCACCAGTTCGCTCACTTTCAGGTCCGCAACGATGGAAAGCTGTCGCTCCACCTCGGCCCTGAAGTTTTTTTCATGATTCCAATGATAAAGATATACGGCAGTAATAATACCGACTGCCTGAATCATAAAAACCAGAATAAGGAAATATACAGACCTTGTGCTCGCTGCATCCGACAGGCGGTCGAACAGCCATGTTCTTTGCCCTGAAAGCACCACAAGAGCCGCTCCGAGTAATAGGAATGCCAGAGAGGTTGTCAGGGCAGGAGGAATGATACCGCTGCCGTATAGAAGCGGCGATCCGAAGAGATAAGCCAAAAAAAGAGTGAAGCCGGTCAATACCACAGATACAGCAAACACAAAAGCCGCGGCTGTCCGCCAGCTCGAATCTGATGATAAGGCAGGCGACGTCAGGAGCGACAAACCTGAAAGCACAAAGCAGAACGCCGTCAAAGGAGACATATGTCCGATCGGCACGCCGTCTGTCGATACCGCGATTCGGATGCCAAGGCGCTCAAACTCCGGATGTATGTCCAGCGAAGATAGGAAAAACAGCGGCAAAGCAACTATTATGCCCAGGAAACCGATGGTCATGCCAAGCCGGTGAGCTGAATGGTTGCCGCGTGCCCTGGCGAGTGTTATGGTTCCGATTCCAAACCATAAGAATAAGAGTGCTGTGCTGGGCGCCATCGGGATGTTGTTTGGCCCGAAGGAAGCAAGTCGGGGAAGGTTTGCAATCCACCCAAGGATCGCAAGAAATCCAAGACCGGCAGCAATCGCTCCGCATCCTTGTATGAAACCGACCAAAATGCGGTTTCCTTTTTTGTCTGAGGATTTCATTTAAATATCTTGTCCGACAGCCTCATTTCGAATACGAAACCGTGATATCATCGATATCTTTTAAATCATGCTCTTCAATTAATTTTTGCCTTAATATTTCAAGCGTCGGGAGAGTTACAGCAGACAGGGGGTCGCCTTCTTCCTTTACAATTTTCGCAAAATCCCGATCCCTTACTTTGATGTGATATACAAGCCAATCCGACAGTAAAAAATGCAACTCCGCAACCAGTCCTTTGGTTACGCCGTTGCCGTGGATCTTTTTATGGATTTGTCCGATTTGATCCCGAAACATCCGATGCTGAAGTTTGTGATTTTCCAGTTGGGTGTACCCAAAATCCATCATCGCCTGTTCTTCCGCCAGGAAATGATAGTTAGAATAACGACTAAGAAATAGAATCCCATCCATAAAAAGTTTATCGGTCAATTCCCCTTC
>MGQD01000087.1:7554-8687 GCA_001797695.1 Deltaproteobacteria bacterium RBG_13_49_15 | reverse complement strand
CGAAGTTTTTATATTACTTCCAAACTCGGTCGCAGACTTTTTGTAAGAAGGACCATAATTTCCTATTACAATAAAGACTGTATCATGAAAACGACATTTTCAACAATGCCTAAAGCGGCCTAAAACGGCAATGGTGTAAGCCGATAACCGCAAGATGCGGTTTGAATGAAGTCAGATTCGAAGAATTTACAAAAAAACCGGCTAAAGTTGAACCGTTGACCGGTTTGCTTCCCGCAAGCCCCGCTCTTCAGGGTGTAACTTACAACTCTGAAATATCAGAAACTTCAGAATCTGGTGGAATCGATCGGTTTGCCGAAAGAAAAACTATGCACCCACTGCTGGGACGGCTCCAGCTATTTCTGATTGCTTTTACATTTCGAAATGGATTTCATCTATCGCCGATCGAGAAGCTCCGATAATGGCGCCGGATCGTATGCCCGTGATACAAGTGGAATATCGCCGGCGAGTCCGGCGATCCGTTCGGTAAATGAAGGAGTTTCTTTGCGGTAGAAGATGCCGACGGGAATTTCAGCTCCCCAGATTTGAGAAAGCGCGAATGCGGCATTAAGATCGGTAACATCATGTTCCGAGGGTATCGGTTTGATGCGCTTCTTATACCATTGATGGGTATTGATCTGGTTGAAAGAGATGCACGGCTGAAGGATATCGATCAGTGAAAACCCCTTGTGCCGCATTCCGGCTTGAATCAGTTCGCTCAGATATGATGGATCGCCCGAAAATCCTCTGGCGACGAACCCGCATCCCAGAGCCAGAGCCACGGAAATGGGATTAAACGGATCCGACAACACTCCATTGGGCTGCATTTTGGTTTTCATTCCGGCATCGGATGTCGGTGAAGCCTGCCCCTTCGTTAATCCGTAAACACGATTGTTGTGCGCCAGCACGGTCACATCCAGGTTGCGGCGAATGGCGTGTATGAAATGATTTCCCCCTTCGCCATAGCAATCGCCGTCTCCTGTATTGACGAGGATGTTCAATTTGTGATTGGCCACTTTGGCGCCTGTGGCAAGCGGGAGCGCCCGGCCGTGCAGGGAATGAAAAAAATTGCACTTTATAAAATGGGGCGTTTTGGCTGCCTGCCCGATGCCGGATAAAATCAGAATCCGGTGAGG
>MGQD01000087.1:3297-7548 GCA_001797695.1 Deltaproteobacteria bacterium RBG_13_49_15 | reverse complement strand
ATCCAGCGCTGCCAGCGCTTCCTTCATGGCGGCAAGGATGCCGAAGTTCCCGCATCCCGGGCACCAGTGGCTTTCGAAATTTGATTCAAAATCGGCATGAGTCAACATCAACTTCACCTCAGTTTTGCTAGAACGGTGGATATGATCTCTTTCGGATAAAGAGGACGGCCGTCATATTTCAAAATGAAACCCGACGGCTTTAATCCGGTCTCCTGACGGATGAGTTTTCCCATCTGAGAGGTATAATTTTGTTCAACCATAAAAAATCGTTTTGCCTTGCCGATGGTAGCCGCGGCGGCATCTCTTGGAAAAGGCCAGATGTCCGTGAAATGAACATGGCCGGCATCAACCCCTAGCTTCCGGAGTCCGCTTACCGCTTCGGCAACCGCTCCGCAAGATGAACCCCAGGAAACGAGCATCAGATCGCATTCGGGATAGGTTGCCTCCGGAGGGCGCATCTCGTTTGCCATCTCCTCGAGTTTGGCAAAGCGCTTATCCATCTGTTCGATCCGGTTCCGGATGTCTTCGCTGATGTGCCCTTTTTCATCATGTTCGTCGCTGCTGATCATCACCAGCGCTTTGCCGGCGCATGGGAGCGCGCGGGGAGAGACCCCGTTTTTCGTAAATTTAAAGCGCTGATAGGTATCCGGATTCCCAAGCTCGGCATCGGTTACCGAGTACCGGGCAACCGTGTCCGGTGCATGGAGTGGTTGCTCTACTGTAAAGAGCGAATCGAGGAGAAACTGGTCTGCCAGAAGGATTGCCGGCACCTGGTATTTATGGGCAAGATCGAATGCTCTTGCCGTCATGGTATATGCATCATACGGAGAGGAGGGGGCGAAAACGAATCGGGGGAAGTCGTCCTGAGAGGCGCTGATCACAAACGACAAATCTCCTTGTCCGGTTCGTGTGGGGAGGCCGGTGGATGGTCCCGGCCTCTGGCCGTCCACAATCACGATAGGAGTTTCAGTCATGGCGGCGAGCCCCAATCCTTCGGTCATCAGGCAGAATCCGCCTCCGGAGGTGGCCGTCATCGCTCGCACTCCGGCAAAACCGGCTCCGATCGCCATGTTCACAGCGGCAATTTCATCTTCCGCCTGTTCGATGACCAGTGGGAATTTCGGGGACATGGCAACCAGGCGCTCCATAATTCCTGTTGCCGGGCTCATCGGGTAGAAGGCGCCGAACCGACAATCTCCTGCAAGGGCGCCAAGGGCGATAGCTTCGGCGCCATCCAACAAACGTCCTTTCGGGGAAGGGTTCTTGGGCCACGTCAACCGATAGGCAAAATCCTTTCCTTTGGCGGCATCATAGCCGAGACGGGCGGCCTTTAAGTTATCTGTCAGGAGTTGATCCGCTTTTGAACCAAAATGATAGCCGATCACGTGTTCAAGAAAAGCAAAAGGCGAACCCATCAGGGCGCTGCATGCGCCGGCCGCGACGGTATTGGCCATGATCTTTCCTCCGGCATCCTTTGCCAGGTCGACAAACGATATCGGGATTGTTACTTCATCCTCAGGCAAGGTGTTGGAGCCGAAAAGGATACGCCCTTTGGGTGCGAGATGTTCCTTATGGATATCGATCGATTTGTCGTCTAATGCAACCAATAGATGGATATCACTTTGGGGTGCATGGACCGGGTGATCGCAGATTCGCATTTGAAAGTAACTATGACCTCCCCTAATTCTCGATTCGAAATCGTTTACCGCCATTACATACAAGCCGGCATTTTGACAGACCTGAGCCAAAATCAGCCCGACGGTCTGGATCCCCTGTCCTGCTTCGCCGCCGATTAAAATCGTCATGTCCACGGACGTCATTGTTCCTCCTGTCTGTTCCGCTGGCATCCCGTGCAAACGGTCTTAAAAGGAATATATATGTAACATGTCGTTTGATTTCAAGTGCTCAATCGATTCCAAGGTGCAGGGATCAATAAATAGGGATTGGAAATGAATGGTAAAAACTCAAATTCGATGCCATCAGGGGGGTTACATCAATTGGGTTCCAGCGCTTTAATTACGATATCGTATACGCAGCCGAAAAACTCGCTGGATTGTGATATACGGACAAGGGGGGTCATTTCAGAGATCATCTGTTCGATCTGCCGGTCATAGACGACGGTTCCAAAATTTTCAGATCGTATGGTTAAATATTTTTCAGCAACCAGTTGAACAATCTTGCCTGCATTTTTATCGCTCGGCTCCCTAACCATATTGGTTACGATGATCGGCCTTATCTTTCCAAGGTCCTTTTTTATTTCCTTTGATGCTTCCGCTCCTTCCAAGTCCTCAATGACCTGGCACAGCTCCTTTATGGTCCTCATCTGAAGCTCATTTTTCGGGTTCATGGCGGTTTGAATCAATGCGGAAATGGACGGATCGCGGCTGGTTAATTGACTCAGGCGGCGGTAAACCGCGCCACGAATGAACGAATATGCGTTTTGAATGGAAGTAGGCTGAGGGGTTACTACCACCAGTTTTTTTTCGGCCATGAGGAAAAAATCGAGAGTATTGTAGGAACTGCCGGCTCCCAGATCCAAAATCACCTGATCGGCATCGAGTTTTAAGATTCCCTTCATGATTTTGATTTTTTGAGCGAATTTCGGATTCGCCAGGGAGAGAATCTCGCCGGCCCCCGTAATCAGCCGAAGGCCGTTGACTTCCGAATCGATGCAGATATCGTTTAGTGATGAATATTTTTTCGCAAGAAAGTCATTAAGAGATCGGGGCGGGTTCTTTATTCCCATTAAAGTATGCACGTTGGCGCCTCCCAGATCCGTATCGACCAGAACGGTTTTTTTCCCCATCCGGCTCAGCCAGAATGCGATAAACGTGCCGATGATACTTTTGCCGACTCCGCCTTTTCCTCCACCGACCGCCCATATGACAGGTATTTTTTTCTCTTCAGTCAACGGTTTTCGTCTCCTTGGCAAGAATTGAATCGATTGATGACCGGCCTGCTTCCCTCAAGATCCGCTCTTAAGAGCGGGGAGCTTCATATGTTTAGCGTTCAGTCTTGCTTTTTTATCAGGGAATCCCACAGGTTCCACATTAAATTCTGTTCTCCTTCACCTCCGGAACAATAAGCATCCAGCAGTTCCCGATCCGGATCGGTCATGGTCTTGAATTGCACGCCGACAGCGGTGGCCTTTTCCTCATTTTCCTCTACCATCTTCCCCCATATTATTTTTCCATCGATTGTCAGGTCAACAGATGACGAAAGGAGATTGATGATAAATTTGACCCTTCTTCCCATAAGCCCTTCAAGAGGGCCATGACGATATTTCTGTTCCAGAAATACACAGGCTCCTCCGAGAGAAATATTGTCGGTGAAACCGTCCAGGATAAGCGGTCCCTGTCCGACATCTTCTCGGGAAATTTTCATTTTAACCTTTGTCGGAATATTGTGCCTGACGGTCCTTCTGATGATCCGCTTCGATGCATCCGAATCCGTATCTTCCCGTTTTAGGTAGAGATCTTTTATCAATTCTTCCAGGTTGGGATATTTCTTGCAGATCGACACGAGCTGGGGTTTAGTAATTTTGATCGACTCAACCCGGGTGATGGTCTCCACTTCCGATTGGGATTTGACTTTTTTAACAAAGGGGTAAATGATGCCGAAGAAATCATTTTCGGTCAGATCCGCAGATACCTTAACCGGCGGTTGCCCTTCCTTCGCCGGCTTAAAAACGGTCTCTTTCAGGGCGCCGGAGACAACAAAATACAATGCGTTTGATTCGCCGGATAGCTTCTGCACCACGGTTGACGGCGGAAAGTCGGCCAGATTGACCTTGAGGAGAAGGGAAAGAAGCTCAGAATAGCTCATTTGCGTCCAGAAGGAAAGGGCGGGCTTTTGATCGGACCGAATTTTTCTCAAAGCGCTGTGGAAAGCGATCGCCTCGTCATGAGACGGCTTTACGATCCTCCATTCCAGCAGTTTGGCGACGATGGCGTGAATCGGTTTTGCTTCTTCAATGAAAAGTTTTGCGGCCGTTCCATAAGCATCCGAGGCGGCATACAACGATTTCTGTTTTGCCAAAAGATTCCCGTATGCTTTGTAAAGGATCGGATTTTCGGGAAAGATCTTGAAAAGAGTTTCAAATTCCTCCGATGAATCGATGGTCATCGATCCGTCCCTGATCCGATGAAGAATGCTGTTTTGTCGAAGTTCCGGCTTTTCCAAAGGGTGTTCTCCAAATCGGTTTATTCGTTTCGTTGAAGATGGTTTTCCATTTCCTTTATTCGGTGATTT
>MGQD01000087.1:0-3187 GCA_001797695.1 Deltaproteobacteria bacterium RBG_13_49_15 | reverse complement strand
AAGTTCATCAATCTTCTCATTTATTTTCTCGTCGATCAAGTCAAGGGTCTTATCGACTTTTTCCCCGAATACGATCGCTTCCCGATTCTCTTTTCCTGATGGACGGGATCTTTTCAACACAAGAAAACAGAGCAAGGTCAGCGTGATGGTCGATAGCGCCAGGACCGCTAAAAGATATAGCTGAAGCCGGCCGGCATCCGGTTCGGATGATGGGCTATCCGGGGAAATCCGATAAATGGCACTTGTTTTTTCAGTTGCTTCAGAAGGGAGCTTCAGCCGGCTTATCGCTTCATCCTCATTTTCTACGGTCAGATCGCCGGTGAGCGTTGGGGATGTTTCCTGAAATGTTGCCTCCAGGCGGTTGACATTCGGATCATCGATTTTGCCTGCTTCGGATTCGGGGATGGTATTTTTCTCAGATGCGTTTATTGGAACATTCCGACGTTCAGGCGCTGTTTTCGCTTTTACCAAGGATTGGCGTTGAATCAGGGCATCCTTTGTTAATGGGCCCTTTGGGCGAATATCCAATACGATTCGGTACGGGTTTGGAAGGATAAACGAACTGGCGTCGAATTGGGGAAATGAAAGGCGGATCAACGCGATAAGATCGGATTCGTCCTTTATGAGCTCGATGCTCTTGACTTTCGCCTTTGCGTGTCCTGGGATTGTTGAAGTGAATTCACTTTTGGTGTTGAGAAGTTTTAAGGAGCATATCCCTGTCCCCTGTTGAATCGGGTCTTCACAGAGCGCTTGCTTGTTGAGCTCAAAAACAATTCGTGTAAATTCCTTGTGAACTCCGATGCGGACACGGTTCAAAACGGCCGCTTGAAGGGAGATCGCGTCAAATACTAGAAAAATAACGCAGACTATCCATTTCATTCGTCTGAGCAATATGCCCTCAGTGCTGATGGATTGAATCGGACCGTCGCTTTACCCTGTTGTTGCAAAAGCCGAGGGCGCCCCAGATCCAAGGCGTCCAAGGGCGAAGCCGTAGTATTTTACTGCGAGTCCTTGGCAACGAAGGGGATGGGGTATCATCGGCTTTCCCTCCGGGTAAAAAACATGACTAATTTTTTATTTGTTTTAGAAGTCACCAAAAGTTTATTCGCGAACCATGCCTAAACGTATTCAAATACCCTGTTATCATTCTTTTTTTCTATACCTTGTCATGTTTTTTATGCAACTGCAGGGTTTAATGTCATCAACGAATCATTCATGACATGAACAATATACTATAAAAACCTTATTATTTCTATCTATTATCAAAGGGATTGTCAACGGTTAGTTTGTATGATTCTTAAATCACCCGTTCGCTTAATCGCCGCTGACAACAGGATGAGAATTAAAAACGGACCGCTTTGGGTATTTAACCGGAATGAAGTGTCTCCTCATAACAGCGCTTCTGCGGCGTTTATAAGGAACTCAATATAAAACGTTTATAGATCCGGTAGTGCGAGGTCTCTTTGTAATCGATTTGTTCAATGGGGATTTCTTCAAAATTGAAGATTGCGGCGCCTGGTAATGACATGAGGATGGGCGAGTGCGTTGCAATGATAAACTGGGCATGCCCGGCCGAACCCATTTCATCCAACAGTTGCAGGAGATCCATTTGGCTTTTCGGCGAAAGGGCGGTTTCAGGCTCATCTAAAAGATAAAGACCCTTAATCTGGTAGCGGGATCTGAAAAAGGACATGAACGATTGTCCATGGGATTGGGTCATCAGGGAACAGCCTCCGAAATAGTCAAGGATTCTTGGGTCAGAGGCGGCCCATTCATCGAGGAGTTGGGCAAAATTGCGAAAAATATCAGATGCAAAATAGGAACCGGGAACCGAACCGTTTTTCCATTCAACATGGAGGGCATTGCACAACTGTTTCTCGTAAGGGTTGTTTTCAAATCTAACCCGTTCAATATTTTCCCATATATAAATGCCGCACTTGTGACCGATGGCTTCGAGCAGGGTTGATTTCCCGGTCCCGTTTTCACCGACAAAAAAGGTGACCGGTGATGCGAAGGAGAGGGTTTTGGTTTTCTGGAATATCGTTAAATTAAAGGGGTAGTGTTTTCTTGTGGGGAACTTGTTTTCAGATAGCTTGATGGATTTAAGATGCATGATGATCCGTTAAATCAGGCAATCCAAACCGCCATTTCGGTTGCTATTTGCAGCACCTTGTTGCTGACACGTCCCATTAAAAATTCTTCGACGATGGTCAATCCGCGCCTTCCAACGACAATGGTCTGATAATTACAATCCCTTGCCTCACTGACAATCCGATAGGCCCGGCTTATTTGTTCATCTAGAATTTCAATATCAATAAATTCCTTGCTAAAGCCGGATTTGATTAATCGTTTCTCCATCTCTTTAAGGACCGGTCTGATCTCTTTTGTATGTTCATCCAACCATTCGGTTATCTGTTTGGGTGTGAAAAAAACCTTGCTGCCGAGTCGGAAATTCAATCGTCTGACAACATGACACAATCGAATCCTGCATCCGGAACGGTCCACGAGGGATGCAATGCAGTCGACGGCCCTCTTGGACCCTTTTGATCCGTCAAATGCGATGAGAATCCGCTTCGGAGTGGGTTTACCGCCGACCACGACAATCGGATGAGCGGTTTTGCCGATCAATTTGTTGGCGATGCCGCCGATCAGGATATCCTTGGCCTTGCTTATGCCGGTTCTGCCGATCACCAGTGCATCATATCCTTTATCAGCTTCTTCAAGGATATCTCGAGTAACTCCAGATTTTTTCATATGGATTTTTATTTTAATGTCATCAGCTTGAAAGCCAGCATCCGTGAGAACGGATTTGGCGTTTTGCATAAACTGTTCGATATTCTGCTTAACCTGAGTCGTCCAGGCGCCGATCGCGGCAACATCGGATTGAAAAACGGCTTCTTTTCCTAAATCCAGAAAGGTTTCAGGAGTTCCGGCTAAAATATTGAATAAGACGATTTCGCTGTTGTTTGTCGAAAACGTCGCTCCGGCATAATGGACCGCATTTAGGGATTGCCCAGAACCATCGACCGCCAATAGAATCTTCTTTTTTTTATTGCTCATCCTTCTCTTCCGAAATGAATGGGTTCATTTTTGCTTTCAGTGCCTGTTTTCAGCAAAACTCGAGGCAAATCAAATTAAAGTAATAATCATAGAGATTAAATGAATAAATTGTCAATATATTTTGTTT
>MGQD01000086.1:18739-21899 GCA_001797695.1 Deltaproteobacteria bacterium RBG_13_49_15 | reverse complement strand
AAATTCGTGAGGTCATTAAAAAATATCCGGAAAGGTTTTTCATAGACAACCATACCGCCGCCATCCCTTACGATCAGCTTTCCCTCCTGAAGCCGGAAGATCTTTCCATATTGCGCAAACATGACGTATTTGGACTTGGAGTATCGGCCATCGTTTTGCTGGGGATTGCAGGGGCCTCATTTGCCCTTAATTTTTTTCAGGTTCAGGTCATGGAGTCTGCAGGTCAACAGATGATGCATGATCTCAGGATGACCCTTTTTGCGCAAATTCAACAGCAGACGATCCCTTTTTTCACTAAAAATCCGGTGGGCCGCCTTGTCACCCGCGTCACCAATGATGTGCAAAACATGCATGAACTTTTCACTTCCGTGGTTGTGGTGGTTTTCAAAGACCTTTTCCTTCTTTTCGGAATCGCCGTGGTTTTGGTCGTCATCAATTGGAAACTTGCGATCATCTCATTTACGGTCCTTCCATTCGTCGCTTTTGCGTCCTTTAAATTCTCGAACCTTGCCCGGGATGCCTTCAGGATTCTTAGGGTCAAACTGGCTGAGATCAACACCCATTTTGCAGAGACCATCAGCGGAATCCGCGTCATCCAGGCATTTTTGCACGAACCTGAAAATTACCGGCGGTTTGAACGGCTCAACCATGAAAATTATATCGTCGGTATGCTCCAAATCAAGATTTTTGCCGTCTTTATGCCGATCATCGAACTCCTGGCGGCTTGCGCCGTAGGGATGATCGTTTATTACGGCGGAGGGGCGGCGTTATCGGGTCGAATCAGTTTAGGAGCGCTTGTCGCCTTTCTTTCCTATATGAGAATGTTTTTTAACCCGATCCGGGATATGGCCGAAAAGTACAATGTTATGCAAAACGCCATGGCCTCTGCGGAACGGATATTTCTAATCTTGGATCATCATGAAACCCTTGAAACCGTTTCAGAAACGATGCGCAAAGAAAGCCGATCCCCAATTCGGATTTCCGGTGTTAAATTTCAAAACGTATCGTTTCAGTATTCCCACGAAGAACCGGTGCTGAACGATATTTCCTTTGATGTCGAAAAAGGAGAGACCATCGCTATCGTTGGACCCACCGGATCCGGAAAAACGTCTCTGATCAACCTTATCCCCCGTTTTTACGACCCTTCTTCAGGGCGGATACTGATCAACGGCATGGACAGCCGGAAGTTCGATCTGTTTCACTTACGAAGACGTATGGCGCTGGTGTCACAGGATCCTTTTTTATTTTCCGGCACCCTTTACGAAAACATCGTCTGGGATCAGCGACGAATACCCGATCCGGATATAGATAAGATCCTGAACCTTGCACAGTGCGCCCAGCTCATCGAAAGACTCCCCATGGGGATTCACACAATTTTATCCGAAGGAGGTAAATCGCTTTCCAGCGGCGAGCGTCAACTCATCTCCATCGCCAGGGCTTTTGCCTGCGATCCGGATCTCATCATTCTGGATGAAGCCACTTCATATGTGGACTCCCAAACCGAAAAGCGCCTCCAGAATGCGCTTTACAATCTCATGGCACACAAGACATGCATCCTCATTGCTCACCGGCTCTCAACAGCCAGGCATGCGAATCGGATTCTAGTGCTCAATCGAGGACGGATCGTTGAAAGTGGAACCCACCAATCGCTCATGAGAAAACAGGGATATTATTACAGGCTCTATCAACTCCAGAACCCGGAAACACCATCAGCCGGTGCTAAGGCGGCTGACGATGGATCTAAATAATAATGGATTGCCCCTTGCTAAGCAGTTTTATAGATGTTATTTGGAGTTCTTTTATTAATAGGGCCCTCATTTCCTAAGCAGGTCATTGCGTTCACCGGGTGATGCGAAAATACTTGTTTTTAAAGGGCTTGAATTTAATAAGGCGACGGAGTCCCCTTTTTTTTAACTAAAATCAGCAAGTAGAGGAGGAATCGAACATGGCGTATTACGATGCGACAAAAATGGCCGACTGGCAGATTTCTGAAGAAGCGGAAAAGAATATGCCCACGCCTGAAAAATGGCGGGAAAAACTTGGTTTGCAAAAAGACGAGATGCTTCCCATGGGAAGGCTTGCCAAAATCGACTTTCTTAAAATCATGAACCGCCTGAAGGACAAGCCGGACGGCAAATATATCGAAGTCACAGCCATCACCCCTACGCCTCTGGGCGAAGGGAAAAGCACGACTTCAGTGGGCTTGATGGAAGGTCTCGGCAAAAGAGGTAAAAACGTGGGGGGCTGCTTACGACAGCCGTCCGGCGGACCCACCATGAATGTTAAGGGGACCGCAGCAGGCGGTGGGAATGCCCTTCTGATTCCCATGACCGAGTTTTCTCTGGGATTAACCGGCGATATCAATGATATCGTAAATGCGCACAACCTGGCCATGGTCGCGGTGACCGCTCGTATGCAGCATGAACGCAATTACAATGATGAGCAACTTGCCCGGCTGACCAAAATGCGCCGTCTGGACATCGATCCCACCCGCATAGAGATGGGCTGGGTCATGGATTTTTGCGCCCAATCCTTAAGAAATATTGCGATTGGTCTCGGCGGCCGCCAGGATGGTTTCATGATGCAATCTAAATTCGGCATCGCGGTCGGCTCCGAATGTATGGCCATTCTTTCCATCGTCAGAGATTTGGCCGACTTGAAGAAAAGACTAAATGAAATCACAGTTGCCTTCGACAAGAGCGGCAAACCGGTAACTACCGGCGATCTGGAAGTGGGCAATGCCATGACCGCATGGATGAGGAATACCATCAATCCGACGCTTATGAGCACAGCCGAATACCAGCCCTGCATGGTTCACGCCGGACCGTTTGCCAACATCGCCGTTGGTCAATCTTCAATCATCGCCGATCGGATTGGCCTGAAGATGTTTGATTACCACGTCACTGAATCCGGGTTCGCCGCAGATATCGGTTTTGAAAAATTCTGGAACGTCAAATGCCGCTTCAGCGGTCTGAAGCCCCATGTTTCAGTTTTGACCACCACCATCCGCGCCCTCAAGATGCACGGCGGCGGGCCCAAGGTAGTTGCCGGCATTGCGCTTCCCGATGCGTACACCAAGGAAAATATTGGATTGGTGGAGAAAGGCTGCGCCAATATGGTTCACCTGATCAATGTCATTCGGAAATCCGGCATTAATCCG
>MGQD01000086.1:14161-18630 GCA_001797695.1 Deltaproteobacteria bacterium RBG_13_49_15 | reverse complement strand
GAAGGCGATCCCAAATATGCGGATTTTGCCACCATGATGGTCAAGACCCATCTCAGCCTGACCCATGAACCGGCATTGAAGGGCGTCCCCAAAAACTGGACATTGCCGATTCGCGACGTTTTGATTTACTCCGGCGCGAAATTCCTCTGCCCGTGCGCCGGCTCTATCAGCCTGATGCCCGGCACCAGCTCCAACCCGGCGTTCCGCCGCGTAGATGTCGATGTGAACACCGGAAAAGTTTCCGGCCTGTTCTAACCGATCGTCGCAAATGCATTCGTTCACCGAAAAAGGGCTTGTCCATCCCGGGCAGGCCCTTTTTTTCAGGTAGAACGATCTGAAAAGCCTGTGAAGCGTTTTTCACGCTGCCAGTAAGGGTTGATAAGGTCTTCGAAAATGGCCATGGCCGCTTCCGCCCCCTGCCCTACTGCGGTCACGATCTGTTTGTACCCGCCTTCGACATCTCCGGCGGAATAAAAACCCGGGATATTGGTTCGATGTTTCTCATCCCGTTCAATGTAACCGTCTGCGGTGATATTCACTCCGATCTTTTTGGCCAGTTCGGTAGTGGGCTGATATCCGATAGCCACGAAAATCCCATCCACTTTCAAGGTGCTCGTTTTCTTTGTATGGTGGTTATAAAGAAGAAGCTCCTGCACTCTGGTTTCACCCCGAATTTCTCTGATTTCGGTATTCCAGAGCACCGGAATCAGGCTTTCTTTAAGCTGTTTGACTAAAAATTCCTGAGCTCTCAAGGAATCCCGCCGGTGGATAAGGGTTACATCGATACCCATGTGATGCAGGTGAAGCGCTTCGGTCACCGCGCTGTTCCCTCCTCCGGCCATGACAACTTTTTTTCCTTTAAACAAAGGTCCGTCACAGGTGCTGCAGTAGCTGACTCCTCTTCCGGATAGCCTCGACTCTCCGTCAACACCGATCCGTTTATGTGTGGCGCCGGTGGCCAGAAGGACGGCTCTCGCCGTAAATTTTCGGCGGCTTGTCTGAATCCGGATCGGATTTCCAGGCTGGATGTCGACCACGTTTTCCCCTTGGAAAATCTGAACATACTGGAGGGCGTGGTTCACCATGATGTCCACCAGGGTCTTTCCGCCGACCTGGGTAAAACCGGTGTAATTTTCCACAACGGGAGTGGTTGCCACTTGGCCTCCAAGGGCATCCCGTTCAATGATAACCGATTTCAATCCGCTCCTGACGGCATAAATCCCGGCCGTCAAACCGGCCGGCCCTCCTCCGACAATCACGAGATCGGTTTCCACCAGTTCCGCATCGCTTTCCGGGATGAAAAGGGTCTGAGGCTCCAGCTTTAACAGAGAAGAGGCAAAGACCTCTTCCGATTGTGCGCCATGGCCGATCATAATGTCGTTGGCAAAAGTCATGGGAACGCTTTGGGCGCCGTATGCATCCGCCATTTCCGGTCTGCTCTGGATATCAACGATTTCGAGAGAAACGAGTCCGGGTTTTTCAACGGCGGCCTTGACGGCATTCACCGCCTGTTGCGGGCAGTAAGGGCACGTGGCGCTCACAAATACCTTAATCCGTCGGGGGGTATCGATCTTTTTGATCACGCCTGCGGATTGATCGCTCAAATGACTTTGCTCCGTCCCGATAAGGATGATCGTTTCTAAAAAAGTCCGTCCTTCTTCACCCATGGGTGCGCCGAGCCACCGGACGGAATAATGGTCAGGGTCGATAAGGAGTGTCGGCGAACTGTCAACCTGCCATTTTTTTGCCAAATTGTGATCCAGGTAAAACTCTTTGAATTTGATCTTGTCCGTAAGTTCACGGAATGCCCTTATGATTTGCCGGTTTGCTTTGCAAAAAACATCGTCTTTATTTTTATCCAGGAACATGAATATGGGGATTTCTTTTGAAATCCCCTGAAATAGGGTTCTCAACTGCCGGTAAAGCAGAGTGTTTTCGGTTTCGCCGGCTTTTGGATTAAGACCTTTGGAAGTTTCCATACCACCTCCATCAATGAAAATGATTTGCGCTCAGACTCACTAGGCGTCTATTTCCCCGAGGATTTTCAACGTCGCGCACAAAAGGCCAGCATCTTGATCTCAATGGATTATCGAAGCCGGATAATGGCTTGCGCCAATTCCAGATCTTCGGCGGTTGTGATTTTTATATTGAGCCTGCTTCCATTGACCATCTTCACCGGATACCCCATCTTTTCAACCAGATGAGCATCGTCCGTGACGAGAACGCCTTCGCGAAGCGCATGCTCATGAGCGGTTTTGATGATGCGGGAATGGAACGTCTGAGGGGTCTGCGCAATCCAGATCCGCTCCCTGTCAAATGTCTCCCGAACAACATCTGAAGCGTCCGTGCATTTAAGTGTATCTTGGGCGCGCACTCCGACAGCGCAGGCCCCGGCCCCTTTTGCCGTCCGTATGCTTTCGCTGATCAGATCCGGCCGGATAAACGGGCGGACACCGTCATGAATGACCACGATTCCGTCAAGGTCATGGATTGTATTTAACCCGTTTCGGACCGAATCCTGACGCTCTTTTCCTCCGGAAACAAGCTCAATAGGTTTACTCAAAAGCAACCGGTTTAGAATGTTGGTTCTGCAAATGCCGGAATCGCCTTCCGGGATGACAAGGATGATGCGATCGATATCATTGCAGGCATTAAAAGCCAAAACAGTGTGGCACAGCATCGGCAGTTTTCCGAGCATCAGATACTGTTTTCGCTCGTCGGACCCCATCCGGATCCCTTTCCCTGCCGCCACAATGATGCCGACCGTTTGATCCATGATCATTAAAAATCCATATCCCCGAAAAGCTTAAACGAGGTATCTCAGCTCCTTGGGAAGCGGAACCCCCTTCCCCATGGTGTCCTCGCCATAGTTGACGCCCGCCAGGATTTCGATATCCTTTAATGCCCGGCTGTCCCCCTCGAATATGATCCGGGTGATGTTTTCCTTCTGGATTTTTCCCCCGGCCCATTGAATATCGAGGACGCTGCTCGCGTCAAAACGGTCTTCCCCGATGCAGAGTTCGACCTGTCCACCGTAATGTTGAACGATCTTGGCAACCAGAAGACTGGGTCTGGCATGGAACCCCAGGGTGACCGGAACTCCGGCGGTGATGCTTTTTCGTTCAATATTTTCATTCAGGATCTCTTTCGCAAGTTCCTTGCCGCCGGTAAGAAAGTGGCATGCGTAAAAGAGACAGCAATTAATAGTGCGGTCTAAAAGGGTATCGGGATTTATAAGCTCCACCAGCCGCTCCCTGACCTGCTTATACACATTTTTATAACCCGCATCAAACAGGTGTCTCTCATAAAAATGGAGTAGCCTCCCGATCATTTGCAGAAGATGAAAGACTACTGAAAAATAACTTCTCAGTTGTTTGAGTTTTCGGTTTCCGAATCGATATCCTCCATGGATGACATAAGTGTCAAAAGATGATTGCAGGTTATGCACCAGCATCTCGAATCGCCGGATTTCAACTTCGTTCACTTTGGCAGGAACGATTGCTTTGATCTCCTCCAATTCATACGGTCGGTAAAAACCAAGCTGGTCGAAGCTTTCTGCAATCCGGAGAAACTCGCTGGCAATTTTGACGACATATTCTTTCTGCAAGTCCCTGTCCACGTCGTCTATATCGTACTCGAGAAACTCACCGGTCGTGATTCCGGGGAATGCCGAGGGGTCAAAGGTATGCTCGGGTATGGGGATGTTCAATCGCCGGGCTTCTTCCATGATCACCGGGACCAGCTTCAGAATGGATTCTTTAACGAATTTATGGGTTGACCGTCGCTCCCGGTTGAAATCATCCGTATCCGGCAGGTCATAAAAGTTCAGTCGATTCGAAATATGCTGGAGGGAGTATCCTCCCAAGCTCAGATGTCGGACTGCGGCTGAAAGCTCCCTGTAATAATACCAATTACTGCTGTTTTTTGCTCCGTGGAAGTCAAGGAAATCTTCAAGCAACTGGGATGTGGATATTAACTCCGAATAGAGCATTTTGGAAAAAAGAAACCGGCTTGAAGCATATTTCATCAGATAGAGACAGCACCTTAGATAATCGTGGGAAAAAATCCGCGCTTTTTCGTGAAAAGAAATATCGCAGGACATATCATTTGGATCGATTGATGGAATCATAACGGTTTGGCGTTGATTAAAATAATAATGAAAAACCGGCCGGAGCAGCCCGTAAGCCGAATTCTGTTCCCGATTCGGGTTGCCCCTTACCGGGCGACGACCATTCATCTGCAGGCGACGATTGCCCGTCGCCTTTTGCGACCTACCCGGGGACTCGGACGGGCCGCCCTCGAACGTCCCCCTATTTGGTCTTGCACCGGGTGGGGTTTGCCGAGCTTCCCCGGTCACCCGGGGAACTGGTGCGCTCTTACCGCACCGTTTCACCCTTGCTCCGGCAATGCATCAGGCACTGCAGGAGCGGTTTGCTTTCTGTTGCACTTTCCTTCACGTTGCCGCGACT
>MGQD01000086.1:9215-14101 GCA_001797695.1 Deltaproteobacteria bacterium RBG_13_49_15 | reverse complement strand
TTGCATCCGAAACAAGTGTAATTCTTAACCGGCACGACAACCGTCGTTCCGATCCTGCTTTTGATGAACTGATATTTTTTATAAAGCCCTGAGTCGACAATTTTCGAAATTTCATCGTGTTTTATTTTTAACCCGACTATTTTTTTCTCCCCCTTTTTTTCCTCCTGTTCAACGATCTCTTTTTCTTTTTCCACCTTCTGTTGAAATTTCAGATATTCTTCTTTTTTTATCCGAATGGATGCTTCTGTTTCTTCAATTTTTTCGAGTCGCTCCAGCATTGCTTCTTCAAGGGTCCAAATTTTGGCTTTTTGATCATCAATCTCCTTCAACAGGGCCTGATATTCCCGATTCGTTTTGACGGATCGAAGAGTCGCTTCACTTTTTTTAGCTCTTTCATGGTTCATCTGGACATCCGATTCCATTGAACGGTACTCTTTTCGAAGTTCCACAAGGCTCGACATCTCACGATTCAGCTCGTCTTCAAAGGCCGTCAATTCCGATTCAATCTGAGCTTTTTTTTCCAGCAGCCTACCGATCAATGCATGAGTTTGATCGGTTTCCATCTCATTCATCTGAAGCGACATCAGGGTTTTTAATTGTTCATTCATCGCATCAACCTGTTATTGGAAATCCTCATTTCAATCGATCTGACGGTCCGAAAAAACGTTGATCCGTCTTTTTAAATGAAAGTAAAACGCCGATCGAACGGGAAAGACGGCTTTTTTGAAAAACGCGATTCACGGCATCCGGGTTGATGGGCCCACCTGGGTTCGAACCAGGGACCGACCGGTTATGAGCCGGTGGCTCTTCCAGCTGAGCTATGGGCCCATGGGGGGTGTACATCTATTTGTTAGCTCTTGCAAATGATTTTGTCAAGAATCTACCCTTCGATAAAACCCTTGAGTTTACGGCTTCTAGTCGGATGCCTGAGTTTTCTTAAAGCTTTTGCTTCGATTTGCCGTATCCGTTCCCGGGTGACGGCAAAATCCTGTCCCACCTCTTCCAGCGTGTGGTCGGCTTTTTCACCGATACCGAAACGCATCCTCAACACCTTCTCCTCGCGCGGGGTTAAGGTCGCCAGCACTTTCCTTGTTTGCTCCGCCAGGTTGACGTTAACCGCCGCTTCCGACGGCAATATGAATTTCTTATCCTCAATAAAATCGCCCAGATGGCTGTCCTCTTCTTCCCCGATAGGGGTTTCCAGAGAGATCGGTTCCCGTGCAATTTTAAGCACCTTCCGGACTTTATCCAGAGGGATCTCCATTTTTCCCGCAATTTCTTCCGGGGTCGGTTCCCTTCCGAGTTCCTGAACCAGATACCGGGATGTCCGAATCAGCTTGTTGATGGTTTCGATCATATGAACCGGAATGCGGATCGTTCTGGCTTGATCGGCAATAGCACGGGTGATCGCCTGACGTATCCACCATGTGGCATAAGTGCTGAATTTATACCCACGGCGGTATTCAAACTTATCCACGGCTTTCATCAGGCCGATATTTCCTTCCTGGATCAGGTCCAAAAACTGAAGCCCCCTGTTGGTATATTTTTTTGCTATGCTGACAACCAATCGCAAATTGGCTTTGATCAACTCGCTTTTGGCTCTTTTCACCCGTTGGTGCCCTTCTTCAACGCCCTCGATAATCCGCTCCAGAGTACGGCCATCCGCTTTAGCAGTTTCTTCTTTTTCTCTGAATCGATCCAGGATGTTTTTCGAATCCGCATACAACTTCCCTAGATCATCCGTTTTCATCCCATTTCGATTTTTTGCCCATCGGATGAATTCCGTCTTGGTTTTAAGCTGATGTAAAAAGGTGGAAGGCGATGCGTTCATCAACCTGGCATATTCCGCCAGTTTACCGTTTAAGGCGTTAAACTCCCGTATCTCTTTCCGGATTGCGTCTTCGATTAAATCCATTACGGATCCCTCAAGCCGCCAGTCTTTGAGAGATTCCAGAATTTTAATATTGCGGCGGAGAATATTTTTCCTGATCCGTCTTTTTTCCTCGGCATCGATTTTTTTTTGATAGAGCATCTCGCGAAGGCTTTTATTTTCTTCATGCAGTTCTTTGATTTGATGGATCGCTTTAATAAATCCTTCGATCTTAACGGATTCGTCCACATAGGCATCCCCTTCGTCTATGTCTCTTAATACATGTTTGGGGCGCAGTGTGCCGAGTTCGATCTGTTCTCCGAGCCTGATGATGTAGTGGACGCCGATCGGGGTTTCGAGCAGGTATCGCAAAACCTCTTGTTCTCCGGATTCGATTTTTTTTGCGATTTCCACTTCTCCCTCCCTGCTGAGAAGGGTAACGAGCCCCATTTCACGGAGATACATCTTTACCGGATCGGTCACATTTCCAAAATCCGGCGAAACGACGTCTCCTTCCATTTTTTTCTCTTTCATCTGCGTCAGGCTCTCAATGGTTTTTGAATCGTCCTTATCGATAATCTCAATTCCGAGATCATTGAACATCATCAGATTTTCCTCCATCTGTTCCGGAGACAGCATATCTTTTGAAAATGCTTTATGAATTTCCGAGTAGGTCAAATATCCCCTTTTTTGTCCCTTTGACAAAAGCGTCTTAAACGATTTGTTCTCGATTTGCCGGTCCTCATTCTCCTGCGTAACGGTCATCTTCAGGCCGGGGGCTTCTTTTTTCACCTTCTCGATTTTTTTTCGTTTTAAACGGCTTTCTTTTGGCATCGTTAAAGACCTTTCAAAAAGAAGAGAATTCCTTGTTTCGGGATTGGGCCTGCTTTTCCTTCAGCAATTTCTCCAGCAGGTCCGGGTCATTGGAGGCTTCGGCCGCTTTAATCTGATTGATCAATGGTTTTTTTTGCTGCCGGAATAAACGCCGTTGGAATTGAGCGATCAGCTTCAACCCTCCCTTTTCATCCCACGCGTCGTCTCCGACAGCGAGTTGAGCGATAACCGACTCCATGTGCTTATCCCCGACGCACATGATAATTTCTGAAACGATGCCGTCCGGATCTCCCCGATAATCGAACACCAGACGTGCAATGGATTGAAGCATCGGATCGGTGAAATGCTCCACAAGGTGTTTTTCCTTGATCTGAGGAATAATCACGGGGAATTGAAGCATCATTGCAACCAGTTTTTTTTCAAGCCGGAGTTCCGTTTTCTCCATGATCGGGAAAGCATCCGATGTCGATTCCTGATGCTTTGTTTGGATAATGCTGCCATCCCCTCTTCTCTCTTGCGCCTTTCTGATTTTTTCCAGAAGAGAGGGTTCATCCAGATCGATCCGCTCTGCGATCTCCCTGATGTAGATCCCCCGTTTAACGCTGTCGTCAATAGAGGAAAGAGGGGCTTCCAGGTCGGTGACAATCCGGATCTTCCCTTCTGCGGAGAGACCGTATTTCCGGATGGCGGATTCGAGCAAAAAATTCATGACGCCGAGGGATTTTGATACAAGAAGCATAAACTCTTCCGGGCTTTTTTCGAGTAAAAAGGAATCAGGATCGGATTCACCCGGGAGAGGAACCACCCGAGCCTCTACGTTTTCCTTGACCAAGGCGCCCACAATCCGTTCGGTTGCCTTAATTCCTGCTTCATCCGAATCGTAAACAAGAAAGAACCGCCTGCAAAATCCCTTGAGAATCCGGATATGCTCCTGGGTCAAACCGGTTCCAAGGGTTGCCACCGTATGTTCGATTCCGGCCTGATGCATGGACAAGACATCAAAGTATCCCTCAACGATAAAGACCGAATCGTTTGTCCGGCAGGCTTTTTTGGCTCTATTTAATCCATATAGGGAGCTCCGTTTGTTAAACACTTCCGTTTCCGGTGAATTGATGTACTTGGGAAGGGTGTCGTCCATCACACGTCCGCCGAAACCGATGACCTGCTCGCTGATATTGAATATGGGGAACATAATCCGCTCCCGAAACCGGTCATAATACCCGCGCCCCCCTTGTTTTGCGATCACCAATCCGGACTGAACAGCGCTCTTCAGCGGAACTTTTTTTGAAGTCAGATACCCGACAAGGTGATCCCATCCTCCGGGGGCATAGCCGATATGGAACTCGTTGATGGTTTTTTCCTGCAATTGCCGGCTGCCGAGGTATTCCCTGGCGTTTTTTCCGCTTGAATGACTGGCCAGCATGTTCCGGAAAAAATCCATCCCGAAACGATTCGTTTCGACAAGGGATTGCTTTTCACCCATTTCTCTCTGTTGCGCTTTGGACAGCCCTTTTTCGGGAATTTCGACACCGCAGCGTCCGGCCAGGGTTTTTACCGCCTCGGCAAAGGATATGTTTTCCTGTTTCATCACAAACGTAAACACATTTCCACCCGTTCGGCATCCGAAACAAAAAAAGATCTGCTTCTCCGGATCGACTTTGAATGAAGCTGTCTTTTCAGAATGGAAGGGGCATAGCCCCCAATAGTCCTTACCCGCTCTCTTTAGAAGGACTACTTCCGAGACGATATCGACGAGATTTGAGGCATTTTTTATTTCTGAGAGTTTTTCTTCGGGGATGAATCCGGCCAAGAAGAACACCCTCCACGGTTTGATAATGGAAATCTCAGGATGCTGGTAGGATCGATTATGAAAGAACCCGCCTCACGGCATACTGGATCATATGGTTTGCATCTGTCCTGAGAAAATATAAAATACTAAAACCTTTTTAATATAATTAAGTCGGATTATTTGTCAAGTACTATAAATGCTTATTTAAACGGGGAGATCTATTCCGTGGAACCTATAGGGAAGGTCGGCGGGCGATATGAATTGCTTCCTTGAGGTCAAGGCGGCCGCTATAAAGCGCTTTTCCGGTAATGACTCCAATTACCCCGACTTCCCTCAGCGGAAGGAGATTTCGGATATCTTTGATGGATGATACGCCTCCTGAAGCGATCACCG
>MGQD01000086.1:7759-9141 GCA_001797695.1 Deltaproteobacteria bacterium RBG_13_49_15 | reverse complement strand
TCCGTAAAATTGATAGCCGCCAGCCGACATTTTTCAAACCTTTTTGCCAGATCGACCGCCTTTATCGGAGCGGTTTTGGTCCACCCATCAATAGCCGCCCACCCATTTCGGGCATCGATTCCGACGATAATCCGCTCCGGATATATCCGGCTCGCCTCAAATACCAGATCAGGGTTCGTAATGGCTTCCGTCCCGATAATAATCCGATTGACACCCATATCGAGATACATTCGGATTGCCGATTCATTCCGGATCCCTCCGCCGACTTGAATTGGAATACGAACCTTTTCCAGGATGGATTTTATGACATTCGTGTTTTTGGGCGCCATTTTGAACGCGCCGTCCAAATCGACTACATGGATGATTTCTGCTCCCTCTTCTTCCCATTTGACGGCCATTTCGACCGGATTATCCGAAAAAATGGTTCGTGCGTTGATGCGTCCCTGCTTTAATCGGACGCATTTGCCGTTCTGAATGTCTACGGCCGGGATGACGATCATAGCGGATTGTTACAATGAGCCTTTGGTGGAACGAACCCCCTTGATTCGCTGATCAAGCGACACGGCCATGCCCAACGCCCTCCCGGTTCCTTTGAAGATGGACTCGATGACGTGGTGTTCGTTTTCTCCATAGTGGACATTGACGTGCAGGTTCATTCCCCCTCGTGTCGACATCGCCCTGAAGAACTCCTTTGTCAGAAGAACGTCAAAAGGCGCGTGCCAGTATGAATGGGGCGTGACATTGAAGACCAGGTAAGGTCGGTTTGATAAATCGACGGTTACGGATGTCAGCGCGTCGTCCATCGGCGTGACGGCATGTCCGAACCTTTGAATCCCTTTTTTTTCACCAAGGGCTTTCCAAACGGCATCTCCCAATACCAGCCCTACATCTTCCACCACATGGTGAAAATCAACGTCGGTGTCGCCTTGAGAATCGATTTTCATATCGAAAAATCCATGCAACGAGAAAAGCGACAGCATATGATCAAAGAACGGAATCGATGTGGATAGGTCACTGGATCCGGTTCCATCCAAATCGAGTCGAATCCGGATCCGGGTCTCTTTTGTTTCGCGCTCGACTTCGGCGATCCGTTTCATGGCATATTTCTCCGGTAATGGAAGTCGCTCTTCCGCATGGGATCGGAATCCCATCAACCAAACCATTTGTTAAAAAAATGGAGATGAGGGGGGTCGAACCCCTGACCTCGGCGTTGCGAACGCCGCGCTCTCCCAACTGAGCTACATCCCCACAAACTCAAATAAAATTATCAGATGCTTTGCCAATGGTCAATTGAAAAAACTTGTATTGCATACCGAATAAATATACCCTGCAGTTGCATAAAAAACATGATAAGGTACAGAAAAAAAGAATGATAACAGGGC
>MGQD01000086.1:2095-7638 GCA_001797695.1 Deltaproteobacteria bacterium RBG_13_49_15 | reverse complement strand
CCATCTTTTTAAAAGATGCCGTCAAGGGGTATACCTTAGACCTCGACAAGCTCATTGAACCAAATGAGACCATTAGGAGATTTAAGGAAAAAATTCAATCGCTCAATTTTCACATTCTTGAAAATACGATCCGGATCGACAACGGCAGACTGAACATCCCCGTCTATTTCAGCATCTGCGGGCACGATGCGGTATCGGTCATCGGAACCAAAAAACAGATGGGAAAGGGAGCGACACCACAGCAGGCTGAGGCGAGCGCCGTAATGGAGTTGGCGGAGCGGTTTAGCTTTTTCAGCTTTACTAAAAACGCGGATAACTTCATCATCGACACCTATCGCAACCTTTCAAAAAAAGCGATCCCTTTTGAACTCATAGCAAAAAGCGTTCATAACGAGCTTGAGGATCGACGCATCAGCCAGGGCATATTCGAAACTATTCCCCTTAAATGGACCAGCGCTTATAACCTGACAAGAGATGAAAAACAGCTTATTCCTTTTGACTGGTTCTATGCCATTAATGAATTCAACGGCCCATCGGCGGGAAATTGCGTTGAAGAGGCGATTTGTCAGGGGATTTGCGAAGTCGTGGAGCGTCATGTCTCAGCCATTGTCAGCCGAAACCATATGAAGGTCCAGGGAATTTTTATCGAATCGATTACGGATCCGAAAGTTTTTGAACTTATTGAAAAATATAAAAGCGCCGGCATCCGTTTGAGCATTTCCGATTTTAGTCTTGGAATGGGTATCCCAACCGTCGGAGTAATGGCCTACGACCCAACTACATTTCCCGGAAAAAGCGAGATCGTTTGGACGGCAGGAACCACCCCGAATCCGCAAAAATCACTAAACCGCGCTCTGACCGAGGTGGCCCAACTTGCCGGTGATTTCAATACCGCGGCCAATTACGTAGCGAGCGGCTTACCCAAATTGAAACGGATTGAAGAGGCAAAATTCATCACGCATCCGGAATCCTATATCCGGATTTCAGACCTGCCCGATATTTCCAATCCGAATATCCGGGTGGAAGTTGACCGATGCATCCGCGCCCTGGCAGACAGGAAACTGGAAGTGCTTGTCGTTGATACGACCCATCCGATGCTGGAAATCCCAAGTTTTTACACCATTATCCCGGGCGCCCATTTTCGGGAGCGGGCCATGGGTAAAAGTGTAGCCATGTTTTGCGCAAAACTGATTCTTCAAAATAATGATCCTAAAACGGCCATTATCGAACTGAAACGGATGGAAAAGCTTCTTCCGGAAAAATACTATATCCCTTTTTATATCGCTACCGGTTATATCTCCATTGGCGCCCCTGAGACTGCCATGGGTTATTTGCGCAAATCGCTTCGGCTAGGCCCCAACGCACAAGACATGCCGGCCATCTATTCGTATATGGGAATTTGTTTAAAAGATCAGGAAAAATACCGGGAGGCCATCGTTGTTTTAAGACAGGGGCTTCAGTGCGACAGTGACCGAACGGATTTGCACAATCTGATCGGATTTTGCCACTTCAAGTTAAAAGAACATGAAAAGGCGATCGAGAGCTTCCATAAGGTTCTGGAGCTCGATCCGAGTTCAGCCATCGATTATGCCAATATCGCCTCAAACTACCGTGACATGAATCAAAAGGAAAAAGCGATACGATATTACGAAATGGCCCTTGAACTCGATCCATCCATCGCATTTGCCAGGGAAAACCTCGAACGGCTCGGAAAGACTTTCCCGATCGATCGATAAGCTGAAATCGATTCCGGATCATTGACCGGTCTGCTTCCCTAAATTAAATGGTCATTTCGACGGACTCCCGTGTTCGATTCACGCGCTCAACGATCAAGGCCGCTTTTTGTCTGCTGGAATTGATGATGTCCAACGTGCGGGCCCTGTCATCTTGTTCGCTGACGACCTTCCGGCCGAGCTCTTGCAGATTGGATGCATAATCCTGAAGCCGGTTGATGAGGGCCTCGTAAAGATGATCGGATGCTGTTTCGGCAAGTTTGTTTAGGTACTGAAATTTGATGTTTTCTCGATAATCCATAAAATGCAGGGAAATTGATTTTTCCGTTTCCCGTTTCATTCGATAAACCCCTTTTTCAAGGGCTCGGAAATCCTTCTCTTTTGACTGGACGACCTGCTTTTTCATCAGTTTTCCCATCCATTGAACAACGGAAAAAAGCCCTAAGTGCATTACGGCTTCGGTCCTTATCCGTGCGGAATACCGCATGGAAATGTCGGCCTGAGGGATCCTGATCCCCGAAACTTCTCTTATCCATTGAATATTCATTTTATGGCGTTTGGGCTGATCCCCGCCTCCTGTCGACATTCCCAAAGATGCAATACTTCTGTTGTATTCGGCAAGTGCATCATTCACCATTCCATCAAAGGGGTCTGAAATGGTTTCCAGGTAGGATTCGATTTTTTCTTCAATCGATTTGATGAACCGGATCACTTCCGGATTGATCGATTCCGCGATAAAGGTATCAAGGCCCTGTTTGAAATCCATAAATATCTGATACATGGCGCCTGAAAATCCGGAAGATGTGATGACTTCACGATAGGCTGAATAATTCACCTTGTAATCCCGGATAAAAGCGTAGATCCGGCCCACGGTCGTAACGGATCGGATGTCGAAAAACCGATCGACATCGGTTTTGAGCTCGTATTTGAGCTTCAGAACAGCGCCGTCAAGGGTTGTTTTGACGATTGACCTGATCTGTTGCGCCCGGTTTTGATGCTGATCGATTTTCTCCATGATGCGGGTTACCCCGGATGCGTCCTTTGTCAAGAGATCATGATGGAGCTCTATCCAATGGGCTACTCCCGAAGCGGCGATCCACAATCGCTCCGCATGATTTTTCAACAGCAACCGGTATCTTCCCCGCTGAATCCGGTCCGTCAGGACGGATTCAAATCGCCGGCTTTCGTTTTTCGAAAAGCCGGCTAACTCCTTGTCTTTTTTCCATTGTACCAATTTGGAACGGTCCTTTGTTGAAAGCGGCAGACCATTGGTGTTAAGGAGTTGATAGAGTGCGGAAAACGTAAACATTTCCGGATTCGGTTGAATCAGAATGATATCCTTCTCGATTTTGGCGATCAGATCCTTTAAATTTTCCAATGAATCATGTTCACTGAAGTCGCAATTGACCACAAACAGGGCGTTATCCAGAATCCCCATCTTTTTAATCATTGACAAGAATTTGATATCCGCCTGCCTGAGCCCTGTTCGACTGCTTACGACATAAACGATCAGGTGGGTTTTTGTCAGGTAATCCTGAATCATGGCAAGATGCAGCGGATTCGGAGAGTCGCTCCCCTGACAATCGGCAATTTCGATATGGGATTCGAATTGTTCATGTTGAATCTCAAGCGACAGATCTTTCAGGAAAACCGCCAGCGATTCATTCCCGACAAACTCCCGGTGCTTCTCAAAATCCGCATCCCGATACTCCAACAGGGTATTGTCGAGGGTCAAAAGGGTTGAGACCCGGTCGTATCCATTCAGATATGAAGAAAGAACGACGCTTTGCGTCGTCCGGGTTTCGTTGGTTATCAGTTGATCGGCGCCGAGCGTTTCAAGGGCTTTTTTTAACGCAGCTCTCGCCTCTTTTTGTCGAATCTCAAACCGTTGTCCTTCAGTTGGCTTTTTCAAATAGGGAAAGAGGACCAAGGCCTGATCGATTTCGTCGTTGATCTCCTCCCAGGATTTAAAATTCAGCCTGGCGGTTAATTGATTTCCGGTACGGATCTTGGTAACAATGGAGGTGATCACGCCGGCCCCTCGTTTCAGATAGTCACCGCCGAAAAGGGCATTCGTAAGGGTGCTTTTCCCGGATTTGATTGCACCGACGACAGCAACTCGAATCGTCTCTTCCGCCATCTGTTTTTGAATGCTCATACATGTTTTTTCCCAGGCGGAAAAGGCGTTTTCAGTCACGTGAGGCAGGAACTTAAGCTCCGATAAGAGCTCAAGAAGGTTCTGGTTGGTCTTTTTGAGTTCTTCTTTTATCGATCGGTATGAATCCATGGGTTTTACGATCTCAACCATATCTCATTTTTTTACCGATGCTTAGTATACGCATCAGAGTTTTTTGTCAAAATCATTTCGGTTTTCATCGGTTTTCACTTCATTGGTGTCAACCCATTGAAATTTGAATGGGTTTGTGATAATCTGGTTTTAATCAGAAATACGACGCTGTGTTGAGGCCATCAATTGATAAAAGGGAAATAGGGTTATGTCAGAAAAGCATCCGGAATGCCCGCTTTATAATCCGCTAAACTGTAAGGAATATTACAATCCCAAACTGTGTGCATTTGTCCGAAAAGACAAGGAGTGTTTGAAAAAAAGAAAGCCGAAACCGCAGACCAAAAGGGAAGGATAGGCACGATATGCTCATCACCGGGAACGACCGACTCCTTATGCATGACCGGCAGTATCCGCCAAAAAAGCCGGATCGATCCCTAATTTTCTTACCGCTTCCTGCCACCGCATCTCAACGGGCGTATGAAAAATAATTTCTTCAATTAAAGGGCCGGTCAGCCAGGCATTGGCTTTGATTTCGGATTCGAGCTGACCCGGACCCCATCCGGCACATCCTAAGGCGATCATAAAAGAACCGGGACCTTTTCCCGCCGCAATAGCGCAAAGAAGATCTTTTGTATTCCCCATTGCTAGGAATGAGGAAATGGGGATGGATCCCTCCCAATGGAGCGGAGGGCCGTGCAGGATAAAGATCTCTCCGGAATGAACCGGGCCTCCGGCGTAAATGGGAGCCGACCCCTTTTCCGGCCGATAAGCGATTTCTAATTCCTCGAAGATTTCTTTTGCGGTAGCAAATGGGTGGATTCGATTGATGACAATTCCAAGGGCCCCCATTGACGTATGTTCGCAGATACAAGTAACGGTCTGGGAAAAGTTGGGATCCATCAATCCCGGCATGGCAATGATAAAATGCTGCTTTAAAAAATCCGACAATCGGGGCTCTTGCAATTTCACATCGGCACTTCCTCTGTCATAACTTCCATCATACATTCCTTCATGCATAAGTCAAGGACTTGGGACGTTCGGCATTCGGGTTGAAGCTCCCCGTTGCAAGCAGCGGGAAATGTGCTCGCTGTTTCGGATTCATCCTTGACAATACAGACGGCAAAACGTAATTTTTAAAATGAGCAGATGGAACCCATGGAAGGATAACCTGTGAACAACCTTTTTAATATCCTATCCCGAACCCGAAACGACGCCATTACTATTTTTTCAAAAGCCGTCGCTGCCGTTAACGCCGGATCCTGTGTTGAAAAGCATTTTCATATCACAAACAACCGTCTTTATGTCGATGGGGGTAAACATGACCTTTCAAAAATAAAGAAATGTTACTTGATCGGAGCCGGAAAGGCTACGGCATCCATGGCATCCGTGATTGAAAAAAAGATGGGAGACCGGATCGCCGAAGGATGCATCGTAGTCAAATACCGGCATACCTGCAAATTGGAAAAAACGACTATTATCGAAGCCGGACACCCTGTCCCGGATGAAAATGGGTACAGGGGCGC
>MGQD01000086.1:1793-2085 GCA_001797695.1 Deltaproteobacteria bacterium RBG_13_49_15 | reverse complement strand
TTGAAGCTCGCCGAAAAAGCGAAAAAAAACGATTTGGTGATCTCTCTTTTTTCCGGCGGTGGGTCGGCCCTCCTCCCCTTTCCGGCCCAAGGAATAACCCTTTCGGAAAAACAACGTACTATAGAAGAGCTTCTTGGGTGCGGCGCGGCCATTAAGGAAATCAATGCGATCCGAAAACATATTTCCGGAATCAAAGGAGGAAGGCTTGCACGAACATCTTATCCGGCTTATCACATTGCCCTGATGCTGTCCGATGTGGTAGGGGATCTCCCGGACGTCATCGCATCGGGAC
>MGQD01000086.1:0-1640 GCA_001797695.1 Deltaproteobacteria bacterium RBG_13_49_15 | reverse complement strand
CCTGCATTCTTTCAGGCGGAGAGACCACCGTTGCTGTAACCGGAAATGGGCTTGGAGGAAGAAACCAGGAATTCGTATTATGCGCCGTCCCTGAAATCGCCGGCAGCGATCCCGTCGTGATGATGTCCGCAGGAACCGACGGAACCGACGGCCCTACCGATGCCGCAGGCGCAGTGGCGGACAATACAACCCTCAATAGGGCTGTTAACGCCGGATTGGATCCGACCGACTATCTCCGAAATAATGATTCCTACCATTTTTTTAAAACACTCGGAGATCTGATCATTACCGGTCCGACTCATACCAACGTGATGGACATCCGGATGATACTGGTTCCATCGATATCCTCAGAAATGGAGTAGCGCCTTATGAAATTGAATTTCGAACCGATATCCATCGATCTGCAGGATCGATACGTGAAATACTTCTCCAGGGTTTCCCAAAAAGGTTCGGACTACAGCTTTATCAATCTGTGGGGGTGGGCTGAAGCTTACGGACTGCTCTGGGCATGGGACGAAGACCTGGTTTGGATAAGGCAGACCCGCCCAAATGAGATCATGTGGGCGCCCGTCGGTGCGTGGGACCGGATCGACTGGGATCACCGTTTTGATCAATTTGAAAGTGAACCTCCATTTTTTACCCGCCTCCCCGAACCACTCGTCGAATACTGGAAACGCCGGAATGCCAATCCATACCATTTTGAGGAAGAAAGAGGAAATTGGGATTATCTTTACTCTGCCCCTGAACTGATATCATTGAAAGGAAACCGTTTTCACAAGAAAAAAAACCTGCTCAACCAATTTCTAAAAAAATACAATTGCCGATACATCCCGATCGATCCCGGATGGACTGAAGAGGCGCTGAGAATGCAGAACAACTGGTGCGCCTGGCGTGATTGCGAGTCGTCTGAAATGCTGGATGCGGAAAATCAGGTGATTGAAAAAATATTGAAATACTGGGAAAAATTATCCAATATTTTGGGAGGCGCCATCCTTATTGAGGGGAAAATGGCCGCCTATACCGTTGGGGAGCGCCTCGATAACGATACCCTGGTAATTCATTTTGAAAAGGGAAACCAAGAATATCAAGGTATTTACCAGGCGATCAATCAGATTTTTCTTTCGCACCAGGAAAACCGTTTCCAAGTTGTGAACCGCGAACAGGATTTGGATGATCCGGGTCTTCGCAAGGCCAAACTTTCCTATAATCCGATCGGCTATATCCGCAAGTATCGTGCAATTCATACCCGGACCTGATTTTCATTACGACTATGAATGACAGTTTCAATCCTGATCATTGGGTGACGGCGACCGCTTATGGCTACCATTGGGAGACCGGTTATTTTCGTAACCGGATGACCGGCTCAGCGCTCGACTGGATAAATCAACCGTCCGTTTATAAAACCTATTCTAACTGTAAGTCGATACCTCTTCCTCAAACCTTTGATTTTCCCGAAATCGACTTGTGGTCTCTTTGCTCCGGAAAAAGCGATGCAACAAAAAAATCAAAGCCGTCCGCTTCAAGCGTGTCATGGGTGCTCCGTCTTGCATACGGAATCACTTCTCAACGCCGACTTTCAGGTGAACGTTTTTTTTACAGAAGCGCTCCTTCCGCAGGCGCTCTTTACCCTGCTGAGATCT
>MGQD01000085.1:4546-10103 GCA_001797695.1 Deltaproteobacteria bacterium RBG_13_49_15 | reverse complement strand
AAAACAAAAAGATCCTGCCTATGCTTCAAAGCGCACTCATGCTCAAATCGGATGATGACTGTGACGTCATCGAAAACCTCACCAGCGTAAAAAGAATCTAAGGAGGTAATGCTTATGGGTAAGAACAACTCCATAATCGGCTGTTGAATTCATGGACTGGTTTTTCGTATGGCATGAACAAGGTCAGCAACGCTGTCGATGATCAAGGGTTATTTTACCTGCTTGAGCGTGGCATGATATTTTGAAAGATAAAGATAATCAGCGATCGGTTTTTCCAGCCGTACGAGGGTTTCCGGGGGCAACTCCCGCTTCACGGAAGCAGGAGATCCGGCCACCAGTTGGTTCGGGCCGACGATCTGACCTTCTTTAACGAGGGACCCTGCGGCAACGACGGTTCCAGTCTTAACATGAGCGCCGGTCAGAATGACCGATCCGATCCCGATAAGGGTGCGGTTTTCAATGATGCATCCATGGATTACGGCGTTGTGTCCAACCGTTACGTCGTCTCCGATAATGGCGGGGTTCCCATCTTCTGTGTGCACGCTGCAGTTGTCCTGAATATTGGTGTTTTGTCCAACCACAATCGATTCCATATCCCCTCTTAGCACGGTCCCATACCAAATACTGGCGCCGTTTTTGAGTTCCACGTCTCCGATCACAACCGCAGTCGGGGCAATGAACACATTCTTGCCGATTTTTGGTTTTTTCCCGTCCAGTTCAAAAATCATTTTGTCTTCCTTTTGATATCTTTCATCATTTCCGCTTTCCGTTTCCGGGCGGCCAGCATCTGTGCCATGAGAGTCCCTATGCCTTTCAGGGTCAGATCTTTTGGCTCCAGCATGTCCAACATGGTAAGGAATGCTTTTGCCGGGGGGGACAGGTGTTGATTTTTAAGATAGGCGACGCTGACATCCAGATCGATCCGGCGGCCCTCGATTTTCGCTGTTGCGAGCGTTTTTTCCTTCAATTCAGTGCGAACCGCTTCTTTGACGATAAAGGATATCCCTTCGCCGCGCTGCACCAGTTGCTTGATAAATTCCGCATTCCCGGTCTCCATCAACACATCCGGAGTTAATCCACATGAAGCAAAAAGTTCATTGATCCGCTTCCTGGTCCCTGATCCCAGCTCCTTCATTATAATCGATTCTTTAGCCAAATCCTGAACCGAGACGCTTCCGCGCTTTGCAAACGGATGATTCGGCGATACAATCAGGATTATCTCCTCCTGGGTAAACGGTATGAATTTTACATCCGGATGGTCTTCGGCCCTGGCAATGACGGCAACTTCGTTCCTGAAGGAGAGGAGACTATGGATCATCTCGAGTGAGCTTCCTTCGTCAAGCTGAATTTTAATTTCAGGATATTTATCCCGGAAGGTGCTGATCATAAACGGCATAAAATATCGGGCGTACGCCTTGGTTGTTCCCAAACGGAGAAGGCCGCATTTCAGTTCGCGCATCTCTTCAATGGCATTTTCGATGAGATGTTCGTATTCGAAGATCTTTTTCGAATATTCGTAAAGGTTATACCCTTCGTCCGTCAAATGGACCTTCCTGCCTCTCTTTTTAAAAAAGGTCAGACTGCAGTCATTCTCAAAAGATTTGATCTGAGCGGAAACAGCCGGTTGGGTGATAAACAATTCCTTTGCCGCAGCAGTAAAGTTCTGGTTTTTTGCAGCATGATAAAAAATGCGGAGATGGTTGAGGTTGAGCATGCTATTGCCGAATCTCGATATATCTTTTTTCTCGGTCCAGCTTCTGTTCCCTGGTTCCTTTTTTATACGACTTTTAAACCAATAGGTAAAGATATTTTATGATTTTTGATCATACATAAAATTTATTTATGGATCATATAAAAATTATCAAATTGACATTTATGAACCTTTGGCGTTATTTATTTTTAAAGAGTCCATTTATCATTATCCCTTTATCACTTGCAAATGGCGCTGTTCTTCCTGTTCAAAACATGGTGGTTTCGTAAAAAGTCGAAATTGGGATGGCAAAGTAAAAAGCTTCAGATGCAAGGCGCGCAAATCCTGAGGAATGAGGCGTACTTACGAGGTACACCGCAATGATTTACCCGGTTGAATCCTGCGAAGCAGGGCCGCAAAGCGGCATTCAACCGGGCAGGGGATGCAGCGTAACGCAGCAGGTGGACTTTTTACGAAGCCATCAAGCCTTGATGGGCGCTTAACATCATAATTCGTGCGTTAACCCCTAAAATAAGGAGAGGAAAAATGGCAGAGGAAAAAGCAGATCGGTTCCCGGATCCCCATGACTTTAAGGTTCCAAAAGAACTTGAAGGGTGGGAAGAGATGTACCCGTCTCATTACCTCTTTTCAAAGGATAGAGGTGAGTGGGAAAAGCAACAGTTCTGGTATCTGGATAAGATACACGCCCCTGAGCCCATGCCGCCGCTGGATCTGATTTTCCAGGAAGCATGGCAGATCTCCCTTTCCCAATATACGACCCGTGTCTTTTGTATACCGCCGGCTCAGGGGATCGCTCAGCGCATGGTCGGCGGCTATATGTACATTTGCGCCATCGCCCCCCCGCCTGAAGAGGTCATTAAAGAAAAGGCGGAATTGTTCGGGAAAAGGGTGTTTTATGTGTTTGATCATTATGATGAACTTTGGGACAAGTGGCTTACAAAATTCAAAGTTCTCGGGAAGGAAATGGCTGCCGTTGTGGTTCCGTCGGATCTTCCGAAGTTCGTTCCCGAAGACCAGGTCATTCCGGCGCCGACCGGATGCTATGTATCGTATGACCTCATCGCGGCATTCGATAAGCTCGTCAACCAGATGTTTAAGGGATGGCAATATCATTTTGAAATGCTCAACCTGACTTACCTGGCATATCTGATGTTTGCCGATGTGGTGAGAAAGCTTTTCCCCGGTATCAGCGAGAGCGCCATCGGCAAGATGGTTGCCGGCGCTTATGTGTCTATGTTCAGGCCGGAGGAAGAACTGTGCAGCCTGGCGAGACTTGCCACCTCCCTTCGCGGCGTTTCGGACATTTTGAAAAGCGACCGGACAGCGAAACAAAAGATTGCCGAGCTGGATAAAACCCCCGATGGCCGGCAGTGGCTGGATCAATTCAATAAGGCCAAAGATCCGTGGTTTTTTGTATCCTGCGGAAGCGGTTGGCTTCATTATGAAGGAAGCTGGATCAACAGTCCGGATATCCCTTACGGATATATTAAAAACTACGTGGAAAGGCTCGAAAAGGGAGAGAAGATCGAACGGTCGCTGGACAATATCGATAAGCAACGGGATGCGATCGTTGCCGAATATGTCGGCCTGATTAAGACAGATGAAGATCGGACCGCTTTCAATAATGCCTATAACACCATTCGGACGATTTATCGGTATGCCGAGGATCACCTGTTCTGGGTGGAGCATTGGTTCCATACCATCTGGTTCGATAAAATAAGGAACTTTGGGAAGCTTCTGGTTAAAGCCGGAATGATTGAAGACGTGGATGACATCTTTATGTTCAACCGGTATGAAATTCCCGAACTGCTCACCGAGGTAGCGACCGGATGGGCTCTGGGCGTCAACATCCCGATGAGGGGAAGCTATTACAAGGCCAAGGCTCAGAAAAGAAGAAAAATTCTGGATGCGGCCAAAAAGTGGATCCCGACCCCGGCGCTGGGCGTTCCTCCTGAAGAAGTGGCAGAGCCGTTTACCATCATGCTTTGGGGGATTACGACCGACAAAGTCAAAGAGTGGCTTAAGGGGATGAAAGCACCGACGGTGGGCGACATATCGGAAATTAAGGGGTTTGCATCATCGGCAGGCGTTGCCGAAGGGCCTGCAAGAGTGCTGAGGCTTTTAAAAGAAATTTCGAATTTGAAACCGGGCGAAATAATCGTTTGCCCAACCACAAATCCATCCTGGGCGCCGGTCTTTACTCAGATCAAGGCAGCAGTGACCGACATCGGAGGGCTCACAAGCCATGCCGCCATTGTTTGCCGGGAATATGGAGTGCCGTCGGTTACCGGAACTGGTGTCGCCACGACGGTTATTAAAACCGGCGACATCATCCGCGTGGACGGCGATACGGGTGTCGTTAAAATCGTTAAAAGAGCAAAATAACCGGATTTATTTCACTATCCTTTCATTAAATTCGTCTGTTTAAGATCCTTCCCTCTGCGCTAAACGAAGCTCAGAGGGAAGGAAAAAGGGTCGATGACGGAGGACGAAATGAATTATGTCCTGAATCTGAAGGACTTGGATAAGAAAGCGATTTCCGTTGTAGGAGGCAAAAATGCAAGCCTGGGCGAGATGATAAAAGCCGGTATCCATGTTCCGCCGGGATTTGCCGTAACGACCGACTGCTATCTGAAATTTATTTCTGAAACAGGAATTGATGATAAGATTTATGAAACACTTAAAGATGTTCAACCTGAGGATGTATCATCTTTGGATCGTGCCAGTGAACGGATAAAAGCATGCATTCAAGAAGGATCCATTTCCGGGGATATTCGAGAGGCCATTGAATACGGTTATCTTGGGCTTTGCCGGGCATGCGCCGTCGCCGATGTTCCGGTGGCGGTCCGATCGAGCGCCACTGCTGAAGACTTGCCTACGGCAAGTTTTGCAGGTCAGCAGGATACCTATTTATGGATTCAGGGCGTTTATAATGTCATCTCGCATGTGCAGAGCTGCTGGGCCAGCCTTTTTACACCCCGTGCCATTGCCTACCGCATTAAGAATCAATTTCCTCATGAAAAGGTGTTCATCAGCGTCGGAGTTCAGAAAATGGTCAACTCAAGGACAGCCGGAGTTCTGTTCACCTTAAATCCAACGAATGGCGATCCATCCAAGGTCGTCATTGAAGGGAGCTGGGGATTAGGGGAGACGGTGGTTTCCGGATCGGTTAATCCGGACCGTTTTGTCGTCGATAAAGTGATTATGGAAGCCAGCGTTAAAGAGATATCCGCAAAACATATTGAATGCGTGTTTGATGTGAAGGAAGGGCGGGTGATCAATGCGAATGTGGACCCCAAAAGACAATGCACCTGTTGTCTGCAAGACGAGGAGATCAGGGAGCTGGTCAAAATAGCCAAACACATCGAGAAGCATTACGGTTGCCCGATGGATATCGAATGGGCAATTGACGCCGATCTGGGCTTTCCGGAAAGCATATTTATCGTTCAGGCCCGTCCGGAAACCGTATGGAGCCGGCGAAAAGCAGAGTCGGTCATCGGTAAAAAAAGCGGTTACGATCTGTTGATGGAACAGGCCATGAAACGGATTCGAATCCCCCAATAGCAGTTTATCCGAACTTCCCGAATTAACGAACTTTATATCCCGTTGTCGGTAAAAATGGATGATCAAGGGATACGACTAGTAAAGCTATAAAAACCGAAAGGGAAAACAAATCGGTTTTATTTTAAAAAGGAGGCATAATTTAAATGAAGAGTATGAGGGATTTTATCCAAAAAGCGGAAACCAAGGGGCTGTTGAAGCGTATCAAAGCGGAAGTGGATTGGAATCTGGAGCTGTCGCATATAGCAAAGTTAAACGAAGAAAAATGCGGGCCGGCGCTTCTTT
>MGQD01000085.1:4200-4401 GCA_001797695.1 Deltaproteobacteria bacterium RBG_13_49_15 | reverse complement strand
CTCGGTAAAAACAAGATGGGAACACAGTTTATCAAAGGCAAACATGCGGATCTCATGTTGAAAAAATACCAGGCAATGAAGAAGCCGATGCCGGTGGCCTCCGTTGTCGGATGCGACCCACTTCTTTTCATACTGGGTGCGGCGCGGATTTCAGCCTTTGTGTCCGAGTACGATGTGGCCGGGGCGCTTCGAGGGAAAGCG
>MGQD01000085.1:2184-4137 GCA_001797695.1 Deltaproteobacteria bacterium RBG_13_49_15 | reverse complement strand
GAAGGGGAAGTGGATGCCGAGAAATTCATGGATGAAGGACCATTCGGTGAGTACACCGGATATTATTCAGGAGTCGGAACCGACCCCCGCAACTTTATCGACGTTAAATGCGTTACCTACCGGAACAATCCCATTTTCTGGGGAACGACTGTAGGCCGGGCGGTAACCGACACGCACATGACCATGGCTCTTTCCTATGGAGCGGCCTTATGGCAGCAACTTCTGGCTATGAAGATTCCAGGGCTGAAGGCTGTTTACTGCCCTCCGGAAGGGTCAGGCCGATTTTTAGCCATCATTTCCGTGAAACAGATGTACCCCGGTCATGCGGATCAGGTCCTTACGGCAGCCATCTCAACGGAGATGGGCGCCTACGGCCTGAAAACGGTCATCGTGGTGGATGAGGATATCAATCCCTGGGACATTCCCCGCGTCATGTATGCTTTAAGCTTCCGATTCCAACCGAATCGGTGCCATATCATCAAACGCGGGCGGTCCACACCCCTGGATCCGTCCTTGCCCATCGAGGAGCGGGACATCACCGGAAGACTCCTCATGGATGCCACCATCCCCTATGACTGGAAGAATAAACCGGTCCCTATCGAACTAGATAAGGAAATAGTGAAAAAAGTCAAAGCCAGGTGGTCTGAGCTGGGCTTATAAACGAATATAAATCGCCGCCGGCGCTAGTTGAAACCGCCGGCCGGCTGCACCAAGGAGAAATGACCATGTCAATTACCTTGGAAGGGAAACGAATTCTTGCTGTTGACGATGAGCCCGATGTGCTGGAGACACTGGGGGACCTGCTTCCCATGTGCCGGCTCGTCACGGCCTCCACATTTGAAGAAGCAAAGGAATTGCTCGAAACCCAGGAGTTTGACATTGCGATCCTCGACATCATGGGTGTCGGCGGATACAAATTACTCGACATCACCCGGAAAAAAGAGATCCCCGCGGTGATGCTTACGGCGCATGCATTGACTCCTGGAAGCATCGTCAAGTCGTTCAAGGAAGGGGCGGATTCTTATATCCCAAAAGAAGAAATGAGCAATATTGAAAATTTTCTAATTGATGTTTTAAAGTCTAGGAAAGAAGGGAAAAACCCATGGAAAAAATGGGAGGAAAAGCTGCCCAGCTCATATTTTGAAAAACGGTTGGGCGCTGCATGGAAAGATAAAAATAAGGAATTCTGGGAGACGTTTCGGGAGGTCATCCGGGAAAAGAAGAAAAGCAAAACCCCGGAAGACACGTAGTCATTTATCAAGGACACGGCATTGAGAATCAGACCGTCCGAAAAATAAATGGAGGATTGAATTGAAACCGATCCGTTACACGCAACAAATGGTAGATGAGTTCGTTAAAGACGGTTATTGGACCAATGAAACATTTTACGATTTCTATGAACGGAATGCGCGTGAGTTCGGAGACCGGGAAGCCCTCATCGATTCCAGGCGCCGGCTCACCTGGGCAGAAGCCAAACGGCTCGTGGATGCCATCGCTGCATCCTGGGTGGAGATGGGGATTCCGAAATTTGCCCGTGTCATCATCCAATCTCCCAACAGCGTCTTCGGTTTCCTCTCCCGTATCGCCTGCGAAAGGGCCGGTCTGATTTCATTAACCGTATATCCCTATCTGAGGCAGCGGGAACTTCATTATATGGTGGAGCGGACCGAGGCTACCGCGGTCATCATTCTTCATGTCTATAATAAATTCGATTATCTGCAGATGTACAAGGAGCTTCAGAGGGAATTCCCGCATCTCAAATATATCTTTCTGTTTGATGACAAGGTCCCGGCAGATGCTCCGAAAGATACCTATTCTCTGACTCAACTCGCCTTTGAACGTGCCAAAAAACCGGTCGACGGCTCGACTCTTCATAAAAGGCGGCTTGATCCCATATGGAATGTTGCGTTATTGACGACCACGTCCGGAACAACCGGCATCCCCAAGCTGGTG
>MGQD01000085.1:1518-2097 GCA_001797695.1 Deltaproteobacteria bacterium RBG_13_49_15 | reverse complement strand
GCCCCCCATGCCGGAGGCGCCGCGGGGACGCTGACCTATTTTGCAGCTCCTTTAGTCGGTGCGAAAACCGTCATGCTTGAGGAGTTCAACCCGGAGGAGGCGCTGGCCCTTATCGAAAAAGAGCGTGCAACGGCGATCGGAGTGGTCCCCACCCACCTGGTTCGCATGCTGGAGGCGGACACATCCAAATACGACCTCAGTTCGTTGCGATTCATCCGGTCAGCCGGTGGTTATTTATCACCCCAAATCGCAGAGGAAGCCGAGCAAGCGTTCAGTGCGGTTATCACCAGCGATCTCGGGACACAGGATATGGGATCGGTATCGGGATGTCGCGTCATTGACAGCAAGGAACTACGGCGCCGGACCGTTGGCCGCATGCTTCCCGGGAATAAGGTTCGGCTTTTGGATAAAAGCGGGAAAGAAGTCCCGGAGGGGCAGCCCGGTGTTCTGTATTTCCGGGGACCCCATGCCCCGTCCGGCTATTATCGCGACGAGGCGCTCACCGCAACCGTGTTTGATTCCGACGGATGGACGACCACAGGAGATATCGTGAAGGTGGAAGAGGGTTGCCTCTGGATC
>MGQD01000085.1:0-1511 GCA_001797695.1 Deltaproteobacteria bacterium RBG_13_49_15 | reverse complement strand
GAGCTAAAGACATGATCATCCGCGGCGGGCAGAATATCTATCCGGCTGAAATCGAAGGGCTTTTGAACGAGCACCCAAAAGTTTCATCGGTGGCCATCGTGGGGTATCCGGATAGGGAAATGGGGGAGCGGGCATGCGCTTACGTCATTCCCAAACCAGGTCAGACTTTTGACTTTCAGGAAATGGTCGACTTTTTAAAGAAGCAGAAACTGGCCATGTTCAAACTCCCGGAGCGGCTTGAAATTGTGGATGCGTTTCCGATTGTTGGGGATTCCGGAAAAGTGAACAAGGAGGCGCTGAAAAAAGAAATCGCTGAAAAAGTTAAAGGATAATCTCCAAATGCCCAAAGCATTCCTTATTATTTCAACGCTCGATACAAAAGGAGAGGAAACCGACTATCTTAGAGAAAAAGCATTATCCATCGGATTAGTCCCCATCGTTATGGATATTTCAATGGGTGGTGAAACGGCTTTCCGGGCGGATGTCCCGGCTGAGCGGGTCGCTAAAGCAGGAGGAAGCAGCATTGAGACGATCCGCCGGTCCAGGGAACGCTCAAGGATCACCCAGATTATTACTAAGGGGGCTGTTGTGATTGCGAGGAGAATGCTGACGGAGGGGGACATCGAAGGCGTCCTGGGAGTCGGAGGATCTACCGGAACTCTCATGGCCACCGATGTCATGAGGGCCCTTCCTTTCGGGATTCCGAAATTGATGATTAGCTCCACCGCTGCCCTGCCGGGTCTTTCGACACGGTATATCGGGACCGGCGATATCGCTCTTTTTCATTCGGTCGTCGAGATTTCAGGCGTTACCGGGTTGTTAAAAAATGTTCTTGATCGTGCGGTATATGCCATTTCCGGCATGATGGAAAAAGGGGTTTCACCGGCGAAATCCGAAAAGAAGAAGGCCATTGCGCTTACCATGCTCGGTCCTTGTGAAATGTGCGCCCATTCCGTAAGAAAGGGATTGGAAACCGAAGGATTTCAGGTTGTCGGGTTTTCGGCAGCCGGAATCGGCGATCGGGCTATGGAGGAAATGATCGCGGAAGGGTTTTTTCAAGGGGTTGTGGATCTGGCGCCGGGAGGGGTGGGGGAGCACCTTTTCGGTTTTATGAGAGATGCCGGTCCCCATCGTTTGGAATCTGCCGGAAGAGCCGGAATTCCTCAGATTATCTCCACGTGCAGCGTCAATCACATGACCCCAGCCAAGTCAAAATACAAGCCGGAATATTATCAGAGGAAAAAATACGACCTGGATAAATTCCGGTCATGGATCCGCCTATCAACCGATGAACTGGAACAGGTGGCCGATGTTTTTGTCAAGAAACTGAGCTTGGCCCGAGGACCGGTTATCATAATCGTCCCGACAAACGGATGGTCTTCGGTGGATTCTCCCGGGAATCCGACATACGATCCGGATGAAGATCGCATCTTTGTCGAAAGACTGCGACATCGAATCAAAACCGATATCCGAATTATCGAGGTGGATGCCAATATGGAAGAACGGCGATT
>MGQD01000084.1 GCA_001797695.1 Deltaproteobacteria bacterium RBG_13_49_15 | reverse complement strand
CAAATATATCGGTGATGTCAGACTAGATTCAACAATGATAGGTAAAATAATCCAAGAACTGGGGCCGGGTGATCAACCCGGACGGATTCTCGCGATGATATGTCCTTTTATTCATTACATTAAAATTGACTCTATAAAGGAGATGACGGTATGTGGCGCATACCGCAACCGCATGGTTCTCGGAGGTCGTAGATTACATGAAATCTGTGAGAAAGAGAACCATCTCCACTGTGAATATTATCTGAATCCGAAGTTCGATCCGCAATGATTCCAAACTGCTGTCTCGCCCTGTTAAGATCCCTTTGACTTACCACATTATCTTTTATAACCCATTGAAAACAATATCATAATTAATCTGTTGACAATAGTTGGCCGATTTGAAAAAATTACCATTTCCTAATATTAAATCGGACCGCCACGACTCGTTTTGAGATCATTTTCTGATGGGGGTTCATGGTGGTTTCCCATGTCTTTATGCTGAGTCGGATGCCGGAATGGATCGCCAACCGGATCCTTTGCCGTGTTAAAATCCACGCTTGAGCAGCTCCTCCACCTCCTTGAGAACCCCCACATCCATCATGCTGTCAACCCGGATATTGATGCGTTGATTTAAGATCCGGCAGATGCTTTGCACTGAAGCGGTCGTTGTGACTCTTAACGATGGGCTGGATGGCGGATTCACTGAAGCCTAGGCTCTGGCTGCTCCTTTTTGCATGGGCCTTGGGGAAAGTGTGTGCATGTGCGGAGCATTGAGCGGTGCGGTTATGGCTGCCGGACTTCTTTTAGGAAAAGATCGACCTTGCCGCAACCGCCCGGATATGCGTGACTGCGCTCATCATTTGCATGATGCATTCAAAGCCTCGAATTGAGCAACATGTTGCAGAGTACTGTCAAAAAATGTGAAGCTCCCCGCTCTGAAGAGCGGGGCTTCCCGGCAAGGAAAATGTCTATTTTAGATAGCTTCCCTTGACCCCGTCTTAAAAGGCGGGGCTTGCGGGAAGCAGACCGGTCAAACACGATATAAAAGCCCACTTCAAGCAATGCGCCGAGTTGACGGCGAACGCTGCAGAGCTTGCTGCAAAGCTGATTTTGCAGAAACGCCCCGAGTTGATGGACAGAATTAGCAGCAAATTCATCACGAAAAGAGAGCCTGGTGTTAAAGAAGCGTTACTACGCCTATACCACTATTTGACGGCTTCATGAAAAAGTTACGAACCGCTATCTCAAGAAAAATCAGAATCACAATGACAGTATGTCTGATTATGACCTTTTTTCTTGGGGGAGACCTCAGATCTCAGGAAATGATAGATGTCGGAAGATTTTCGGCCGGTAAAAGCGGGAATAACATACCGGCAGGATGGAAACCGGTTTATTTCAGAAATGTCAGCAAACATACTTTATATTCAATCGTTGAAGAGAATGGATCTGCGGCTGTCATGGCCAAAGCCAATGCTTCGGCTTCGGGTCTTATCCGAGAAATAAGGATAAATCCGATTGAATATCCTGTAATACGGTGGAAGTGGAAGGTTGAAAATATCCTGAAAAAAGGAGATGCCACCCGCAAGGAAGGAGACGACTACCCGGCACGTGTCTATGTCACTTTTCAGTATGATCCCGCAAAAGCCGGGTTTTTCGAAAAATCAAAATACGAAGCAGCCAAGCTTCTCTATGGTCAGTATCCGCCACGTGCGGCAATAAATTACATCTGGGAAAGCCGGTTGCAGGTCGGCTCAATGTTGCCCAATACATACACGAACCGAACCATGATGGTTGTCGTTGAAAGTGGAAGCGAAAAGTTAAACAGGTGGATCGAAGAGGAACGGAATGTTTATGAGGATTACAGGCGCTCTTTCAGTGAAGAGCCACCTATGATTTCCGGAGTCGCGATAATGACCGATACGGACAACACCGGAGAAACTGCAACCGCTTATTTCGGGGATATCCGGTTTGAAAAAAAATAGGGAATCCGCTTTCAAAAAAACAGCCCTCTGAGATGAGCACTGCATTTGTTGGAGACGTTCCAACACTCTGCCCTCTCTCCCAGTCGGGGGGAGAGAGAGGATTCATGGTATACTTTGCAGCCCTTTTTCCACTACGGACTATGTCAATTCAATACGTTGTAGTGGAAAATCGATGGCCTCGCATGATGCGGCGATGTGGCGTCGGGTCTTTTTGCTGAACCGTTGCACTTGCGCTACATGCCGCATTTTCTCGTCATTGATGATTGGAATTATGACAGCGCACTGTTCGAGATCTTTATCACGCTTTGAGCGTTATCATGCGACATTTGAGAATGTGGCTGAAAAGGGTTAAGAAGTATACATTCATCCGTATATTATAGATTGCATAAATACACTTCATTGATTGATCGGCACACTTTAACCCATGGGGGAGCATTGTGCGAAAAAAAACATGAAAAATGCACTGGGTACAAGTAACCCATTAAATTTATTATTTAAATTTGCATATTGACATGAAGGGATGAATCGGATAATTAGAGCGTTTCTTTAAAACAGTTATATCCTTGATTAATAAGGGCTTTTGCCGAAGGAAACGCGTCAATGATTTTTTCCATATCCCTCTATCTCTCCCTCGCCGTTTTTCTGGTGGGTATGATCTACAAGATCTCCACCTGGTTTACCCGGAAAATCGGCATCTTAGGATACCGGTTCTCACCTGCCCAGCGGTTTGGAGCCGCCGTTAAAGGGATTTTGGGCGCCATCTTCAGCGCAAAGCTATTTGTCCTAGTCCGGTCGTTTGTCCTGAATGTCGTGTTGCAGTTGCAAATCGCCAAGGAGGATCGGCTCCGGTGGATCATGCATCTTCTGATTTACGGTGGATTTATGCTTCTCCTTTTAATGCACGCCCTTGAAAAGCACATCACTGCGCGCCTTTTCAACGATTACTATTCTACCGTTAACCCTTTTTTATTTCTCAGGGATTTCTTTGGATTGCTGGTCGTCATCGGAATTGGAATCGCAATCTTCAGGCGCGCCATTTTGAAAGTCCCCCGAATGATGACAAACGCCATGGACCGGTATGCATTAGTCATTTTGGCCCTTATTATGATTTCGGGCGTCCTGCTGGAAGGAACCAAGATGTCCTCCTATTCCGAATTTCAGCGGATGGTTCAGGACTATGCCGGAATGGATGACCCGGATGAGATAAAAGCCCTCGAAAGCTATTGGGTACATGAATACGGAACGGTTTCGCCGAATATCAAAACACCGATTGAACAGGAGGTCCTGGATCAGGGTTTTGAGCTGCATCAGTCCAACTGCGCGGACTGCCATTCTCCAAACAAATCAGCCTTTGCCGGATATGCCGCTGCCAAAGCCTTTGGTCCGGTCGCCCTGACCATTGATCGTGCTGCCGGCACAACCATTTTATGGTATATTCATTTTCTTTCCTGCTTTTTCGGGCTGGCGTATCTTCCGTTCAGCAAAATGTTTCATGTCGTAGCTAGCTCCATCAGCCTGATGACTTCTGCGGTGATGGATCCGGCTAAATCGAATCCGGCCAATATCGCCACCCGGCAGGCCATGGAGCTGGATGCCTGCACCCACTGCGGCACATGCTCCCTTCGATGTTCGGTCGCAGTGGCTTTTGGAGCGCTGGGGAACAGGACCATTCTTCCTGCGGAAAAACTCTCCTTTTTAAAATCCTATGCCTCGCAAAAAGAGTTGGATACAAAGGAGCTTCAGGCAATCCAGGAAGGGATTTACCTGTGCACCAACTGTGATCGATGCACCGTGGTCTGTCCGGTGGGAATCAATCTGAGAGACCTCTGGTTCAATGTGAGAGAAGAATTGATTTCAAGAAAACAGCCGGTTCTTCTCTCCCTTTCTCCCTTCTCGTTTTATCGGGGCTTAAACCAATTGAAGCTTGATTCGGCCGGATATGGTCAACCCCTATCCCGAGCCAGAGAGGCGCTGGCGGCCAAATCCGTCTTTCTTAAAACGCCGGAGAAGGTGATCCCGCTGACTCCCATCGATAAAGGGTTTAAGGGACAGGCTGTCCGGTCGATGCAGGCCAGTACATTTACCTTTTGTTTTTCCTGTGAAAACTGCACCACCGTGTGCCCTGTTGTGGGGAGCTTCGAAAATCCACAGGAAGAAGTGGGCCTGTTGCCTCATCAGATCATGCGTTCACTGGGGCTTGGCTTAAAAGACCTGGCCTTGGGTTCGAAGATGCTGTGGGATTGCCTCACCTGCTATCAATGCCAGGAGCATTGTCCGCAGGGTGTCAAGGTGACGGACATCCTTTACGAATTGAAAAACATGACGGTAAAGGAAGCCAAAACCGCTTCCTAAAGTCATAGCAACCTAAGATTGTGGATAAGCGATGATGAAATACGCACTCTTTCTCGGATGCAATATCCCAGCCAGGGTAAAACAGTATGATCTTTCAGCCCGGTCGGTATTGAAAAAGCTTGGAGTAAATGTCGCGGATATCCGTGAATTCAACTGCTGCGGATATCCAATGAAAAATTCGGACTTTAAGACCTCCCTTCTTTTTTCAGCCAGAAACCTGGCCTTGGCCGAAAAAGAGAACCTGTCTATTTTAACGCTCTGCCAGTGTTGCTTCGGAACCCTTAAGAAAGCGGCTCATCTTTTTAAGGAAGAGATCGGACTGAAAGACGAAGTCAACGCGTTTTTATCAAAGGAAAAACTTTCGTATCACGGAAAAGTCGAAGTGAAGCATTTTCTGAGCATGCTTCATAAGGAAATCGGCACAACGGCCATCAAAGAAAAGGTCTCTAATGGGTTCAAGAAGCTTAAAATCGCCGCCCATTATGGTTGCCATGCATTGAGGCCCAGCGATGTGATGCAGTTTGACGACCCCGTTGCTCCGGTTGTGTTCGATGAACTGGTAGACGTCACGGGCGCCGAAAGTGTGGACTGGTCCATGAAAACGGAATGCTGCGGGGCGCCATTACTTGGGGTCAACGATGATCTGTCCATGACGCTGACCGAAAAAAAATTGGCAAACGGAAAAGCCTCCGGCGCCGATTTTCTATGCGCCGCCTGTCCATGGTGCCAGCTCCAGTTTGATACCGTCCAAAAACTGATGGAAGCCAAAGGAAGAAGCAACCATAACCTTCCATCCATCCTTTATCCTCAGCTCCTTGGGCTTGCCATGGGGATACCGGGTGAGGAGCTTGGGATTCAAATGAATCAAAAGGACTTAAGCTCAATCAAAGCCTTTTTAACGTAGGTGAACACATGTCGGAAAAAATGATCGGTTCGATAATGGTTGTCGGCGGTGGAATTGCCGGGATGCAGGCCGCACTCGATGCCGCCAATTCCGGGTATTACGTCTATCTTGTTGAGCGGTCTTCTTCCATCGGAGGAATTATGGCTCAGCTCGATAAGACCTTCCCCACCAATGACTGTGCGATGTGAATTATCTCGCCCAAACTGGTCGAGGTCGGCCGGCACATCAATATCGAGTTGTTGACACTGTCAGAAGTGAAAGGGATCTCCGGGAAAGAAGGAGACTTTCAGGTTCAGATCACCCAGTATCCGCGCTATGTGGACATTGAGAAATGCATCGCTTGCGGGCTGTGCGCTGAAAAATGTCCGAAAAAAGTGGATGACGAATATGACGAAGGTCTTAAGAAGCGTAAAGCCGTTTATGTCAAGTACCCCCAGGCGGTTCCGCTTAAATACGCCATCGACTCAAAAAACTGCATTTATT
>MGQD01000083.1:10530-14587 GCA_001797695.1 Deltaproteobacteria bacterium RBG_13_49_15 | reverse complement strand
GAGAAGTCTTCGATCTTTCTTCCCCTCCCGCGAACAATTCCGATTCCGGTTGCCGATAGCCCGGGATCTATACCGATAACCTTGACCATCCGGAGCCTGTCTTTTTTTTCGGCGCCAAGGTTATTGGTATTCCTTTAACTTCTCCTTGGCGATGTTGGCTTCACTTGACGTCGGATACAGGCGGACCAACTCCTTGAGAAGAAGACGCGCATTGATCTTATCGCCCAGGTTTTGGAAAGCGAGCCCCTGTTTCAACATTGAAGATTGGACTTTATTTCCCTTAGGGTATTTTTCAATCACCTTCTGATATTCCAGGATGGCTTTTTCATACCATTTTTCATTATAGTAGCTTTCCCCGATCCAGAACTGGGCATTATCCGCGTGAACCGAAGCCGGATGATTTTTGATCAAATCCTGAAACAGATTCCTGGCTGCCTTCAATTCCCCACGGTCGAAGGCTTCTTTCCCCTTTGCATATATTTGGTTATCCGACAAGACTTGACCCGGATCCGTCTTTTTTGCCGGCTGGGCCGGACCGGCCTGAGAACCGGGGGGCTGAGATCCCATATTCAAATACCCCTCGATTCGGGCAAGTCGTTTTTCAAGATCAAGGAGCGTCTTTTCCAGTTGTATGACTTTATCCTCTTTTCCTTTCTGCGTCGATTCAAAAGGCTCCAAGCGTTGCTTGATCAGAAATTCCGTTTCTTCAAATTTTCCTCGAACAGCTTGAATTTCTTCATTGAGGCGATCCACCGCCGCCCGATTTTCAGCGGTCTTGCTTCTCAAATCCTGATCTTTTCCATCGCCGGTTTTTGTCAGGATTTCCATCTGTTTTTTCAAAACCGCATTTTCGGTTTCCGCTTTGCCGACACGTCTTTCCAGGATGGACATATTGTCATCGAGTGTGACGACATCCTGTTGGACAGCGCAACTGAAAATACAGACTAAGGCAGCCAGAAAAAGAACGATTACTTTCATTGCATTGCTCTTTTTCAAAAAGTTGATCGGCTTGAAACGCCCCTTCTTATGTCCGGAGGAGGGTGAGCGGCGGAATTCCACCGCCCGCACACTCCTTAATCGGCTTTTATTCGATGACCGTATGGGCTCTCCGGTTTTTAGCCCAGGCGTCTTCGGAATGGGTGGCATCCAGCGGACGTTCCTCTCCATAACTGATGGCGGTCATCCGCGATGTCTCAACGCCAAGATTCGCAAGAAAGGACAACGCGCTCTTAGCTCTACGGTCACCGAGCGCCAGGTTGTACTCGTTAGTCCCTCTTTCGTCACAGTGCCCCTCGATCACCACATTGATTTTGGGATTGGCTTTTAAATAGGCCACTTTCTTTTTCAACACTTCCTGTGCAGTCGGCAGAAGTGTGGAACTGTCAAACTCGAAGTAAATATCCTCGTTTTCAAAACGTGCCTGCTCCTCTGTAAGTTTGCGTTTCGCCTCTTCTGTAAGTTTGCGTTTCGCCTCTTCTTCCTTCCTTCGCTGTTCTTCAAGGGCCTTTTGTTTTGCCATCTCTTCTTCGCTTAACTTTCCTGCTGCCGAATCTTTACCTTCTCCTCCCTTTTTCCCAACATCCGCACCTGAAGTTACCGATGACGGATCAGATGCAATTTTTTTCTTGCCGCAGGATACCGTAAACAACAAACCCGGAACGATCATGACTAAAGCGAAAACAACCCACATTCTTTTTTGCATTTTTTCCTCCTTTACCCTATTTATGAACATTAGTAATTAACGATTCGTGGCGACCACTGCGGACTCGATTGTTCTCCAGGCATCGTCAGCAACCGGCGTTGATCGGTTCCGTATGCCGTCATGATATAAATCCTTGAATTGCCTTCCCGATTTGAGCTGAATGCAATCAGGTTTCCATCGGGTGACCAGGAGGGTGATTCATTATCCCTCGCGTTATGGGTCAACTGCACCGGCTCTTTTCCATTCACTCCGATGCTGAAAATATTGGTTTCTCCTTTTTCCATGGATGTATAAGCGATCCGGTCTCCTGCAGGCGACCAGGTCGGTTGCGTGTTGTGCTTTCCGTAATACGTCACCCTTTCAACCTGATTCGATTCGATATTCTGAACGTAGATCTGCGGTGTTCCGGAGCGCTTGGATACAAATGCGATCCGCGTGCCATCCGGTGACCAGCTTGGAGAAACATCGATACCATTGTTATGTGTCAATCTTTTAATTATTTTTCCTGTTTCAGTCAACAGATAAATTTCCTGATCTCCGGAAAAAGACAAAGTCGCCGCAAGCTCCATTTTTTGGGGATGCCATGCCGGAGTGATGTTCAATCCCTCATGATCGACCTTTGAATTGAGGTTTTCTTTCAGATGGTGGATAAAAAGATCGGGCTTCCCCTTCACGTAGGAGGTATAGGCGATCCATTTCCCATCCGACGACCAGGCCGGTGAAAGCGTAATCGCCTTATTACGGGTAAACTGCCTCGGATTGGTTCCGTTAAAATCGCAAATGTAAATCTCCTTGTTTCCTGTACCATTCGAAACAAAGGCGATTTTCGCGTTAAAAATACCTCTCTTCCCGGTGAGGGCATAAATCACTTCATCGCAGAACTGCTGAACGATTTTCCGCTCATCTTTCACAGACCCTTCATATCGCTTTCCGACCAACAACCTCCCCTTGAAGGTGTCGAAGAGTCTGAATTCCATTTCGACCATGTCTCCCCTGACGTTCACCCCTCCGGTAATCAGAAGTTCAGCTCCTATGGCGACCCAATTCTTAAAAAGGATTTCTGCAGTTTCGATCCCTGCCGATTGAGGATCTTCCAGAAATGCTCCCCGGTCCATCACTTTGAAAAATCCGGTGAATGCCAGCGTTTCACCAGCCGTCTGAGATCCGCTCTTTCCCAAATCGACTTCGGTTTTTTGTTTCGACAGAGCCTTAAAAAACGGGACGGCGATGGGGATCTTCCGCAAGAACGGGTTGTTGATATCGATATATTCGAAAGCGGAATCGCATTTGTCCGAAAAGATCAGTAGAAAAAAAACAAGGGTTGTCAGCGATATGCCATATCGGCGCATGGCGTTGGTCATGTTCAACTCCTCAGTCGCACGCGGCGTTGACGTGTTGGCCGCCTTAATTTAATCCGGATGGAGTAAAATGCAACCCCACCATGTAAAATGGTCGACGATACCCCGGAGGAAGCGGTGGAAGCGGGTTCGACTTCTGAATCGCCTTATAAGCCGAGTCGTCAAAATACTCATTTCCGGATTTCGTCTCAAAAAAGATCTCCTGTATTTCACCGCCCGGCATAATTTTGATGACCAGCCTGGCAGCCAGCTCTTTTCGGCCTCCGGCCAGTTGCTCGGAAAAAGCCCAATTCTTCTGAATCTGATATGCGATCTCCACCTTATAAATATCGATCTGTTCGAGGGCCTTGTTCCCACCCTCCCCGCCCGGATCAGAGCCGGTTCCGATATTCCGATCGGCATTGCTTACCTTTTCCTTGAGTTGGTCGAGCGCTTTTGTCAGGGTGTTCGGTTCCGTCTCCTCCGCTTTTTTTTCGATATCCTTTATCGCGCTTTGAATGGCTTTAGAAACCTGGTACGTTTTCTTTTTCAACGATGTTTTGATCTTTTCCCTTGGTTCAATTGGAACCAGATCCTCGGATTTATTTACACGCACGGGCGCTTCTTTCTTCACCACCTCTGGAGGAGGCTTCGGCGCCTCTTTTTTCTTTACTTCAACCGGTGCCTCTTTTTTTATAACCGGTCCCGGAGCGGCTCCTTTTCCCGGGAATGGGAGCGAAACCAGGCTCACATTCACCACAGACGGCATCCATCGTCTTTCCGGAACCAGCATGGGAGCGATAACAAACAGGGCGAAAAAAACAATATGGCAGGTCGCGGAAAGGATATACGTGAATAGGAACGGCCGGTATCCGTTCTCCACATCGCTAAAGAAGGAAAACCTGCTTTCCAATTCATCTTTCATGTGCGCTTGGGTTTAACAATATTCTTTTTCTCATCTATCTGAATGGGCTCGGTCACCATTCCCAGTTTCTCAACCCCCGCCCCCTTGATCTCA
>MGQD01000083.1:7332-10508 GCA_001797695.1 Deltaproteobacteria bacterium RBG_13_49_15 | reverse complement strand
CGTATGGAATCCCTTTATCCGCACGGAGATACACTTCCCGGTTCTCGCGGTTTTCAAGGATCTTCGCCAGCTTATCCTTCAGGGAATCGATCCCCACTTTAAAATCATTGATATACACCTTCTGCCCGGCATCAATAGTGATCAGGAGATGATCCTTTTCGGACGAGATCGGATCGAGCGTTGCCCGAGGAAGGGAAACATTGGCGCCATGAATCATCATAGGCGCCGTAACCATGAAGATGATTAACAGCACCAACATCACATCCACAAATGGAGTCACGTTGATATCCGACATGAATCCGTCATTATGGCCGCCGGTCATCATTCCACCCTCTCTTTGACCCGCATCAGGTCGCGTTCGACGATATTTAAAAAATCGTCGGAAAAGCTGTTCAACTCGGATTCGATGATCCTTATCTTATGCATAAAATAATTGAATGCAATGACCGCCGGGATGGCGACCGCCAGGCCCGCTGCAGTCGCCACAAGCGCTTCCGAGATTCCGGGAGCAACGACCGCAAGGCTTGCCGACCCCCTGAGTCCGATGCCGTGAAATGATCCCATAATCCCCCAAACCGTTCCGAATAGCCCGATAAAAGGGGTAGTATTCCCAGTTGTGGCCAGAAAAGGGACCATCCTCGTCATCCGGGTCGCTTCAGTGGTAATGGCCCTCCTGAGGGCTCTCTTGACATTATCGATCCCCATGATTTTGCCTCCCAGGGATGCGGATTCCGATAATACGGATGAGGAAGATCCGGACTGAGCCAATTTTTTCAACTCCGTATAACCGACCCTGAAAATTCTTGCTAAAGGGCTTACCTGAAGCTGTTTGGCCTTGGCAAATGCCTCTGAAAAATCCCGGCTTTTCCAAAAGAAGTCGGAAAAAAGGGTGGATTCCTTGAATGCTTTGCGAACAAACCGATATTTTATGATAATAATAGACCAGGAGGTAACGGAAAAAAAGAGAAGAAGCAAGAGCACAAATTGTACCATGATGCTGGCACTGGCGATCATATGCAGAATATCGATTTCCTGGGAAAGCATAACATCATCCTTTTGATTCTTTATTAATCCATACCGGATAATCTTTAAAATCCACGATATCCACCGATGATTCTTTAGACAAGGAATTTACCCAATGGTTTCAAAAAATACAAACTACACAATATCTTGTATTTCCATTCTCTGTTAATAACTATATGAACTTTTGATACGTGTCAAGACTTTTAGGCCGTATTTCCCGAAATACGACTTGATTCGGCCCCCTCTTTGGTTATCATAACCAGCGGGAATAAAATCTTTGAAAAAATCCTTAAGACCGACCAGGACGCATAGTGGTTAAAGGCGCTTGATCATGTCTCATAAAATAATCCTAGCCGTCCATCATGGGGCTTTGGGAGATCTCATCCTTGCTTATCCCACGCTTTTTGCGTTGAATACTCATTCATATCATGTTCATCTCCTTTGCCGGGATCAACTGGGACAATTGACCTGCAGGCACGGTTTTTCAGAAAAAAGCTACTCGCTGGAATCACCCTTGTTTGTTTCTCTCTACTCGGATTCGGTCGATCCTGCAATCGAGAATCTGCTTAATGCCTATAATGGGGTTCTGCTGTTTTCATATTCCGAAGCATTGTATCGGACCATTCGGGAAAAAACACGACTCCCCGTCTTCCGCATCCCTCCACGTCCCGATGCCGATCAGCCGATTCATGTGGCCGAGCATCTTCTGTCAGGGCTTTACTCCACCGGGCTTATCAACAAACCGAAAACAACGGTTGAAAAAATACTGGAAGACTGGGGTAAGCCGGTCAAGCAGTCCTCTTCAAAACGGGTCTGGATCCATCCCGGGGCGGGAAGCAGGGATAAAATGTGGCCTGTCGCTAATTTCATTAACGCAGCATCGCTGCTTCGGTCCCTAAATATGGAACCGGCCTTTTTTCTCGGCCCGGCTGAATTGTTTCTGTTCAATCATCTGGCAAAACATGCATCCGGTATTCCCGTTTACCGGAGCATGGATATATTGGAACTGACCGATCTCCTGGAGACAGGCGTCGCTTTTCTGGGAAACGATTCCGGCATCACCCACCTTGCCGCATTTTTGGGGCTTTCTACGGTGGCGGTGTTCGGGCCGTCCGATCCCACAAGATGGCGGCCCCTGGGACGCGCTGTCTGCGTTGTTCAGGGGCGCCTGCAATGCCATCCGTGTTTTGAAGCCAGGGAACGGGGATGCAAAACGAGCGAATGCTTTTCCGGAATTTCTCCCGAAGCGGTGATACGCGCTCTGTCCGGATTGCTACGTTATTGAGCCAAACGGGATGCGTCAAACGATACCTTGATTTTTGGAACAATTCATATTATTCTGCCATAAAAAACTTGATAGCCTTTGGCTATATTTACCAGCGAATCACTATTATGGATAAAATCATCCCTGACACCTATGATAAATTTATCAAAGGCCTGATGGACATCAGCCGGGCCATCACTTCCGATCTGTATATTGAAGACATTCTGAAGCTGATCGTCATGGTAACGGCCAAGGTGACCGGGGTTGAGATCTGTTCTTTATGGCTCATCGACGAGAGTGAAAGCCCGAAAAAGATCCGGCTGAAAGCGACTCAGACCATTGATCCCGACTATGTGCAGGATCGGTCTCTCGGAATGGACGAAGGGGTCGTGGGATTTGTGGCATCCCACAAACAGCCCCTCATGGTGGAAAATGTCCTGGAAGAACCTCGCTTTAAAGAAAAGGAGATGGCGAAAAAACTGGGGCTGGTGTCGATGCTGAGCGTCCCTCTTCAGGTGAAAGACGGGAGGGTCATCGGCGTCTTCAATTGCTTTACATCGAAGCCCTATCTGTTTTCAAAAACCGAGATCAACATGATTACGACCGTCGCTAACCAGGCGGCGGCAGCCATTCTTAACACGGAACTCATGGTAAAAACAAAAGTGATTCAGGAAGAGCTGGAAACCCGGAAACTGGTGGAACGGGCCAAGGAAATCCTCATGAAAAAGAGAAATAAAACCGGTGAAGAAGCATATCGATGGATTCAAAAAAGAAGCATGGATTCAAGAAAACCGATCCGCCACATCGCCGAGGCGATCCTCTTGTCGGAGGAGCTTGAACATGGATAGCCCCCTGATTCGGCCGGGAAACAGTCGCTTGCATGTTTAAA
>MGQD01000083.1:5897-7324 GCA_001797695.1 Deltaproteobacteria bacterium RBG_13_49_15 | reverse complement strand
CCTTTTGGCCATCATTATCCCCACCATCATCATCGGCATTTTTATTTTATCCGTTTCCACTTTTCTTATGACCCGCCCCCTATCCAATCTCTTCAGAGAGCATATCCATTCCAACCTGCTCCATTACAGCCATATGGGGGTGACGACCTGCGACGAACGCCTGGCGGATTTAATGAGCCTGCACTTGGAAAACGACCCGGCTATGAATGCCGCTTCAAAACAAGAAGCTCTTGAGGAAATCAAAGCACACCGCCTGGATTTCCCCGGCATTGAAGTCATCGTAGTCGAAGAGAATCAACAGGTGAAGGACGGCACTGTTTCGATTCCGGATAATGCGCCGTTTCCCTTTCCCCTTGATAAAAAAACATCATCCATTCTCTTCAAAGATCTGTGGGGAAAACCGTATGTCATCCACTACCGCTATTTTCCTTTCTGGAGGTGGCACATCATCAGCCTCATTTCGCAAAAAGACTATGAAGCGCCTATCGCTATCTCCAGGAGCATCATCACTCTGGGCACATTCGGCCTTCTTATAGCAATCGTCCTGGCGGTGTTTATTCTCTTTAAATTTCGGATCGATCAGCCTTTAAAAAGGATCATCTCCGCTGCCGGGGATGTGGCGGCAGGGCATTTCCATCCCATAGAGATCAACCGAACCGATGAGATCGGGCAAGTGGCAATGGCATTTAACGTCATGGTCAAAAGCCTCGCATCAGACCAGGCCGAACGCAACGCTCTTGAAGAAAAACTTACCCGCGCACAAAAGATGGAAGCTGTCGGCGCCCTTGCCGGAAGCGTGGCCCATGATCTGAACAATATCCTTGGAGGCCTCGTCAGCTATCCGGAATTGATCCTGATGAACTTGCCTGAAAACAGCCCTTTAAGAAAACCGCTTTTAACCATCCGGAAATCCGGAGAAAAGGCGGCGGCCATCGTTCAGGACATGCTGACGCTGGCAAGACGAGGGGTGGCGGTTACCGAAGTGGTTAATCTCAACAAAATCATTCAGGAATACATGAAAAGCCCGGAGTTCCAAAAGCTATTGACATTCCATCCGGGAGTTCAAATCAATTTCGGCCTTTCACCGGATCTGTTAAATCTGATCGGATCTCCCGTTCATCTTTCAAAAACGCTCATGAACCTGGTTTCCAATGCAGCGGAATCGATGCCGAACGGTGGAAAAGCGATGGTTATAACGGAAAACAGGGCCATCAATGAGCCGTTAACAGGATATGAGACGATCCCTCCGGGAGATTATATTACCCTCAGCGTGGAAGACGTCGGAGTCGGAATCTCTCCTGAAGATCTTAAGAAAATTTTTGAACCCTTTTACACAAAAAAAATTATGGGAAGAAGCGGAACCGGACTGGGGATGGCTGTCGTATGGGGAACAATCAAGGATCATCACGGTTTTGTCGATATCCGCA
>MGQD01000083.1:5683-5768 GCA_001797695.1 Deltaproteobacteria bacterium RBG_13_49_15 | reverse complement strand
GACCGTTTCAGGGCTGCCCTGATAAATTCCCTGAATAACGGATGGGGGTCCATGGGACGGGATTTGAATTCCGGATGAAACTGGC
>MGQD01000083.1:2924-5580 GCA_001797695.1 Deltaproteobacteria bacterium RBG_13_49_15 | reverse complement strand
GTAGGCATTGTTGAATTCATACCGGTGCCGGTGCCGCTCTGAAATCGTCTCAGCGCCATACGCCTGATAAGCCAGGGTCTCCTTTTGAACCTGACATCGATAGGCGCCCAGCCTCATGGTCCCTCCCTTATCCGAAGTCACATCCCGCTTTTGCACGGTTCCGGTCTTGTCATCAAACCATTCCGTCATAAGGTAAATCACCGGATGAGGGGTAAACGGATCAAATTCGGAACTGTGCGCGCCTTTTAACCCTGCAACACTTCTTGCAAATTCAATGACCCCGACCTGCATCCCCAAGCAGATGCCGAAATACGGAACCTGGTTTTCCCTGGCATACCGTGCCGCGCAAATTTTTCCCTCGATCCCTCTTGGCCCAAACCCGCCGGGAACCAGGATACCGTCGGCATTCGAAAGGATGCTTGCGACATTTTCATTGGAAATCGTCTCTGAATCCACAAAAGCAAGGTTGACTTTGCAGTTATTGGGGATTCCGCCATGGCGGAGAGCTTCATTTAAGCTCTTATACGATTCGGTCAAATTGGTGTATTTGCCGACGATGGCGATATTCACCGCAAATTCGGGCGCCCTGATTTTTTGGATCAGTTCCTCCCACGCTTCCAGCCTCGGCGCCCTTGTCCAGATATGGAGGATTTCAACGAGCCTGTCGTCAAGCCCTTCCTTGTGAAAGATGAGAGGGACTTCATAAATGCAGTCCACGTCCTTTGCGGTGATCACCGCATCCACTCCCACATTGCAATACAGAGCGATCTTGGATTTGATTTCTTTCGATAAATATCGATCCGTCCGGCACAGAAGAATATCCGGCTGGATGCCTATGCTGCGAAGCTCCTTAACGCTGTGCTGCGTGGGTTTGGTTTTCACCTCTCCGGCCGTGGCAATGTATGGGACAAGCGTCAGATGGATGTAAAGGGCATTTTCCTTCCCCACATCCGCTCTGAACTGGCGGATCGCTTCCAAAAACGGAAGGCTCTCGATATCTCCGACGGTCCCGCCGATTTCAACAATGACGATGTCCACATCGTGGGCCACCATGCGGATGCAGCTTTTGATTTCATCTGTAATATGAGGGATCACCTGGACCGTCCCTCCCAGATATTCCCCCTTTCTTTCCTTGGTGATGACCGAGTAGTAAATCTTGCCTGAAGTGAAGTTGTTATCGCGACCGAGTTTGGCGGAGGTGAATCGTTCATAGTGACCCAGATCAAGATCGGTTTCAGCTCCATCATCGGTTACAAACACTTCGCCGTGCTGAAACGGGTTCATGGTTCCGGGATCAACATTGATGTAAGGGTCCAGTTTTTGCAGCGTCACGGTCAGCCCGCGGCTTTCCAAGAGGGCGCCGATGGAAGCGGAAGCCAGCCCTTTTCCCAGGGACGAAAGAACGCCGCCCGTAACAAAAATGAATTTGGTGTTATTTCCCATATCTTACCCCCGGCAACCGCGAATTGCAGTCCGTCTTTCGAACTTTCCGATCAACCGTCTTATTCATGAATAAATGGGCTCAAAATAGAATAAATATAAAAACACTCGATTCCGGGTCAATCCAGGAATGACGAAGAAAACTTCCCCCCATATTTGTCACCCCGGCGAAAGCCGGGGTCTAAAGTACTATTTACAAGATCCCGGTTGAAAACCGGGCCCCTTCCCCCAGTTCTTCTTCAATCCGGATGAGCTGGTTGTACTTGGAGACCCGATCGCTCCGGGACATGGATCCGGTTTTGATCTGACCGCCGTTCACCCCCACAGCCAGATCGGAGATGAACGTGTCTTCGGTCTCGCCGCTCCGGTGCGAGATGACCGTGGCATACCCGGCCCCTTTGGCCATTTCAATGGCCTCAAGCGTTTCGGTTACGGTTCCGATCTGGTTCAGTTTAATCAAAATGGCGTTGGCGATCCCTTTTTCGATCCCCTTTTCAAATATCTTGGGGTTTGTTACGAAAATATCGTCACCGACGATCTGGATGAACCCTTCCAGCCGGTTGGTCATCTTCGCCCATCCCTTCCAGTCCCCTTCGGCCAGGCCGTCTTCGATGGAAAGGATCGGATACTTGTGAATCAACGCCTCGTAATAGTCGATCATCGCATCTGAAGTAAGCGATTTTTTTTCGGATTTAAGGGCGTATTTCCCTGCTTCATAAAATTCGCTGGCAGCGGCATCGAGTGCAATGCCGATTTCGATACCGGGTTTATAGCCGGCCAAGGAAATGGCCTCCAAAATAAATTTTACAGCCTCCTCATTCGACTCCAGATCAGGAGCAAAACCGCCTTCGTCACCGACGGCCGTATTCAGGCCTTTCCCTTTGAGAAGTTTTTTAAGATGATGAAACGTTTCAGCCCCCATCCGAACCGCTTCGGAAATCGATTTGGCTCCGGCCGGGACGATCATAAATTCCTGAATATCGAGGTTATTGGCGGCGTGGGCGCCGCCGTTGATGACATTCATCATCGGAATCGGCAAACTTCTTGCATTTACACCGCCAAGATACCGGTAAAGAGGGAGCCCATACGCCGATGCCGCAGCCCTGGAAGCGGCCATAGAGACTCCCAGAATGGCATTTGCCCCAAGCTTTGATTTATTGGGCGTTCCATCCAGTTCGATCATCTGCCGGTCAAGGGCCGCCTGATCCGATGCATC
>MGQD01000083.1:1827-2857 GCA_001797695.1 Deltaproteobacteria bacterium RBG_13_49_15 | reverse complement strand
GACTGGTGTTTCGCTCCGGCTCATACGCCTTGACAAAATTTTCCAAAATGCTACTCTCCTATATACCTGTTGTCAAGAAACGGTTCCGTTAAAAAAAATTTGACGCTGATTCACAAAAGCGATTTTTTAATAAAAGTTGACGGTTCTGTAAAAGGTCTTTTGTTAGCGAGATTTGAGCATTTTCGGAAAAAGAGATACGAATTGTCGAGCGTTAAAAATTTCAAGCTGTTTGAGGAGCTTGCGACGAGTTCTTGAAATTTAGCGAGGCAATGAGCATCTCCCGAAAATAGTCACGAAACGAACAAATTAGAATTTTTACAAGCAGATAAAATTTAAAAAACCATGAAAGAAAAAGACCTTTATACGGAAGCTCACCTTACGGTTGCATCCATCCGGATTTTGGAGCATCGGAACAGCGCCCCTCCATCTGTGGAAGCCGTATCCGAAATGCTTTCCTTCTCTTTGGAGCATGCCAATCTTATCTGTAAAAAACTCAATGAAATTGGAATCATCCAGCTAGTGGAGGGGCCGTTTGGAACCCGTTTATTCGTCCAGGATCACCTGTCATTGGAAAGCATCCCAAAGGTGAAAGCCGAAGATGCCCTCAAAGAAGCACTTTCAACCTTTCAAGCATCGAAAAAAGATTACGACCGGGAGATCGAGTCGTTTAAGTCAAAACAGGTCAAAAAACAAAAGGATCTTTTTGCCCAATTGGAGCAAAAGCTTAAAGACGGGCTCAAGAAGAATTCCTGAGGGAGTGTGACTCCCCCCGCCAAATAGAAGAACGGAAAGAAAAATTTCAAGACCCAAATTCACTAAGTAATTGACAAATTGATAATCTGGATATAGTCTTTTTTATTATTTTGCAAATGTTAGGATCCTTCTTAAGGATCGGCCAAACAAAAGGAGGGACCATGTTTAAGCGAATCCTTTTTTATGCATCCATTTCCGCAGCAACACTCGCCGTTGGGTGTGCGACTCCTCTCATCGTCAATAATCAAAAGAATAACAGCGCCATTCTGTCCCGTTC
>MGQD01000083.1:0-1698 GCA_001797695.1 Deltaproteobacteria bacterium RBG_13_49_15 | reverse complement strand
GCACATTAAAGCCTATGCCTACTCGCGTGTCGGGGAACAAGCATGGAACAGCGGCAAAAAAGAGATGTCCGTCGTATTGTTGTCCGGAGCCAAGGATGCCGTTCTTTCCTTAGACAACCCTCACACCAAAGCTTACATGCTAACCCTTATTTCAGACAGTTACATGGTCGTGAAAGAAAAGGATAAGGCGCTCTCCGTGTTATCGAGCGCCTATGAATCGGCAGGCAACATCGGGGACGATCATATCAAGGCATATGACCTTACGATAATAGGGGGTAAATTTTCAAACGCAGGTGAAAAGAAAAAATCAGGAGAGGTCCTGTCTGAAGCCTTTCAGGCGGCACAAACCGTTGAAGACAGGGAAGCCCGAATTACTATCATGGATATGATCGCCGGAATTCTGGCCGAAGACGGCCAATATGATAAAGCATTTGAAATCGTAAAGGAAATTGACGTCGCCATTACCAAGGCGGCCGGACCGGACCGAATTTCCGATCTTTACGTTGCAGTGGGAAATTACAACAAGGCAGTTGAAACGGCCAACCAGATTGAAAATCCATACACCCGGGCTCACACCCTTGCCCGAATCAGCCTTCAGGCATGGAACAACGGGAAAAAGGATATCGCACTCACCGTCCTTTCCAATTCATCGGATTTGGCGAAAACCATCGAAGATGAATACACCAAAACACTGGCAATGGATCGCGTGGCCTGGGGATTCGCTCAATCCGACCAACCCGAAAAAGGGGTGCAGGTGGCCGAGACCATTGAAAACCCGTATAACAAGGATGATGCGCTGGAAAAAATCGCCGTTCGGTATGCCGAGTCAGGGGATTTCGAAAAAGCCCTTGAAACAACCGGGAAGATTACGGATCCTTTTTACAAAAGCTCTTCTGCAACCCGGGTGGCCGATCTTTATCTGAACGCCGGGAAACAAGAGCAGGCCGCGGAGCTGTTGAATCAGGCGTTCGAGACTTCAAAAAGCATTGCCGATGACTTGCAGCGGTTCAAAGCCATGTCGGTCATCGCGCCGGTTTACGAAAAGCTCGGAAAGCATGAGATAGCCATCAAGACGGCGCGGAGCATCGAAGACGTATATCTCAGAAACACCGCTCTGTTCAGAATCGCATCCTGGTATACCGATACCAGTCAGTTTGAAAAAGCGCTTCTATGGGCTGAAATCATTGAGGATCCCTATTATCAGGCGTCGGCTTATACTCAAATCGCAAGCCGATAGAGGATAACGGTCGAACCAGTTTATTCAAATCCAGCGCCGTATTTTTTCGTTTTTCTGAACAGGTGGGTATCAACATAGACGGCTAAAATCTCTGCCGATGCCCTGGGAGGGCGAACCGTCAGATAGTGGTCAATCACCGAGTGAGCCAATTCGTGGGCAAGCATCCCCTCGTCGACATCGTTGATGTTGATGTAGATGGTGTTTAATTCATAGATATACCATGCGCGAACGCGCAACTCACTTCCGAAAAGCTCCTGATAGGCTTGGGCCAGTTCCTTTTTTCCGTTGTAAAGATTGATGGTCACTTTCTTGTCGCTTTTTTTCCTCATATCGAGAATTTCCTGAACCCGTTCATGCAACGCATCAATCTTTATCTTGATTTTACCCATCATGTCTTCAAAACTCGATTCCGCAAACAGGCCTTTGAGCGAAAATTCGGACGGTGAAAAATCGATTTTCCG
>MGQD01000082.1 GCA_001797695.1 Deltaproteobacteria bacterium RBG_13_49_15 | reverse complement strand
GCATGGTAAAGGTTCCTCTTCCCTGAGTTGCCGACCTAAGTGAAGTGGAATAGCCGAACATTTCGGATAAAGGGACGACAGCTTTGATCACCTGAATTCCCGTTTTGGGCCTGATGGATTCAATCTTTCCGCTTCGCGAATTGAGGTCTCCGATGACCTCTCCCATGAAGGTTTCAGGAACAATAACCTCTACCGCCATGATGGGGTCGAGGAGAAAGGGGCTCCCCCCGGTGAGGGCTTCCTTGCATGCCATGGAGGCGCTCACGGTATACGCCAGCTCGGATCCTAACGATTCCTTATGGGAGCCTCCGATTAAGGTCGCTTCCACATCCACAACCGGATATCCCATCAGAACACCGCTTGCCATTGAATCCAGGACCCCTTTTTCAATTGAAGGGAAATAAATTGAAGGTATTGCATCGTCGGGAATGACCTTTTTGAAACGGGTTCCCGTTCCTCTGGGGAGAGGCGTCAGGCGGATTCGGACTTCTCCAAAGTGGCGCTGCCCGGCAACTTCCCGGTCGAATACGGCAGATGCCTCGCTTTCTTTCTCAATCGTCTCCCGGTAGACCACCTGAGGTTTTCCAACATTTACCTTGGTATTGAATTCCCGCAGCATGCGGCTAATCACCACTTCTAGGTGAAGCTCTCCCATTCCGGATAAAATGGTTTGGCCGGTTTCCTCGTCTCTTCGAACCCGGAGGGTCGGATCCTCCATCAGGAATTTTTCGAGAATCTGATCGAGCTTTTCCTGGTCCGAGTGGGTTTTAGGTTCTACGGCAACGGATATGACCGGTTCGTAAAATTCCATTTTTTCAAGTAACACCGGATGATCCGCGCTGCATAAGGTGTCTCCGGTTGAAGAATTCTTTAATCCCACCACCCCCACGATGCTGCCGGGGCCGGCATCTTCGATCCGTTCTCTTTTATTGGCATGCATTCTTAATATGCGGGATGGTTTTTCCCTGATCTTCCGGGAAGGGTTGTAAATATCAAGACCGCCGCTGAGTTTTCCGCTGTAAACTCTCACAAACGACAGTTTTCGCCCCTCCATGATGGATACTTTGAAAATGAGGGCGGCCAACGGGGCTTTCTCGTCCGGGCGGCACTCGACGATCTCTCCGGTGTCCGGGTTGGTTCCCTTGATGGGAGGAATATCAGCCGGACTCGGGAGAAGCGTCACAATGGCATCTAAGAGGGGTTGAATTCCCTTGTTTCTTAACGCGCTCCCGCACAGGACAGGTACCAGTTTCAAGTCGATGGTCGCCTTTCGAATGGCTTTAAGAAGCAGCTCAGGGGTAACGGCGGTTTCCGGATTGTCGGAAAGATACGCTTCCATAACCTCGTCATCCGTCTCGGCAACGGTTTCCACCAATTTGTCCCGATATCGTTTTGCGCTTTTAAGCTGGTCCTCAGGAACTTCTTCTGCAATGAATGTCGCCCCGAGCGTATCGTTATCCCAAACGATCTGCTTCATGTGAATCAAATCGATGATTCCATAAAAAAGTTCTTCCACCCCCAATGGAAGTTGAGTTATGAGCGGCCGGGTATGGAGTTTCTTTTTCATCATTTCGACGGTTCCGAAAAAGTCGGCGCCGATCCGGTCCATCTTATTGATAAAAGCGATCTTAGGAACCCGGTATTTATCAGCTTGTCGCCAGACGGTTTCCGACTGGGGCTCCACACCGCCGACGGCACAAAAAACACCAATGGCGCCGTCCAACACTCGCAGGGAGCGTTCTACTTCGATGGTAAAATCGACGTGTCCGGGAGTATCGATGATCTGGATTTCACTGTCTTTCCAGGGACAGGTGGTGACCGCGGAAGTGATGGTGATCCCTCTTTCCTGTTCATCCGGCATCCAGTCCATCACCGCTTCGCCGTCATGCACTTCCCCCATTTTATAACTGCGGCCCGTATAATACAGAATCCTCTCGGTGACGGTGGTCTTCCCCGCATCAATATGAGCGATAATTCCAATATTTCTGATTTTTTGAAGTTTGCTTTTCTTCTTCATCGGATCATCAGCATATTGGTCTTAAAAGGATATTTCAGATTCAGATGGCCTGACAGAGATGTCGGCTCCTGACCATCGATTAGAAATTTCACTTCATCAATGGCGGGAATGTTTAAAATAAGGGAATTGGTAATAGAATAAATCATGAGCATTTCCAACAAGGCTCCACCGGGGTGAGCCGAAAAGATGCTTTTTTCAAAATCCAGATACGCGGTCTTTTCCTCTGTTATAAATATTGCCCTCAAGATCGTTCCTTCGGGAATGGTGCGCATCAGTCCCTGTTGCGGTCCCTGGATGAGCGCATTGATGATTTGGCGTCCAAATTGGGATGGATCGGCAGGCTTGACCATTTGCTGCACTTCGGCATTTAAATGGGAATGGCTCGGGTCGGCAAAATAAAGACTGACAGGGAGAGCGACCGGGTCCTGGCTGCCGGCCGGTTTGATTGCAGGTTCAAATAATAATAACACCGTCCATGTCAGGACAAAAAGAGAAAAAATAAAAATATTTTGGTATCGCAAGGTCATGGTAAGCGATCACTTTCGTCAACTTACGCGGATCATTCCAGATTAATCGGTTGTTGAATGTGTAAAATTAATAAAATTAATGGATTGAAGCTAATAAGTCAATAACAGAAGCAGTTTCGAAACAACCTTTTTCTCTTCATGGCCCGGTCATTACAGAACTAATTTAGTTGCTTTAATCAAATATATGATTGACAATAGCATATAATAACGGTACCCTGCTAAATCTTTTCCGGAGGAAATCATGAATGAAGACCGACTCTTTCAACGCATCGAGGCGATTAGGCAATTCAACCGCTTCTACACTCAAAAAATCGGTGTATTGCAAGAAGGGGTTCTCGACAGCCCTTTTTCATTGACCGAGGTGCGGGTGCTTTACGAACTCTCGCACAGTGAAAGGGGGGTGGCCTCGGAGCTTAGCAAGGATCTTGGATTGGATCCTGGTTATCTTAGTCGCATCCTCAGCAGTTTCAAGGCAAAAGGATTAATCGACGCCAAGCCCTCTAAGCAGGATGGTCGCCAGAGCATTTTGCAGCTCACGGAACAGGGGAAGGCCGCATTTGCACCACTTAACGCGCGAGCACGCGATGAGATCGGCATCCTGCTGGACTCGCTCACCGACAATGAACAGATCCGACTTATCAAGGCAATGGAGAGCATCAAAGAACTATTGAGCATTCGCCCAAAAAACAGGATGCCCTATCTTCTCCGCCCCCAACAGCCCGGTGACATGGGCTGGGTGGTGCATCGGCACGGTGTACTCTACTCCCAGGAATACGGCTGGGACGAGACCTTTGAAGCGCTGGTGGCAGGAATCGTAGCTAAATTCATCCAGAATTTTGATCCAAAGAGGGAACGATGCTGGATGGCAGAAATTGAAGGCGAGATTGTGGGCTCGGTCTTTATTGTCAAGGAGACTGAAACCGTATCCAAATTGCGACTTCTTCTCGTCGAGCCCAAGGCGCGGGGACTTGGCATCGGCAAGCGAATGGTCAACGAGTGTATCCGATTTGCAAGGCAAGCCGGTTACCGCAAGATGATTCTGTGGACCAACGACATTCTGCTTGCAGCGCGTCACATTTACACCGCCGCCGGGTTTAAACTCGTTCTTGAAGAGCCACATCACAGTTTCGGTTTCGATATGGTGGGGGAGACCTGGGAGCTATTATTGTAAGGGACGTCCATAAAATTATAAGTTGACAAAGAAATTCAGGGTTGATAGAGTGGTTTTATGCCTCGGAAAGCAAGGATCGACTATCCTGGTGGAGTTCACCACCTAATCATTCGAGGGATCGAGCGGAAGCGGATCTTTCAGGACGATCAGGATCGCGATGCCTTTCTGGACCGTATGGGAATTCTTCTTCTGGAATCAAAAACCTCATGTTTTGCCTGGGCTCTGATGCCTAACCATGCCCATCTTTTAGTACGGACCGGAGTGGTTCCCCTATCAAACCTGATGCGACGACTCCTGACCGGTTATGTCGTGACCTACAATCGAAGACATCGACGGCATGGGGTTTTGTTCCAGAATCGTTATAAATCCATTCTGTGCCAAGAGGATCCATACTTATTGGAGCTGGTTCGCTATATCCATCTCAACCCCCTGCGAGGGAAAATAGTTGAGAGCTTACATGCTATGGATCAATACGCATTCAGCGGACACAGCGCGATCATGGGCTTCTGGATTCGAGAATGGCAGGACACAGACACGGTTTTAGGTTATTTTGGACACATTGAGAAAACGGCAAGAATAAAGTATCGAGAGTACGTAGAGAAGGGTGTAGTGCAGGGGCGAAGACCGGATCTGGTGGGAGGAGGACTGATTCGGAGCATGGGAGGATGGGAAGGGATCCAGGGGCTGGGGAAGTGGAGAGGCCGATTCAAAGGCGATGAGCGGATTCTGGGGGAGAGTAGATTTGTGGGGGAGGTGCTCAAGGCATCGGAAGAGGCGATGGAGCGGAAATACGGATTGAGAGCGGAAGGGTTTGATTTGGAACGAATCATCGAAAGGGTAGCAGCGTTATTTGGGATGAGCGTGGAGGAGATAAAGTCAACGGGGAAGTATCGAAGTGGGGTGGCAGCTCGCAGCGTGGTGAGTTACTGGGCGGTGAGAGAACTGGGGATGAGTGAGACAGAGGTAGCAAGGAGGTTGGGTGTAACACAGCCAGCGGTGAGTCAGGCGGTAAAACGAGGGGCGAAAATTATTGAAGAGAGACATCTCAAACTCAAGCAAGATTAAAATCTTATATTTTTATGGACGTCCCTACAAATTTCGTCCCTACAAATTTCCAGATATATCGCTGAGCGATGGGAACCCTTCTTCCATAGCCGAATGCCCTGGAAGTTACCTTAAGGCCGGGGGGCGCCTGGTGGCGCTTGTATTCGTTTCTATCGATCCGGGCGATGACCTCCTCCACGAGCTTAGGATCAAACTCCATCTTAAGCAACTCTTCGGCACTTTTTAAATCCTCGATATATGCCTTGAGAATCCGGTCGAGCTCATCATAGGGTGGAAGATCATCCTGATCTTTCTGATTCGGTTTAAGTTCGGCAGACGGCGCCTTTTCAAGGATTCTTTGTGGGATAAAGGGGTTTTCCGCATTGATCAGATCGGCCAGTTTATAAACCATGGTCTTTGGAACATCCGATATGACATCAAGGCCTCCGTTCATATCGCCATAGAGGGTGCAATATCCCACCGCCAGCTCCGATTTGTTTCCGGTTGAAAGCAAAATAGCGTTTTCCTTGTTGGCAACGGCCATGAGGAGCGTTCCGCGTATCCTTGCCTGGATATTTTGTTCGGTGATTCCTGGATTTTCCCGGTTAAAGTCCGGTGAAACCGGTTGGATGAATTCCTCAAAGATGGCATCAATGGGGATTTTCAGCAATGGAATACCCAAATTGTCCGCCAGTTGCCTGGTGTCTTCGAAATTTTCCACTGAGGTATACCTGGACGGCATGAAAACGGAGATGACATTTTCTCTTCCCAGCGCCCGAACGGCGATGCACGCTGTGAGTGCCGAGTCGATCCCGCCGCTCAGCCCGATGACGACCTTGGAAAACCGGCACTTGGTCACAAAATCGGCGGTCCCCATAACCAGCGCTTTTAAAACCGATGCGGCATCACTTTTGCTGACCGGATGGATATCGCCTTTTCCTGCCTCGACATCGATCACTACCAGGTCTTCTTCAAAATCTGCTCCTTGGGCGATCCGGTTTCCCATGCCGTCGTAAGCACAACTGGCGCCGTCAAAAATGAGAGAGTCGTTTCCGCCCACCTGATTGACATATGTTAAAATCGTCGCGTATTTTTTAGCGATGGAGCCGATCATGTCGTGCCTGAACCGGATTTTTCCCATGTAAAACGGGGATGCGGAAATATTGATCAAAAGATCGGCGCCGTCTTGAATCATCCGTTGAACCGGATCGATGGGATAAACCCTTTTTTTAAAAAAGTC
>MGQD01000081.1 GCA_001797695.1 Deltaproteobacteria bacterium RBG_13_49_15 | reverse complement strand
GATGGAAAAATTTGCTCTGATCCGAAAACCGGACAAAGAGATTTCTCCTGCGGAAGAGGATTATTTAAAGCAGGTTCTTGATGTCCTGGTTGGTCAGCTTGGCCACCGCCAGGCCGAAGCGAAACGGATGATCACCGATGCGCTGAAACGCAATCCGCTTGCATCCACTCCTGAGGAGCTTTTTGAAGAAGTCTATCGGGGTGAAATCGCAAAATGAAAAAAAAGGTGGAAGAAGATACGGACGAAAAGCCGGATTTATCTTCAGGATCATGCATCGACTCGGATCATGAACCTGAAACCATGACCCTTCGTCCCCAGCGCATCTCCGAGTACGTCGGTCAGGACGAGATTGTCGAAACCCTGAAGATTGCGATTCAAGCCGCTACCGAACGGAAAGAGCCTGTCGACCATGTGCTGCTTCACGGGCCTCCCGGCCTCGGAAAAACAACCCTCGCTCATATTATTGCCAATGAAACGGCCGGCGAATTGACCATCAGCTCGGGCCCTGCTTTGGAAAAGGGGGGGGATCTGATCGGAATCCTCACGCATCTGGAAGAAGGGGATGTCTTTTTCATCGATGAAATCCACCGCATTCCAAAGCCTGTCGAGGAATTCTTATATCCCGCCATGGAAGAATTTGCCGTCGATTTCGTGTTCGATAAAGGGATGCATGCGCGCAGCCATCGGTACCGGTTAAATCGCTTTACTCTGGTCGGAGCGACCACTAGGGTTGGGCTTTTATCCGCCCCCCTCAGGGATCGCTTCGGTATTTTCAGAAACCTTGATTTCTATAGCGGGAAGGATCTTGCGAGAATCATCCGGCGGTCTGCCGCCCTGCTTGATGTTCCCATCGATGATGCAGGTGCGGACGAGCTGGCCATGCGGTCCAGAGGAACCCCGAGAATTGCCAACCGGCTTTTGAAAAGAGTGAGGGATTATACCCAGGTTCGGGCCGACGGCATCATCACAAAGGAGACGGTGCAGGCGGCCCTGGCGTTGGAGGGGGTGGACACCATGGGGCTTACCAATTTGGACCGCCGTTACATGAGAACGATCATTGAGTTTTATAAGGGAGGGCCGGTGGGTATCGAAGCGATTGCCGCAACACTGCAGGAAGAAGCCGACACGCTGGTGGATGTGGTGGAGCCCTACCTCCTGAAAATCGGTCTCATCATGAGGACCCCATCCGGCCGAAAGGCTTCGGAGGACGGGTATCGGCACCTGGGACTTCGCATCCAATCCAACCTGTTTTCCTAATCCGCATATTTCCGGGATCGGCTGTCCTTCCACCGAAATCGGGCAAAAAGAGGAAAGTGATCTGAAGGAAATCCGCCTTCGAATTGGTCCGATATCACTTGAGAGCGCTCCGGTTCGATTGATCCGGAGAATAAAATCCAGTCGATATGCCTTCCATCCGGTCTTCCGGTAAAAGCATGATGAGTCCCGGGAAAAGGGGGTTCAAATGCATCTTTAAACCGGCGCCCGGATGAAGGGGTACACGTAGGATCATTCTCCGTAAACACCCGGTAACAGGGGTCATCCGGCGTGGCGTTGAAATCCCCCAATAGAAGAACAGCATTTGTCGCTTTTTGCCGTCGAAGCCGTTCCATGATGATCCTTGCACTCGAAACCTGAATGGTCGGGTCAAAGTCGAAATGGGTGCTGATGCAATTCAACATCCGGCCTTCCTTTTCAAATGATCCGAATGTGCATTGCCGGGGCCAGCGGCTTTCCGGAAAACGGCTGGGGATATCCGGCGTGGGGCTTAAAAAAAAGTGATCTTGCCGGACACATCTCCAGTTACTCGTATAGAAGATAAGGTTATTTTGCCAAAATTGAGGGGCTGGAGTCCGTTTCCCGACAAAAAGATGGTCAGGTAAAATGGTGCAAAGAAAATCGATCTGAAAGGACTGGGCTTCCTGAAATCCGATAATATCGGGGTGATATTTACTAAAAAGGCTGATCAAACGATGTTTTCGGAATTCCCATCGGTTTGGTCCATCATCCGCCAGTCCGAACCGCAAATTCAGCGTCATTACCGAAAACGGTTCATCATTTAAATGGCTCAAGATCACTTCCCCTATAAAAAATTTCAATGCATGTTTTATCCATATCATATTGCCATTGTATGTGTGATGTAATAATTTGTTTCCATCCATAAATGGCCCTTTTGCGCAATCCCTTGATTTCCTTGACCTTGCGAAAAATTGCCGATTTCTGGATTGGAAACCTTATAGTATCCAAAAATGATTCGTGGATGGACACTAATTTGATTTTTTTTGACCGGGAGGGGCATTGACTGCTGATTCGAATCAAGATCGATGGACGTTTACCAGTTGGGTGAAAAAAGGGGCTGCAAGGATTCTTGAGCCGATATCTCGATTTCTGCTCCGCATCGGCATTCATCCCAACCTTCTCACGTCGGCCGGTTTTCTTTTTGCAGTCATAAGCGGAGTTTTTATTGCTTTGGATCATCTCCAGGAAGGCGCCTTTTTCTTAATGGTCTCGGGACTTTTTGATGCATTGGATGGAACCCTTGCCAGAACCGCCGGTCTTGAATCCCGGTTTGGGGCGTTTTTGGATTCTTTTCTGGATCGGTATGCAGAATCTGCTCTCTTTTTCGGGCTAATTTACCGGGCTTCGGTTCAGGGTCGCCATGACCTGGTGCTTCTGGTGTTTTTATCCATGGTCGGTTCCATTATGGTCAGCTACGCCCGGGCCAGGGCGGAAGGACTCGGCATTTCATGCAATGTAGGCCTTTTTACGCGGTTGGAGCGATTTATCGTATTGAGCATCGCCCTTCTCCTGGAACAGCTTTTTATAGGCCTTTTTATTTTAGCGTTAATGACCAATCTTACGGCATTTCAACGTATGATCCATGTTTTTAGGAGCGATAAACAATGAGGGACGGGTATTGATATATTGATATCCAAAACGCCGGGCGCCATGCTTGCCGTTTCGGGCCGGAATTGCCATCTTAAAAAAAATATTCCAATCTCTTTTTTGTTGAAAAATTTTTCCCTTGACATAAATACGTCGATCGATTAACTATCACCGATTAAATAAACCCTGCAGTTGCATAAAGAACATGACAAGGAATAGAAAAAAAGAATGATAACAGGGCATTTGAACACGTTTAGGCATGGTTCGCGAATAAACTTTTGGTGACTTCTAAAACAAATAAAAAATTCGTCATGTTTTTTACCCGGAGGGAAAGCCGATGATGCCCCATCTCATTCGTTGCCAAGAGTTCGCAGTAAAATACTACGGCTTCGCCCTTGGACGCCTTGGATCTGGGGCGCCCTCGGCTTTTGCAACAACAGGGTAAATAAAGGAGCGTTTTGCTTTGAAAAAGTATACATATAGTTCCAAAAATAGCGAAAATCCAGGGAAATGGTATCTTGTAGATGCCAACGGGGCCGTACTCGGAAGACTGGCATCTGCGGTTGCCGCCCGTTTGCGGGGAAAACATAATCCGTTATTTACACCCCATGTGGATACCGGCGACTTTGTGATCGTCATCAACGCGGATAAAGTGATACTGACCGGCAAGAAGCTGATCCAGAAGCGGTATTATCACCATACCGGATATATCGGCGGCTTAAAGTCGGCTACAGCGAAAGATCTTTTAGAGAAAAAGCCCGAAGAGTTGGTCCGTTTTGCGGTAAGGGGAATGTTGCCGAAAAACAAGCTCGGAAGAAAATTGTTTCAAAAGCTAAAAGTATATACGGGAAACGAACATCCCCATTCAGCCCAGCAACCCGAAACCCTTTCCATCCCGGTTTAGGCATTCCCGGTTTACACGATTTCAGCCGAGATCATGACGAATGTGGCGGGTGGGAAGTGAAGCTCCCCGCTCTGAAGAGCGGGGCTTCCCGGCAAGGAAAATGTCTATTGTAGATAGCTTCCCTTGACCCCGTCTTAAAAGGCGGGGCTTGCGGGAAGCAGACCGGTCAAACGATTAAGATGCAACAACAATAGGAAGAGATATGGAGAAAGAGAACATTTACTACGCTACCGGAAAACGGAAGTGCGCCATTGCCAGGACATGGCTAAGACCCGGGAACGGACAGATTTGGGTCAACGGCCTGGCCATGGATGACTATTTCCCCATCACTTCAGCCAAAGCGGTTTTGACCAAACCCCTCATCCTAACCAACACGCGGGGATCATATGATATCAATGTCCGTGTCAAGGGGGGCGGAATTTTAGGGCAAGCTTCAGCCATCCGGCATGGTATCACCAAAGCGCTCATTTTGGCAGATCCAGAACTTCGGGGGCCACTGAAAAAAGTGGGCTTTATCAGGCGCGATCCAAGGGTTAAGGAGAGGAAGAAATACGGCCAGAGGGCCGCGCGTGCCCGTTTCCAGTTCTCCAAGCGTTAGTTCTTATTCAAATCACTCGAAAACACCTATAACCGCTTGCTTCAGCCGGCACGCTGTTTATTTGTTTTTCCAGACCGGAGGCCGTTTTTCTAAAAACGCCGCCATTCCTTCCTGAGCGTCCTCGGCCAGACAATTCAGAGCGATGGCTTCCTTGGCAAAGTCATAGGCCGAAGCCTCGGTTAAATCGATCTGCCTGTAAAAGGCCTGCTTCCCGAACGAAAGGATGAACCCGCTGGCCTTAGCGATTTCCATAGCCCAATGGCGTGTCTCTTCTGCCAATGTTTCCGGTTTTGTCACCCGGTTGATTAAACCAAACTCACGTGCTTCTTCCGCGGAGATAAAGCGTCCGGTAAGGAGCATTTCGAGTGCACGCCGCCTTCCGATCACCCTTGAGAGCGGGACCATCGGCGTAGAGCAGAAAAGTCCGATTTTAACCCCCGGTGTTGCAAATTTTGCACCGGACTCTGCGACACCCAGGTCACATGCTGCAACAAGCTGGCAGCCGGCTGCTGTTGCGATTCCGTGCACCTGAGCGATAACGATCTGGGGGAGCCGGTGCAGCTCCAGCATGACTTCGGTGCACATCCGGAAGACGGTTCGGAAATGGTGAATGTCATGCCCTTTTCCCGACATCTCTTTGATATCATGGCCGGCGCTGAATGCCGGACCATTCCCCCGGATAATCACCACCCGGAGATCTTTGTCTGCAGCCGTGCGATCGAGCTTTTTCTTAAAATCCTCCATCACTTCCATAGAAAGTGCGTTTCGCTTTTCCGGCCGGTTCAACGTGATCCATCCCACCGGACCGTCTTTTTCAAAAAGTACTGCTTCCATTTGATATCCTTTCTAATCCGAATTCATCTGTTCCAATCTACAAAGCAATAATATCCTCCTCATAACAAGTGAGCTGTTCCAAACCGTTTTCCGTGACCAGGTGTGTGTTTTCAATTCCAACAACTCCTTCGCCAGGGAATACGAGTTTCGGTTCCAGGGCCAGCGTCATTCCGGGTTGAAGCGGGAGCATTTGTCCTTTTGCCAGAAATGGAAATTCGTCCAGTTCCAGCCCCAAGCCATGGCCGATAAAGCGGATGCGCTGCGGATCCGCTCCCATGAAATAATCTCCGTATCCAAAGCGGTGGACAAAATCAACGGCCATGTCGTAAATGTCGCCGGCTTTAATGGGAGGTTTCGCCGCTTTTTTGATTTTATCCTGGAGCTTCAGCATCAGGCGATGTCCTTTTTCAAGGTGCTCCGGAAGTTTTCCAAGAACGAAAATTCTGGCGTGATCGGCAAGATATCCGTTTTGTGCAAACACATAATCCACAAGAACCGGCTCGTTTCGCCTGATTGGACGTGATCCGGCGCCCTGGGCAACCGCAGGGTTGATTCCGATTCCGCCTGTCGGAGAAGAGAGATAACTGGGGACGGCTGCTGAAGGGCCTGCCATAAGATGTCCATAAAACAATTCGCTGCCCCAAAGCCTCATTCGGACAATCCCCTGATGTCCAAGCTTTCTGGCATAAGCTTCAACTTTTCCAGCCAGTTCGATTTCGGTAATCCCTTCACAAATAAATTCGGTGACGCTCCGGGATACCTGATCGGCCAATTGTGCGGATCGCCGGATCAGCGTTATCTCATAAGGGGATTTGACCGCACGGATCAAACGAACAGAAGGGGAGATGTCCTGCAATACGGAGTTTTGAAAAATGCGCCGGTAATTGAGATATAGATTTGCCGGGAGCACATCAAGTTCCAGGCCAAGCACGGCTGGATTCGTATGCCCATGATCCTTCAAAATCCCAGGAATCGCTTCAGGACTGTTCAGGGGCAAAACAATCTCAATCCCCGATTCGGATTCCGCCCGGTTCACATGTTTGTAGACCATCAAGAGAGGTTTGCCCTGGACCGGAACATAAAGGTGTCCGTCCTGAACCGTTCCGGAAAAGTAAAAGAGATCAGATTTCTGGATGATGAGGGCGCCGTCTACGGCGTTATCTTCAAGATGCTCCTGGAGGGTGGATATCCGTTTGATAATTTCAGCCTCGGGCGTTTTAGCTTCGCCATTTAACACGTTATTCATGTCCTGTTTTTTTACTTTTCCTTACGGTGTTCCGACGCTTATCAATATTGTCCCGTTTACATGGTGTCAAGGAAATTTGGAGAAAAGCCCTTCCCATGCCTTGAAAATCGGCTGATTGTGAGATATTCAAATGGAAAAAAGGAAGGATGGTGAATCGCATGGAGCGAATGGAATATTTCATCCGGCGTTTTCTTCTCGTGATTCCAACGTTTCTTGGAATCACGTTTTTATGTTTTGCCCTGATTCAGTTTGTTCCGGGAGGGCCGGTTGAGCAGGCCATTCTGCAAATGAAAGGAATCGGTGCGGCGGAATCGGGAAAAGGATTGGGGATTCAGGGAGCTATTTCGGAGGAACAACGGAAAGCCCTGGAAGCCCATTTCGGATTTGATCAGCCGTTTTATAAGCGCTACTGGAAATGGCTCGTCGAGGATCGCCTTGGCATGAGGATGGAATCGTATAAGTTTCCGAACAAGACCGCATGGGAGTTGATCCGGGAGCGGTTTAACGTATCACTTATCTTCGGGATCACCGGATTTATCCTTTCTTATCTGATCTGCATCCCTCTGGGAATATATAAAGCGCTGAAGCATCAAAAAAGCATTGATTTCATATCCAGTGTCATTGTCTTTGCAGGGTATGCCCTTCCTCCCTTTGCTTTCGGCATGGTGCTGAAGATGTTTTTTTGCGGCACGGTCGAAAACCTGTGGGACTTTTTCCCGGTATCCGGATTTCACAGCGACCATTTCGGCAACATGTCTTTTTTCGAAAAGACGGCGGATATTGCAAGGCATATGTTTTTACCGGTTCTTTGCTATGTCATCGGCAATTTCGCGGTATTGACCCTGTTAATGAAAAATTCGCTTCTTGAACAGATCGGCAAGGACTATGTTCGAACCGTTCTGGCAAAAGGAGGGAGCTTCTCAAGGGCGATCTGGGGGCATGCTTTCAGGAATTCCTTGATCCCTATCGCCACCGGATTCGGTTCCATTTTAACCGTGATGTTTGCCGGTTCGGTGATTATCGAACAGGTCTTTGAAATTCCAGGGATGGGAAGATTAAGCCTTGAAGCCATTGTGGGGCGCGACTATCCGGTCTTCATGGGGATCCTTTCACTGACTTCGGTGCTCGGTTTGATCGGAAATATTTTATCGGATTTCACATATGTTCTTATCGATCCCCGGATCAATTTTCAGGAGATGTAAATGCCTGCAACATCCAGATGGTTTGGTTAAACAAACGGCAAGAGCCGTAAGAGAAGAAAATGACATTGATGGCCATGAAAAATCCGATTGCCCGAAAGCGGATCGGACGATTTAAGGAAGTCAGGCGCGCCTACCTGTCCCTTTGGATCATCGTAGTTTTATACGGCATCAGTCTGTTTTCGGAGTTTATTTGCAGTAACAATCCGATCTACGTTCGATTCAAAGGGAGGTCCTACTTTCCGGCCGTCCGATTTTATCCGGAAGACACCTTTGTCCAAAACGGCCGAAAAACACGGACCGATTATAAGGCATTAAG
>MGQD01000080.1:9851-9948 GCA_001797695.1 Deltaproteobacteria bacterium RBG_13_49_15 | reverse complement strand
GTTTTCATGATAAGATCGATCTTATTCGTATAAACCGTGATGACGGAATTGGAAGAAAACCGGAATTTGACCTTGCTGGAATCCGAATACGCTTGCG
>MGQD01000080.1:5244-9788 GCA_001797695.1 Deltaproteobacteria bacterium RBG_13_49_15 | reverse complement strand
AAATGATCAGTCCGGCACACAGTAAAACCCCTAAAACAAAAGCCTCGGCAACTCTCTTGTTATTCATAGGTGCCTCCTGAAAATTTTGGATGATTTTTTTTAGGACGGACGGATAATAACAGAGCCCATAAACTTTGACAATAAATTCCAACCGGACGCCTTCGGATCAAGAAACAAAATACGTCAACTTTTCAAGGACGTCACCTGTCTGTTGCACGCTTTTTCCCCGGTTGAGCTCGCTCTTGGGATCGAGTTGGATGAGTCGCAGGGATTTTTAGCAACCGGTTTGAAAAGGTGTGCGTACACCCCCACCGCCAGGAACTTTTCGTGGGTGTTCTTGTCCGCGTCCAGGCAGATAAACCTTAGGCTCCAGTTCCCTGCTTTTCTCACCGCATCGGTGATATCGCACTCTTTCTCCTTTCTTAATTTTTGCACCAACTGGCTTCCGGAAAAGACCTCCACAACCTAGGCTTTCCGGCTCAATTTCAGGATCACCTGCTTGTTCCTTTGTTCCAGATTCATCCCGATGGGCTTTGCCACCTTGGGTGCAACCTTAGGTGAAATGGAAGATGATGTCACCTTTGCCGACCCCTTGACTTGTTTTATTGCCATGCATAGCCTCCTTTTAAGGAGCTTTACTTATTCGTTCCTTCATAAAACGAACAAGTTCATCTCATACGGAGACTTCTTTTAAAGGGATAGGAAGCTTTTTAAATGGAAAATTGTAGTATTTGCGGCCTACCGACCTTTGTCATTGAATTAATCACTGTACCCGTTTAACTTTTAGGGGGAAATCGCCGCTGGGAACTTTTAATCAATCACCTATCGGAAATTGGAGAGATTCTTTTAATGTTTCTTCATTCATGCGCAGAGGGTTTTGTTCGATGGGCAACGTACTAACATTTACCAAGTATACAGCCCCCAAGAGACCTACAAAAAGAAAGTAGGGGAGAAAGACTTTTTTTTCTGTTAGGATACCCTTATGAGCGGCCACGAAACAATAGACGCCGAAAAGTACACCCAACGGGATCAGAATCTTTATCCCAAGCATCACCGGCGAAAGGACAAACGAGACAAGAATAAAGGCGCCGATGAGTTTCTGACCGATTACCGGTCCGAAAACTGTTATGAGAGTTCTTGCTCCGCAGCGTTGGTCTCCATCGGAGTCTTTTATGTCCTTTATGGATGCGCAAAAAAAACTATATATAAAAATCGTTACAGCCGCCTCCCATGGCAGAATTTGCGGGGTATAAATTTGACCGAACAGGCTGAAGCCATAAATAAAGCACAGGAACGATTCTAATCCGATCACCAGTAAGTTTAAGGGCAAACGTTTCTTGAACTGAAAAGGTTGGGCAGAATAGAAAAAAGCCGCGACCCACATTGTCACGATTAAAATCTGTTGATGTAATCCAAGGATGCTGCTCGATACGATGGCGATGATTAAAAAAAAGGAAAGGGCTCCCCGATTTTCGGCCTGAGATATCTTCCCTTTCACCAAAGGGCGATGAGGGTTGTTGATGCAATCGCTCTCCATATCATACATATCGTTTAAAAGGACCGCGCTTTCAAATACCGACAGCATCGCTATAAGGCAAACTAAAAGGGCAACGTAATTAATGGGTTGTAACACATCGAAAAAAGGAATTCCTACCCTTACATATCCAACGGCAATCCCGAAGAGGGTCAGAAACAAGTAATGAAGGAATCGACTCCACCGAAAGTCCTTGATAATTGCGGATACAAGGTGGGGTTTCCAGATGCGCACAAAGACGCTGCCTGCAACAGCCAGCAGCAAAAAAAGTATTGCCTCTATACGATGACCTCTATCTGCAATAAGGCAGTGGGAGCCCTTAAAAATGTATTGTGCCGTCAGCTGGTCTTTTCCGAAAATATTCAAAACAGCATTGGCAACCGCGGTTACAATGAAGGGAATACTCCCGAGAGATCCCAGTATCCCAAAAGTAAGCAGTATGGCACCCAACGCTTTTAGCGGGTTTTTCGTTTTGATCAGCACATAGGCGCCCATAAGCACCAAGAGCAGGAAAATTTCGACCCTCAACCCGTAAGATGCACCTGGAACGCGATTACCCGGAATAAAAAATCCGAGCATCAGCAAGCTATACTCATGGGAAGAGCTGATATAATACAATCTGTCCCCTTGACCCCAGGTAAATACGATATCCGCAATCGGAGGGATGAGAATGATCGGAAACACAAAAAGTGAAATTATAGCAATCCGATCGGCTTTTTCGCCGGTAAAAAGGAGGAGGATAAGCAAGATAATGATAAAAGACAGCAGGAAAAAAAGGGGGAAATGTCTGAAGAAAGCCGCTCCCGAGATGGAAGGGGTCCGGGAAAGTCCGATCAGGTGAGGCCTTTCAAGAAGTCCTTCAAAAAAAGCCCGCAGAAAAGCGACTGCAAGTAAATTCAAGACAAACGCCCAGAAACCAATTGAATAAGTCTCGCCCTTTTCCACGAGTTCTTTGGTTTTTTGAAAAAGGATTTTCAATGCACCTCCGGCACATTTTTTTAAAACAAAATATAAACCTCCGAAAGTGCACTCAGGGCCAGGGATGTGGTGAAGAGCCCTGTCCTCCTGTCATGCCACCATTCAGGGCTCTCTTTACCCGGTGTGTTCGGGTAATAATAGGCAAATACCCTGTTCCCGGGCCACCTTCCGGATGCTTGCTGTGCATCCATAAGGAAAGATAAGCCTTTTTTCAAGGGTCGGCCTTTTTGGTGGAAAAGTGCAAGTGTCCGAAGTGCATAGGTGGTGTCGATGATCCGTGTCGCTTCAGAAGATGCCCAACTTCCGTCGGCGTGCTGGCTTGACAGGGTGAAATCAAGGGCTTTGCGGCCATGGACCCCATCGGTCCCTGCAACCTTAAGAACCATATAAATTCCCTGGTATGGGCTCGGATACCAGTAGAGCTCCCAGTCGCCCAAGAGGCTCTGTCGGCTCGTCAGCCAATCCGCAAGGCGGTCGCATCGGCCGTTCTCGCATTTGGAAAGATATTTTAATAAAAGCATGGCATTGGCCGTTGCTTCGATGTGTGCTCCAAAATTCGAATGGTTTGAATTCAGCTTCGATTGGGAAAAGGATCCGAATCCTTCCCCGCACCGGAAGGCTTCCATTCGTTTGATGAGATTGTCGAAAAAGCGAGGGCAAACACCCGACTCCAAAAGCGTCAATGCAATGCGCAAGGTGGTGTCTAAATCGTTGCTGGTGTTAAAATCATCGAAGCTCCAGGTTCCGTCAGGCTTCATTTTGGAAATAAGATATTTCCGAAGCCGGTTCGATCTCTCAGTATCGGATAGCCAAAAGGTTTTTTCAGCCTTACAGAGGGCGCCGAGCATCTCGGCCGCAAGGCCCGTGTTCCCCAAAGTCGAGGATTTGGGGTACTCATTGCGGTACGAGTAGCTTGCAGCATCGAAGTTCAGGCCGATATGATCTGCGCTGAACGTTGAGAGATATCGATGGGCTTTTTGGGCCGCTTGCCGAATGTCACGAAAGGTGATGCTTTCAAATCCATGGCTTTCAGACAACATCAGTCCCCTTGAAAGCCAGGCGCTCACAAGGATAATAATGAGACAAATGTTTATGGCGGGCTTCCGAGTGCCGTAAGCCCGCCACTTGCGCAAGGTCCTTTTGAGTATGTCCATGTGCCGATTAAGTGTTAAACGTCGACCGTCAATCAGAGGGCCTCCGCACTGCGACTGAACTTCAATCGGTAACCCGGAATGTTCCGGTGCTTTCCCCATAAACGTCATGACAACTGGTGGATCGCACTCGGATCTTGAGATCTATATTATAAGGTTCGTCGAGACTTCCTTCCCACACGCTGGGGCATCCCCATACTCTCCAATCGTAATGACCCAGAAACCGATCTATGTTTTCCTGAATGACATGATAGGGGCCACCTCCGCCGGGCCTCCAGGCTTCGAGGTTGATGTCTCCCCAGAGTCCTGAGGATTCCCAAACGATTCCCAAGGTTCCGCCGCAACCGATTCTTGGATTGCCGCTGGGTTGGGTTACTGTAATTGTCGGCATTGAAATGTTGAACTCAGGGCCTTCTCCGAAAATTTCAGGATGGCTTCTACTCTCAATCCGGATCTGAAATCTCCGGGCAGCACCACCCCCAAGAGCCCCTATCAAAGCAGCGTCGGAACAGGCCGAAGATCCTAATGTTGAGTCTGAATATCCGATTCGCCATAAAAAGCTACCAGTGCGAGGTTCATTTGAAGCCAGGGTCTCGAATTCCGATCCGTCGCGCATCAGTTTGATTCTCACGTTGCCGATATCCGCCGTGGAGGTCCAGTTGATGGTCAAGGGCTCCGTGATGAAATGCGTCGTTCCTGAACTTGCCGGCGTCAGCACGGTGAGTGTGCCGATCGGCTCGGCAACAATTGGCTCCGCTATGCAAAAGTTATTCTCAGCCAAAAGAGCGACCGCACCATATGGGTGATCCATGGTAAAAACCCGCACGGTGTATCCGCATCCAGGTTCGGCGTCTTCCGGGACAGTCCAAGGGATGGAATAG
>MGQD01000080.1:4074-5225 GCA_001797695.1 Deltaproteobacteria bacterium RBG_13_49_15 | reverse complement strand
CGCGGTTCCCGGAGGAAGGGAGTCATCAGCGCCTATGTCGCGGGCTAGACCGATCTCAAAATCCCAGCTGTCACCCCGACATGCATCACCCTGAATTACACGAACATAGTAATCTCTTCCGCCAGAAGTTTCATATGGAAATATGCAGTCGCCATCGGAGGCGCCGCTCGGCACGGTTCCGCAGGGCCAGTTAATTCCTAGGCTGTCGCTTATCAGTATTAGCTGAAAAGGACGGTCACCGACACAACCGTCACCATGCGCATTCCAGACAATGTGTATCGGAAATCCTTTAGTTTGATAGCTTCCCTGTAAGGGTTCCAACACGTCGATCCCCCGTTCCTCACCGGGACCTTTGGTTCCAGGCAAGGTCTGGAGAGGTTTTGCGAGAAATTTTGATGGCGCTTTAGCGATGGATTTTGACGGTTCGACTTTGGGCGCTTTGATTTCAGGCGCCTTCGCCACGGACTTTAAGTGAGGCGATGGGGCGGTGGGTTCCATTTTTATTATCGGCGCTTTTGGCTTCAATGACTCCATGGGAACCAGGGACGTGCCTTTCATCTTGTCACCGCCGACATTAGCGATGTAGGCCTTTACCGTGGCCCGCTGTGTCATCTTGATTCCGGTGTCAAACTCCACGCTTTTTCCCCGGTTGAGCTCGCTCTTGGGATCGAGTTGGATGAGTCGCAGGGATTTTTGCTCTTTGCCCAAATTCAGTGACAAAATACCCGAGGCATAATCCTGCGGACTCAGATCCCCCTTGCCGGTGTTTTTCAACTTCACCCATACGACGTCGCTCTTGAGAAAAATCTCTTCGATGCTCACGAAAGGTTCCTTGGCGGCATTCGGCTTGGCAAGGAAAGCCGTCGGAGGGACGGCCTTTTTAGTCACAGGCGGCTGAACCGGGGTCGGACCGGAAGGGGCCGGGGCCATGGAAGGAACCTTAGGCGCGGCCGGCGCCGAAGGAGGCGCAATGGAAGGGGATTCGGGTTTATCTGCTTTGAAAAGGTGTGCATACATTCCCACCGGCACTGTATTTTCGCCGGTGTTCTCGTCCGCGTCCAGCCACACTAACTTGAGATTCCCGCTTCCGGCTGCTTCCGCCGCTTTCGTGACGTTGCACCCTTCGCCCTTTTTCTTTTTGCATATTTGCC
>MGQD01000080.1:3754-4066 GCA_001797695.1 Deltaproteobacteria bacterium RBG_13_49_15 | reverse complement strand
CCTCCAGCCCAGACCTTCACTTCGGCGTCCCGAGTCCATTTCAGGAACAACTGGTCGCCCCTTTGCTCCAGGTTACTTTCGATAGGCGGCGCCACCTTGGGCGCAGCTTTGGGTGAAATGGAAGGCGTAGTCCCCTTTGCAGGCGCTTTCCCATCCGACTTGCCCTTGTCCGCAGCATGAGAAAGACAAACAAAAAGTAAGATCCCGATCACTAAAAGAATCCGGCTAAAAGTTGTTTTTGCCATGTTCAGCCTCCTTTCTGAGTTCTCTCACCATTTGTGCCTTCAAGGATCAAATAGGTTCATCTTAATG
>MGQD01000080.1:3440-3729 GCA_001797695.1 Deltaproteobacteria bacterium RBG_13_49_15 | reverse complement strand
CTCATAAAAAGAGTCGTCAATGCCACGGCACTAGTCGTTAACATCCTCATCTGAAAAAAATAAATCTTGATACCAATCTCAAAATCTCCCGGATCTTGATGCTGATCTCCTGACTCTTCCGATTGTCCTCCTTCTTGGCTTCGGAGATCTCCCCATCCGGGTTGATATGTGCAGGCATTGTGCGGCGCCCCTCATGCTCCACCTTAAAACCAAAAACAACCGCTCCATACTTTGCCTCCGTAACGAGACATCATGAATTTCATCATTTACCTTTCCATTGAAAACGGTG
>MGQD01000080.1:1741-3433 GCA_001797695.1 Deltaproteobacteria bacterium RBG_13_49_15 | reverse complement strand
CTCTGGGCAATGGTCTTGCCGTCCGCGTCGATTCCGGTTACCTGCCAGGTGTAGGTTTCATTCGACTGGAAAAAGAGACCCAACGCCAGCGCGTTCAGGAGGTAGTTGGGCTCGAATACACAGGAGGAGAAGATGGGTTTTTTCTCCGACTCGGACTGAAATTCGATACAGTAAGCTCGAATTCCTTCCCGTCTTTCCCACTGCAACTCGATGGGAGATGCCTCAATGATCATCCCGTCTTTGGGAGAGATCACGTTGATGGCCAACTGCGCGACATGCTCTTCAGCCGTCACGAAATACACCGCCTGGGGCAGGGTGATAGGCTGAACCGGTTTCGTGATGACGAGCCGGACCCGATGGCTTCCCACGTCGAAGGTCGGAAGGGCCGGGATGTCCGGGCTGGTGAGGACCGTCATATCTTCGGGGGAGGCAACATGACGGCTGAAACGGCTGATAAGCCTGCCATCCACTTCCCAGTATCCCTCCAGTATCCCGATACCCGATGTGCGAAGCCTTGCTGAGACTTTAAGACCTATATCTCCTCTTTTTATGGTGATTTTGGGCTGGCCGTTGGAAAACGACAAATGCAGTCGGGTGATGCGAAGATCGGAGGCGGCAAAACAGAAGCTTCCTATCCCGGCGGTGATAAAGATATAAAAAATGAATTTCTTAATCATCGTGAATTTCCTTTTAAGCAGATTTTCCTTCCAGGTTCAAAATCCACTGCCTGTGATGGTCCCGCCCTTTATGATATTCACAGCGCTACTGGGAAGAAATTGGTCATGAAGGAATTTGGATAGGGTTTGCTGTCGTTTTCCTCCGGATCGATGATAAAAATAAGCATAACCTTATCTTTTTAGGGCTGACTTTAATCTTGACCGGGTTGAGCGAGGTAAAAATTGTCTATTGCTCGCATATTTTTGTTCCAAGCAGATCCTCTTCCCATTTGCAAAGATCCTCCTTGTACAAGGGAAGATTTCCAATGATCATCTCTTTATTTCTTTCACATGCCGTGGCGATCAATCCGGCAACCGTTGCGGATGCCATGGAAGTTCCACTGAAAAGACGGTGGGTTTGTGAAGGTACCGCCGCCATCACATTGATTGCCGGAGCGCAAACCCTTGCAAGGCGTGCGATCTGTGAATTGGGATACGGATTCCCTTTGTCATCAACGCCTCCTACAGCCACAACACCGGGGTGGGAGGCAGGAAATACGAGTTCTTTTTGAAGTGGATCGTTCCCTGCAGGGGCGACGAAAACAATTCCTTTTTCCATTCCTTTTTCCATGAGTTTTGAGACCAGACCGTCTGGTTCGGAGCAGCCGACACCCATGTTTACCACTTTAGCCCGCTTTTGAATGGCGATGTCAAGCGCTCTGGAAATGGATGTTGTGTAACATTCGCTCTCTGGGGCTCCATCCGACACCTGCCGGCAGGCTCTTAGGACCAAAAGATTCGCTTCAGGAGCGACACCTGCGATTCCGAAGTTATTGAGACTCGCTGCAACCAAACTTGCGGTGGCTGTGCCGTGAATCTCTCCTTTGTAAGGGGATGCAACCAGGTTTTCATGAAAAATGATGCGATCCTTGAGGTCCTGGTGCGTCGTCTCGGCGCCGGAATCGACAATGGCGACTAGGACTCCTCTCCCCCTATAGAGGGCATGAAGCCTCTCCAGATTGAGGGCCTTATAAGT
>MGQD01000080.1:0-1676 GCA_001797695.1 Deltaproteobacteria bacterium RBG_13_49_15 | reverse complement strand
GGAAGACTGCTCGGATGGGACAGTTGCAGGGACGAATCGGCGCTCTTCGCTTTCGCCCAAAGCATTGCCGTCCTTGTCGAAAGCCTTGACCCGCCAGAAGGTTTCTTGACCGGGAGTGAATTTATTTTTTTGGATCAGCTTTGGGATCTGATATTCATTGCCGGTGGTTTCTGCCGAATAAAAAAGCTTACCGTCGCTTTCCGACGAGAACTCGATGCGATAGAGAATACCTGGTTTCGGCTGACTCCATTGAAATTTAACAGATGAGATGTCTCCTTCCGCGTCATCCGCCGGTTCTATCGGAATGATGGAAAGCCGAGTTTCCGCTGTCACGTAATAAACGGCGACCGGAAATTCAATGGCCATGCGGGGTTGATGGATCACCAGCTTCACCACATGCTCTCCATCGTCAAAAGTTCGCAGCGGAACGGCGTCGGGCGTTTCAACGGTCAGGGTCTGTTCCCTTGCATTGTCGGTGTGTCTGACAACGCGGGAGAAGAATTTCCCATCCACTTCGAACTGACAGTCAAGGACCCCACGCCCGATCACACGGAGGTCTGCAAACGCCTTGAGTTTTTCCCGATTTCTTTTAACCGTGATTTTGGGTCTTTTGTTTTCGAAATAAATCCGAATAGCCGTGATTTGCAGTTCGGCCATGGTATCTGCTTCCGTGGAAAAAGAAATGGCGCTGGTTGCCGGAACTGTCAAGGTCGAAGTCCATGTCCTGACGTATGAAAACCTCGAAAAACCGAGTTCGGCGACCTTCCGGATCACCTCGACAGGAACAGCGATGCTTTCCACGAGTTGTCCATTGCCGCTTGCAAGCGCAACTTCGCGCCTCTGCAAGACCTCTCCGATTACCTGCCCACCGACGGAAGAAAGGCGCCTGCCGGATCGGGCAGTGCTGGCGGCTCCCGGCTCACCGGCCACAAAGATACCTTTTTCAGATGAGACCTTTGCATTGATACTCGCGTTGGATTTTAAAAAGTATGTGGTGTTAAGAGTTGCAGGTCGGTCCCGGCGCAGGTTGAACGTTTTGGGGGTTTCGCGGACGGTCAGCGGCGCTGGATTGATGGCCAGGGTTAAAGTGCATTGGATGAACTGCCCGAGCCGGTCCGTGATTTTCACCTGAAACTGGAACTGCCCCGTTTCTGACGGATTTCCGGAGATGAGCCCGGAAGAGCTCAGGATAAGCCCGCCGGGCAGCCGGCTCCCCGGAACAAGCTGGCAGGTAAACGGAGGCGAATTCCCTTGTGCAACGAGTTGATGGCTGTAAGCCTGGCCGCCTACTCCTGGAGTGAGCGTTTTCGGCGGACAGAACAGCGTGGGATTTACGGTGATGGAATATCGGCAGTCGACTTCCTGGACCGCGTCTTTGATCTTGACCATAAAGTTAAATTGCCCGCTTTCCACAGGGATGCCGGAGATGATGCCGGATGGGCTCAAGGAGAGCCCATGGGGAAGGCGGGTGTTTCCGACAACCCGGTAGGTAAGGGGGGGCAGTCCGCCAGAAGCAATCAATGAATAATTGTATGGAACATTCGGAATTGCATTAGGCAAGGCGGATGGAGCAGGGCACGTGATGGGATTAATAACACTTAGAGTAATAGTTGCAAGATTTGGTGGATTCGGAAAGGGAACACAGGTATTACGAGGCTGAGCCTGAATTAAATAAG
>MGQD01000079.1:5488-5589 GCA_001797695.1 Deltaproteobacteria bacterium RBG_13_49_15 | reverse complement strand
CGCTTTTGGATGCTCACAGCAGATACAGTTCGTCATTTGTGTTGGGGTCGTTGCGGGAAATGAAAATAAACGGCGGCGAGCTTATAGGGCGGGCGTTTTTT
>MGQD01000079.1:2160-5435 GCA_001797695.1 Deltaproteobacteria bacterium RBG_13_49_15 | reverse complement strand
GACTGATTTTTCGGTCGGGTATCGGGTGATTGAGGCCGAATGGGTTCCAGCAGGAAAGACCGTCAAGGTCAGGGGGAACAGCTATCAAGGGCCGATGTCGGTCGTAACCCGGTGGAGAGTCAGGGAGGTCAGCGTTGTTCCAATCGGGGCCGATGAGGATGCCAAGGCGCGAACGGAAGCAGACAATAAACAAAAGGAGACAAAAAAAATGAACGATGAATTGAGAAAATATTTGGAGTCAAAAGGGTTGAAAAAAGAAGCGACGGAGGACGAGGCGTTGGCTTTTGCCGGATCTCTTGAGGCAAAGCGCCAGGTCCCGGAATTGCCGGATGTCGACAAGATCAGGGCTGAGGCAACCGGCGCGGAGCGGGAACGGATCGGGGAAATCGACGCGATGTGCAAAAAGTTTTCATGCGAGAACTTCGCGTCTGATTTTATCAGAAACGGGGCAACGGTCGAAACGGCCAGAGAGAAGGTTTACGAGACCGTGCATAAGCGGATGGCCGAGAAGGAAAAAGAGAGAAAAGATTTTCCCCCGGCGACAATCGGCGCGGACGAGCGCGACAAAGGAAGGGATGCGGTAAGAGACGGTCTCCTGCTTCGGGCGGGGTTGAAGATCGAAAAACCGGCCCCGGGCGCCGACGAGATCAGAGGTTATTCAATGGTCGAGATGGCGCGGATGTGCCTCAGAATGGCCGGGAAAGAAACAGGCGGAAACCTCATGGAAATGGTCGGACGCGCCCTGGTCACCTCGGATTTTCCGTATCTTCTGGCAAATACCGCCAACAAGGCGCTTTTTGCCGGATGGGAAATGGCGTCTGAAACATGGCAAACCTGGTGCGGAATCGACCAGGTCAATGATTTTAAAACCCATTATCGACCCAGGGCGTCGGAAACCTCCGATCTGGATGAGGTGCCGGAGAGCGGAGAATACAAATACGGGACGAGAGGCGAGGCGCAAGAATCTTTTGCCATTGCGACTTACGGGAAACTGTATGCCATCACCCGGCAGGCGATCATCAACGATGACCTCGGAGCCATCTCTGAACCGGCGCGAGCGCACGGAGAGGCGGCATCAAGAAAAATCGGGGATGTGGCTTATGCGGTTTTAACCGCCAATGCCGCGATGGGAGACGGCAAGGCATTGTTTCATGCGGATCATGCCAACTTGGGAACGGCGGGCGTTGTATCAGTCACCACCATCGGAGAGGGCGAAAAGCTGATGGGGCTTCAAAAGGATATCCTGGGGAAACGGCGGCTCAATATCCGGGCGCAGTATTTCATGGCCCCTCTTACGATCAAGACGGCGGCTGAAATCTTTTTCGCAACCCTTTTGATCGGCGGCGTGGCCAATCAACCGAACCTTCAGAACATCTACGCGAACGCGTTTACCCGTGTATACGAACCCCGGTTGGACGATTCGAGCACCACGGCGTATTACCTCGCGGGCGCAAAAGGTAAAACGGTCAACGTGTTTTTCCTAAACGGGATTCAGGCCCCATACCTTGAGACCAAGCAGGGATGGTCGGTGGACGGCGTGGAATACAAAGTCCGAATCGATGTGGGCGCAAAAGCCATGGATTGGCGCGGTCTGGTCAAAAACACCGGATAACGGCTAAAACTAAAAAATGCGCCGGAGGGCTTGATCCTCCGGCTTTAATTCGATCAAAAAGGAGACTTAAAAAATGAAAGCGAGTGCCTTAGAAAACTACATGAAGGTGGCGCAATACGAATATGATTTTGCCAAACACGGCGGGGCGATCGGGGCTATCACGATCGATCCCAAATTGCTTCCTGCCGGCGCAAAGGTTTTGGCTGGAATGATCGACATAACCACAACCTTTGTCGGAGCGACTGCAACGATCGCCTTTAGCCTGGTTGGGGCTGGGGATGTTAAGACGGCAACGGCGGTCGCGTCGTTTGCGGCAGATGCCCTGCTTGATGTTGTTCCGGCCTGGACGGCGGCAACGGCGATCAAGGTGGCGGCGAACAGCTCACTTACGATGACTGTCGCCGTGGCGGCCCTTACCGCAGGGAAATGCACGATCAACCTGTTTTACATCGTAACCGAATAGCCGCTTTCAATGAGCGCAGAGGACATACTCAAACAGGCCGCGTTGGATATTCTGGAAGACATTGGAGTTGACGCGGAATATTTCAACCAGTCTGATTTAACGACGGTTAGCTGCAAGGTCAACGTGGATGTCGGCGTTGACCTTCAGCCGTCGGGCGATTCTCAAGTCTGGGAAAGAGCAACCACGATTGAGTATGCTCTTGAAGAAGTGGGACGGGAAGCGGATGTCGGGGACACGTTTACCATTGAAACAATCGTTTACACGGTCAAGGCGGTTTTGGAAAACGACGGTTATTTTGTGAAAGTGGCGGTTATATGAGCGCATTTAAGATCGAGTTTGATCAAAATCAACTAAAAGACGTCGAACGGGCGATTGCCGGGGCCGGAGGATCGCCCCCGAAAGTGGTTTCGCGCGCGGTCAATAAAACCATGACCGGGATCAGAACAGATGCGACAACCGAAATCGGGGCTATCCTCAATTTGAAAAAATCGAGGATCAGAGACGATTTTAAAATAAAAAAGATGAGCATGCAAACCATGACCGGCAACATCAGTTCAACCGGAAAGCCGGTCGGGTTGATCAATTTTGGGGCAAAAAAGGTCAGTAAGGGCGTTTCGGTTCAGGTCAAAAAAACCAAACCAAGGAGCACCCTTTATCATGCGTTTATAACCACGGCCAAAGGGGCGGAAAACGTGTTTTCAAGGGCCTATCGCGGGGCGCGGGCGACGGTTCGCCCCGGATTTGCCTACGGGCGCCTTCCAAGACTATACCGCTTTCCGATTGAGAGATTAACCGGACCCCGGATTCAGGACATTTACGACGATCCCGCGGTGATGGGAGCGGTTCTAAAAAAGGCCGACACGCGGCTCAAAACCAACTTGTCGCATGAAATGGACTACGAATTATCAAAGCTGAAATGACATGGCTGATACGATTCGGGAAAAAATCATTCAAGCGCTTGCAACCAAGCTCGGAACCATCCGGACGGCGAACGGGTTTGAAACAGAAATCGGAACCCAGGTGGATCGGGGATTGACGAAAGACGATCCCGACAACCTCCCCAGGATCGCTCTGTTCCCCGGTCGGGAGGAAGCCGGTAAGATCACCAGGGCCTATGTCTTATCAATGAACGTGCGCGTCCTGGCGCTCTTTGCCGTAGATGATTCAAACCCGTCTGTTTTGGCCGAAGAGGCGCTTGGG
>MGQD01000079.1:1808-2030 GCA_001797695.1 Deltaproteobacteria bacterium RBG_13_49_15 | reverse complement strand
GGAAAATCTTAATTCAGAGATCGAGCGGGGTTTATACCAAACACGCCTATTCGGCATGGACGGGAAAAACCTTTACCATCGCGGCGACGGACTTTTCAGGAAACAATGCGCCCGACAACGGAAAAGTGTCGGTTTACAATTCGGCGCTTGAAACCTCAACCGGCGGATATGCCGATGAGATCATTTATCTGTCCGGGGGCGTTGAGACGTGGCCTGAGCCTC
>MGQD01000079.1:1026-1768 GCA_001797695.1 Deltaproteobacteria bacterium RBG_13_49_15 | reverse complement strand
ATATCGGGTTGTCGTTGGCGACCCGTTTACGCAACCTTAAACAAACAGGAGGGTTAAAAGATGCCTACTGCTGAAAATGGGATTTTATATTACGAGGCGGGACAGACCTACGCCGGAATCGTTGAATTAACGGATCAGGGGGATCAGATGGAGTTTCTTTCGGCTGATAACCTCTGGTCAAAGTATCAGGGAAAAGCGCCGGTTGTCCGGCCCAATGGGCTTGCCACGGGCGGAGTGGTCATTCCGGCAGTGGCGGCTGGAAACAATAACGTCGATATCGCGGCTCTGACTGCATACCTGGCCGGAGTTCTGACAAGTGTCGGGGCGGGAACGAATCAGGCGATCACAAGGGGAGCGGTTGATGCGTACAAGATATCGTCCATTCAGATTACGTCGGCTGGGGCAATCTCAGTTGTGGCCGGCACAGAAGGGGCGGCATTTGTCGAAACAAGGGGCGTAGCGGGCGGACCCCCGTTTGTCCTGGTGGGGTCAATCGAAATTGCCCAGGTGCGCTTTAGCTCATTATCGGCGGCCCCGGTTTTGGCAAGCGAGATTTTTCAGGTCGCGGGAACCCATCTTGAAAGATACGACTCGCCCACATTTACCGCAAAACCGTTCAACGTCGAAAGCGGGGTCATGGGATATGCGGGGATTGATTTTATTTCGGCGCTTCCCAAGATCCATACCGGCTCGCTTCCCAAAAAAGTGTATGCCGAATACTATGAGCCGATTTTCGCAGAGC
>MGQD01000079.1:880-950 GCA_001797695.1 Deltaproteobacteria bacterium RBG_13_49_15 | reverse complement strand
CGGCGCGGAATCGGCGGGGGTTCGGGTTATCGGATGATAAAGGGGGGATCATGCCTTTTGACGCTAAAGG
>MGQD01000079.1:0-749 GCA_001797695.1 Deltaproteobacteria bacterium RBG_13_49_15 | reverse complement strand
ACGATGCTCACCAGAAGCATAAACTTATCGCGGATCTGGTTGAAAAGCTCATTGCGGGAAAAAGCAGCGAGAAGGCTTCCGCAATAAACGATGCCATCGTGGGGCCTGAGGTCCCGAACAGCATCGCCATTCTTATCGAATATCTTATCATCGGCAGTGAAAATCCTAGGGCGGATACCGAATTGATTTTAAAAATCTGTCGGGTTTCCGCCCCGGTTTTTTACAGGCTCGCCGAAAAAGTCAAAGTTCTATCGGGGCTCGGATACGTGCCGGGAAAACCGAAGCCCTCTGGCGAGACAATAGCGTGAGGGCGGCTCTTTATTTGGGACACGCCAGGGGGCATTTTCTTTATGAGATGCGGCCCGACATCTGCCCGGAAGGATATCTCACTCAAACGGAAACCGATTTGTGGGAACGGTTTTATAAAGAAATGAAGGCAAGGGGAACGCGGCATGGCTGATCTTGAAAAAACCGTTTCGATCGTCTTTAAGGGCGTTGACGACCTATCAAAGACGATATCGAGTATATCAAGCGGGCTTTCCGGGCTTGAAAGTTCTATTTCCGGCGTGACTCAGCCCATGGCGGATATTGCAGCCGGCGTCTTGAAGGCGGAAGCGGCTCTTGCGGCCCTTGCAGCAGGCGGGCTTGCCGTTGCCGTGAAAGAGGCCGGATCGTTCGGGGACGCCTTCAACGAAATATCCACCCTGATTGATGGAACGGAAGAAAATTTTGACAGTTTTAAAAAATCG
>MGQD01000078.1:467-4724 GCA_001797695.1 Deltaproteobacteria bacterium RBG_13_49_15 | reverse complement strand
GTCAGTCGTGTCCTAAAAACCCTTTTTCATCAAGCAAACCAGCTTCCCAAGGAAAAACTTCACCAGCTTCTTCTGTACGATCCGGGAAGAGCCATGATGTCCATTAATAGGGCAAAAAGTAAGATTTCCGGGGTGATTTACCTTGGGAGCAAAGGGTTTAATCTCGTCAAGCTGATCAATTTCGGATTTCCCATCCCTCCGGGATTTATCATTACCACAGAGGTGTTCCGCTTCAAAGAAACCATTGAAGGGTTTCCACCGGCGGAACAAAATTTGCAGGAACAGGTATACCATCAGATCGCCGACCTTCAAAAGATGACGGGAAAATTTTTCGGCGATCCGAAAAACCCCCTGCTTCTCTCTGTGAGGAGCGGGTCCTCGATTTCCCAGCCTGGAATGATGGATACATTTCTCAATGTCGGAATAAATGAAAAGATCGCCGAAGGGCTTGCGAATAAAAGCGGCAATACATGGTTTGCATGGGATAACTACCGGCGCTACCTCCAGTGTTACGGGATGTCTTTTGACATCGAACGGGATGCATTTGATGCGATCATCAATAGTTACAAACAATCGCTCGGTATCCCGATGAAACGGGGTTTTTCAGGGGAACAAATGCGCCAGGTAGCCCTTTCCTATAAAAAAATGATACGCGATTCAGGGATTCAAATCGAAGAAGACCCGTTCAATCAACTGATGGTAACCATCGAGCGGGTCTTCCTCTCCTGGTACTCTCCTAAAGCCAAAGCATACCGAAAAATCCTGAGCATATCTGAAGATTGGGGGACGGCCGTGACCATTCAATCCATGGTTTTCGGGAATCTTTCCCAGAAATCAGGAACCGGAGTCATATTCACCCACAATCCAAGATGGGTTGGAGAAACGGTGAATCTGTGGGGGGACTTTACACTCGGAAACCAGGGTGAAGATGTGGCGATGGGACTGGTGACGACATTACCCATTTCAATTAGCCAGCAGGAAATAGAAATGCGAGGTACGGACGTCACTCTTGAAAGTCATTTTCCGTTTATTTACAATAGGCTCGTTCAGTGGGCGAATGATCTGATTTATAAAAAAGGGTGGGGGCCCCAAGAGATCGAATTTACCTTCGAAAGCCCGTCTTCAGACGATCTGCACCTGCTCCAAACAAGGGATATGGTCATACGAAAGCGGAAGGCGGTTTTCACTTTCGATCTCTTTCAAATCGATAGAAGTCGCTATTTGGGCCACGGGATAGGCGCCAGCGGGGGCGCGGTCACCGGAAGGGCCGTATTTACCCTCGAAGACATCGGCCAATGGAGAAAACTCGAGCCCGCTACAACGCTCATCCTCATCCGGAACGATACCGTACCTGATGACATCCGGGAGATCCATGCAGCGGACGGCCTTCTCACCGCCAGGGGAGGCGTTACCTCCCATGCTGCCGTTGTCGCCCATCGAATGGGGAAAACCTGTGTCGTTGGGTGTGATAATCTGATTTGCAATGAAAAGGAAAAAAGCTGCGTTTTCAACCAGATCACAATCCGGTCCGGAGATTATATCAGCATTGACGGCCATGAAGGTTCAGTCTACATCGGCCAGATAAGGATCAATGAAATTTAACTCTATTTTACCGCTTTCCGGCGACAGATTATGGTTATCAACTATTCGAGAGGCGATACGATATGAAACTCGGCATAAACGGAATGGGCAGAATCGGAAAATTAACGGTATGGCATCACGTCTCCCGGAAGCACTTCGACGGATTGGTAGTAAACATCGGCCGTGAGGTCGGCACTTCCATTCATGATATAGCCCATTACCTGGAGCGGGATTCAACATACGGCATGCTCCATTCTTACCTATATGGGCATCGTTCAGGACCGGTAATCCGAGACGTCGATGAAAAAACCGGAACGATGCTGGTCGATGGGATTCGGATAACGCTCTTAAGATCACATCGTAATCCTCTTGAAATCGGATGGAAGGATCATGACGTTAAACTGGTAGTCGATACCACGGGCAGGTTTTTGGATCCGACTATTCCACCGGATCATCCCAAGGGATCTGTCCGGGGCCATTTTTTATCCGGCGCCGACAAAGTCATTGTATCCGCACCATTTAAGATTAAAGATAAAGGGGAGAAAATGCCCCAGGATGCGATTACAACCGTTATGGGGATCAACCATAACTCCTATGACCCAAAGCGCCATCGGATCATCTCCCATGCCTCCTGCACTACGACATGTCTTGCGCATATGATCAAGCCGATTATCAATCATTTCGGATCAAAAAAATTTCTGAGCGCATCCATGGCGACCGTGCATGCGGCAACCGGCTCCCAAGAAGTCCTGGATCGCCTCCCTGAATCCGGGAAAGAAGATTTACGGAAAAACAGAAGCATTATGAACAATATCATCCTAACCACCACAGGAGCGGCCCGAGCGCTTGCTCTGGTCATTCCGGAAATGGGAAATATCGGGCTCATAGCCGAATCCGTTCGAATACCCACCTCGACCGGATCCCTGATTATCCTGGTTCTCAACCTGCAAGAGGATGTCAGCGATGAACCGATTCGAAAAGACCTGATCAACGGCATTTATCGACAGGTGGCCGACCTGGATCCGAACGGATACCTCCACTATACGGATAAGCAAAATGTTTCCTGCGACATTATCGGAATTCCAACTGCCGCCGCCATCATTGAAGGGCATGAAACCCATACCCGAACAGCGGAAGTGGTTATCGATTTAAAGACGGTTCCGGGGCTTGACCGTTGCGTGATCGATTCCCTTCCCGATCACCGGATTCGAATCCCGGTCACGCAGGTCGTGATCTACGGTTGGTATGACAATGAGATGGGAAGTTATGCACATTTATTGGGAGATCGGACCGTCAGCATCGCTGAAAACATCGGCTGATCCATACGCCATTTTGTAGCATAGTCGATAGGCCGTGTCCGCCGTTTAATACAAAGGAAGGTCGAATGGAAACAAGGTCGAAAGAGAACACCCTACAACACATGAGCTTTTTCAAAGAGATCCCGCAGGATCAGAATATCAATGGAAATGCCCCTGCCGGGAAGGAGTGCTGAGACAAAAGCAAAGAGGCCCGGTCGAGCCTTTTAAAAGAGGATCAGCCCTTCGGAAATCAAACAGCCGAAATCAGGAGGATCCCGACCATCTCCCACCGGCTTTCATTCCTGGATCATCTGGGCGGCTTCAAGGCAAGATGGGGCATCGGGCGGATGCGATATACCGTCACTCCAGGGCTTTACGCCCTTGGAACGCCGGACAGCGAATCAATGGTAATGGTCACCAGTAACTATAAAATGAGTGTTGATCGCCTTCGAAGCGCTCTTTCCGGAATGGATTGCTGGATCCTGGTCCTGGACACTAAGGGGATCAATGTGTGGTGTGCCGCCGGGAAAGGGACCTTCGGCACGGAAGAGCTGGTAAACCGGATACGATCTACAGGATTAGGCCGGATCGTTTCCCATCGCCGCTTGATCCTCCCTCAACTCTCGGCTCCGGGGGTTGCCGCCCATGAGGTTAAAAAAAACTCAGGGTTTTCAGTTTGTTATGGACCGATTAAGGCGAAAGACATCATCCCTTTTATAAATTCCGGCTTTAAGGCGACACCGGAAATGCGACTGAAAACATTTCACCTTTGGGAGCGGATTGTGCTAATCCCGGTGGAGTTGGTCAGCGCTTTAAAATGGTTCCTTCTCATCATGGCTGCCTTTATAGCAGTGGAAGGATTTTCAGGGCCCGAAGCATTTTGGACCAATGCGTTAACGAACGGTCTGTTTGCCGCTTTTGCCCTTATGGGAGCACTTGCTGCCGGTACGGTTATGACACCGATGCTCTTACCATGGATTCCCGGGCGCCCATTCTCAGTAAAGGGAGCCCTATCAGGGGTTTTCGTTTTTTTTCTTTTGCTCATTTATCGGGGAGCATACCTCATATCGTGGCCTAGCCGGATGGAAATGGCCGGATGGTTGTTTATGATCAGCGCCGTGTCGGCTTTTTTAGGGATGAATTTTACCGGCGCTTCGACATATACCTCTCTATCGGGAGTTAAAAAAGAGATGAAATGGGCAATCCCGATCGAAATATCCGCCACTGCCATTGGGTTATTCCTGTGGTTTGGATCCAAATGGATTCGATAGGAAGATAGAGAATGGAAAATTTGATTTACCTGAAAAATGTGGCCACATTGTCTCTTGATGAGGAAAAGTGCATTGGATGCGGAATGTGTCTTATCGTTTGCCCTCAT
>MGQD01000078.1:138-285 GCA_001797695.1 Deltaproteobacteria bacterium RBG_13_49_15 | reverse complement strand
CGAATCGCAGGGAAAACCAACTCGCTGCATCGATCCCGGAGGAAATCCAATCCGGAGTGGGTGCTGCTGAACCGTTTCGAAGCGGTTATTCCATATCAAATTCCTTGAAATCAAACCAGTAACCGCTCTTGCTCAGATAGTCGAGTT
>MGQD01000078.1:0-114 GCA_001797695.1 Deltaproteobacteria bacterium RBG_13_49_15 | reverse complement strand
AAGGGATTCGGGTCATCAGTTCATCATATTGAAACACGCCGCTATCCTGCAGCCCCTTTAATCGGCTCTCAAGGTATTCAACATGATGCTGTTCATCATCTCTTAGGGCTTTAA
>MGQD01000077.1:1242-5128 GCA_001797695.1 Deltaproteobacteria bacterium RBG_13_49_15 | reverse complement strand
AAGTTAACCGGGGAGTGGTCCCAGTTCCCTGATGGTTTCAACCATCTCCCGTATGATTGCAGCAAACTTCTCCGATTCCCCTGATGAGACCCAGTCAAGAACCAGCCGATCCTTGCGGATCCCCAACTGCGGAAGCAATTTTTGCAACAGGATATACCGTTTGAGCGTTTGAATGTTTCCGTCTTTATAGTGACATGAACCGGGATGGCATCCGAGGATGAGAATCCCGTCGGCCCGGTTTCGAAACGCCTCCAGCACGAACTGCGGATCCGTCCGGCCGGTGCACATGACCCGTATCGGTTTGACGTTATGAAGGATATCCTTTCTTGCTCGCCCGGCGGAATCAGCGCCTTCATATGAGCACCAATTGCATAGAAAGGCAATAATGATCGGCTCAAAGCGCTTCACTGTCGCCTCGCCCCTCTGTCGGTCGGGATGTAAATGCGGCGATTTCGGCGGAGAGAGCGCCATCAGAAAAATGCCTGGCGCTGATGGCGCCGCTCGGACACGTTGCAGCGCAGGCGCCGCATCCTTTGCAAATGACATCATTCACCGATACGCATTTTTCGGCTGGATCGTATGTGATCGCCTTGTAGATACATCCGCTTATGCATATGGTGCAGCCGGAACAAGCCTCCTTATCAACGTGCGCAGTTGCGGCTTCGAGAACCAGGCGCTTTCCGGGGACAAGCCCGGATATGATTTTTCCGGCCGCCGACTCCCCTTGTGCTACGGAATGCATAACATCCGTCGGACCTTGAGCACACCCTGCCGCATAGATCCCTTCGCGGGTCGTGGAGGAAGGCGCCGTCATGACATGAGCTTTGGAAAAAAAACCGGCCTTATCCTGAAGCATGTCACATATTTTTGCCGTATGGTCAGCCCCCTGCGCCGCTTCCATGGCCGGCGCCAGAACGGCCATATCGCACGTCAGGACATGCTGAGCTCCACCGGGGTCAAGGCAGCAAATCGATAGGATGTCTTCTGTTTCATCGATGGTGATGGTATCAGGCTCTTTCAGGCGAAGAAATCGGACATGCTCATCCGAATGAAGCCTGTTGTATAAGATCTGCGCTTCCATCCCCGGCAAACAGAAATCGGAATGAAATACGGCAATCTGCGTGCCGGGAAGTTTTTTTCGGACCTGATGTATAAATTTAAGCAGATACGTGCAGCAAATCGCAGAGCAGTGTTCATGGAATTTTTTTGTTCGCGAGCCGGCACAATGAACAAAAGCGATGGTATCCGGGAAGCGGCCGCTTTTTAATAAAATTTTTCCTTCCGTGGGGCCTGAGGAATTGAGCAACCGTTCGAATTCTAAGCTTGTATAAATGTTTTTGGCTTTTCCATATCCATAACGGGGCGCCTTTTTCAAGTCAAAGAGATCGAATCCGGTAGCCAGAACGATCGCTCCGACACGCAATTCCTGAATCCGGTCCTCGTCGTCATAATGGATGCAGTTAAACGGGCAGGCATCCCGGCAGGCCGTGCACTCCGTTCCGTTAAAACGGAGGCAATGCTGGCTGTCGATGACCGCAAGATTGGGAAGTGCGCCGGGATAGGGGATATAGACGGCATGCCGTTCGTCGAGCCTTTCATTGTATTCGTTTCGGGTTTTCACCGGGCAAACGTCAATGCACAGATTGCAGCCGATGCAGGAGGCCGCATCCACGAATCTCGGTTTCCGGTTTACAGTGACCGTAAAATTCCCGAAATAACCCAGAACCTCCTTCACGTCGGTCAACGTAAGAAGTTCGATCTGATCATTGTGCAGCAGTTCGTCGAATTTCGGAGACAGCACGCAGGAGGCGCATTCAAGCGAGGGGAAGAGATCCTCATGCCGCGCTGCTTTACCTCCGATGCAGGGGGATGTTTCAACCAGATAGACTTTTCTGTTTTTTTGGGCGAGTGTGAGTGCGGCGCTGATCCCGGCGATGCCGGCTCCAAGGACAAGGACGTCGGGTGAGCATTCGATTTCCCTGGTTTCAAGCGGTTGGTTGTGGATGACCCGGCTTGCAGCGGCATGTATCAACTGCTTTGCCTGTTCGGTCGCCGCCCTCTTGTCTTTGATCACCCAGGAACATTGCTCCCGGATGTTGGCCATCTGCATTAGAAATGGATTGACCCCCGAATCGATCAAGACCTGTCTGAAGGTATGCTCGTTCTCTTTCGGAGAGCATGCTGCTATCACGACCCGGGTCAGCCGATGTTCTCTGATCTCGTGTTTAAGAAAGTCTTTCCCTGTCTGGGCGCACAGAAGTCCGAAGGGCGCCACCCGGACAACGTTCGGAAGCCCTCTGGCAAATACTGCAACACGCCCAAGATCCACGGCTTCGGCAATATTCGGACCGCACTCGCAAAGATAAACGCCGATCCTTTCGGGCATTTCAAAACTCCCGGTGATTTGTTCGCCTTGTTGTCCCCTCTCCATATCCCGTTTACAGGATGAAGGAAGAGATATCAATATATCAATACCCGTCCCTAAATGGTGCTCCATTTGGCAATGAGCGTCATCAATTCTGCCGGATTCAAAGGTTTGGCGATATAATCATTCATCCCGGAGTTAAGACAACGGTCCCGGTCTTCCTTGAATGCATGGGCCGTCATGGCGATGATGGGAACGTCGCGGTTCAGCACCTTCGATTGCGAATTGCGGATGTTTGCCGTGGCTTCATATCCATCCATTTCCGGCATCTGGATATCCATAAAGACGATATGAAAGGGAAGGGCTTCAAGAAGCCGAATAGCTTCTTTCCCATTCGATGCCAGGTCGGCGCGATATCCGTGTTTTTCAAGAATCATTTGAACGACTTTCTGGTTCACCACATTGTCTTCGGCCACCAGTATCCGGGTTTTCCGCTTTTTTTCTTCTGAAAGGAGATGACGGGTGATGATGGGTGCGTCAAATTTAGGGGCTGAAGAATAGGGAGCCCCTACGACGGTGACAAGGCAGTCGTAGAGTTTAGACTGTTTGATCGGCTTGGTGAGATAAGCGGCGAAACCGATATCCTTCAAGCGTACGGCGTCGCCCCGTTCACCTAAAGAGGTCAGCATGATTAGAATGGAGTTTTTTAATTTGGGATCTCCCTTGATCTTTTTCCCAACAGTTTCACCGTCCATTCCCGGCATCTGCATGTCTAGAATGACGATATCGAAGGGATCTTCCCTGTCAGCGGCTGCGCGAAGCAGGTTAAGGGCTTCGTACCCTCCCGGAGCATCCTCAAAACGGCACCCCCAAGATCCGAGTTGCTCTTTCAAGATCTGCCGGTTGGTTGCATTGTCATCCACAACCAGAATCCGCTTTCCCCGGATGTCTTCATGGATTGAAATATCCGGAAGGTTTCCGGCCGGCTGTTTTTCAAATCGGATATCAAACCAGAATGTGGATCCTTTTCCCTTTTCACTTTCGACTCCGATTCTCCCGCCCATCATTTCAACGAGCTGTTTGGCGATCGCAAGCCCCAGGCCGGTCCCACCGAAGCGCCGCGTCGTAGAGGCATCGGCCTGTGAAAAGGATTTAAACAGGCGATCCATCCGATCGGGAGGAATCCCAATGCCGGAATCTGTTACCGAAAAATGGATCGCGGCATATTCTTTTGTTTCTTCGGTCAGATTGACGCGTATGATCACTTCTCCGGTGTCGGTGAATTTGACGGCATTTCCCGTCAGATTGACGAGGATCTGGCGCAGCCGGCTGGGATCTCCGCGCAATAGCGAAGGGATGTCATGGTGAATCTGGCAGGCGAATTCGAGCCCTTTTTCATGCGCCCGGTAGGATAGGACGTCCATCGTGTCTTCGATCATGACCCTCAGGTCAAAGTCGAGAATTTCAAGATCGAGCTTTCCGGCCTCCACTTTTGAGAAATCGAGAATGTCGTTGATGACC
>MGQD01000077.1:0-1037 GCA_001797695.1 Deltaproteobacteria bacterium RBG_13_49_15 | reverse complement strand
CGCGGCGGCGCTCGGTGATCTCTTTGGCAACGCTTTCGATCATCTGATTCGTCATTTCCTTGAGCGATTCCATTAGGTCCACTTTCGAGGACCCGGATACCCTGGCTGTAAGGTCGCCTTTGGCAACCCGGTTTAGGACATCGAAGTGTTCGGCCAAGCCGATGGCGAACTCATGAGACAGGTCCACGATCTCCGCGATGTTTTCAGCGGTCCGGTTGACCAGTCCTTTCAATTTGACGACCGGTTCGATCTCAGAATCCTCAGATATCCGAACAGCAGGGTCCCCTGAAGCGATTCGGTTGAGTGCTTCAGATATCTCTGAAAACCCGCGTGTCAGCTCAAGATTTATATTTTCAAGCCTGCTTTCTTTATCATTGATCTCTTTTTGATATTTCGAAAACCGGTTGACGGTAAGGCTCAGTGCCTCCTGCATCGAATCGTAATCCATGTTTGATTTGAAGAATTCGCAGTTGATGCACATTTCTATTTTTTCCAGAAATACCCCATTTTCTTCTTTGTTGCAGAGGGTATTCGGGATGAGCCAGCACTTGGATTCATCTGATTGGAAAGCGGGACATGCTGTTTTTTCACATTTATAAAATTCAAAGCACCGTTGCGGTTTCATCCGGACAGGCCCCTTTTCGTCTCAAATCGTTAAGAAATATGTGTTATTTTATCATTCATTTTGCATAAAATCAAATGGGTTTCTATCAGCATATAAGGCAGGGCTTTCGGGAAGCAGGCTGGTCAAGATTTCAAGAACGTCCCCTAAATTGGAGGACTTCATAGCAGATGAGCGGCTCGGTCCGGTTTTTGATCCGGAGGTATTCCTTTTTTTCCATCTGAAACCGGTCGGAAACAAGGTGAAAGGTCGATTCGCCGATAAAAATTTGCCCCCCTTCGGTGGCCTGCTGAAGGCATGACGCCACATTCACGCAATCTCCGATGACCGTATAATCCATTCTCCCCTCATAACCGATATTCCCAACGACGGCGTTTCCGGTATTGATGCCGATCCCTACGGAAAACGGTTCTTC
>MGQD01000076.1:5135-8903 GCA_001797695.1 Deltaproteobacteria bacterium RBG_13_49_15 | reverse complement strand
ATCACCGGTCGCTACCGAAACGGGATGGGGCAACGCTTGGGATATTACCCCGGGATCTCTCAGTTCTTTACTTCAGGGTCCCCCCGGATCTGGCTCCATGCGGTTTCTGTTGGTGAGGTGAGTGTTGCCGTTACCATCATGAACGCCCTCGTCGATCTGATCCCGTCTTCTCAATTCATCCTTTCCACCACGACCGAACACGCACAGAAACTGGCTCAGGATAAACTCCAAGGCGGAGAACTTTATTCCAAAACCATCTGTGTTTTTGCCCCGATCGATATGATCCTTTCTACACGAAAAGCCCTTAGAACGTTAAATCCGGACGTTTTGGCGTGCATTGAGACGGAGATATGGCCCAACTGGATCATGGAAGCAAGCAGAATGGGGATCAAAACCGCGCTTCTCAACGGCCGAATTTCCGTTCGATCCATCAAAGGGTATCTGAAGATTCTGCCATTGATGAAACAGACCTTGAAACACGTGGATGCGTTCAGCATGATCCGGGATGAAGACGCGCGACGAATCAGGGATATGGGGGCGCACTCCGATCGGATAGAGATCAATGGAAATGCAAAGTATGATCTTCTTCTTCAACAAGCGGATCCGGCATCCAAATACAGGCTGGCCAAGCTATATAACTTGAAAGGGGGGGAGCGGGTGCTTATTGCCGGAAGCACCCGAGGGGAAGAAGAAAAGATGATTCTCGATGCATATGAAAAAATTCTTCGACTTTTCCCTGAAACCCTTCTCATTATTGCACCCCGACATATCGAGCGGGCGGGCTATGTCGCCGATCTGGTGAAAAGCAAAGGATTTTCGTTTCAGTTTCGAACCGATTTCGGATCAAACGATTCTTTTCGAAATGCGCCGGTGATCATCGTGGACACCATTGGTGAGCTTCAGAGGGCTTACAGCATCGGAACGATTGTTTTTTGCGGGGGGAGCCTTGTTCCGACAGGCGGACAGAATGTACTGGAGGCGGCAATTTGGGGAAAACCGGTTTTGTACGGACCATCCATGGAAGACTTTCTGGATGCAAAGGAGTTTCTGGATCAAACGGGCGGAGGAATTGAAGTCCGCAACGGAGAGGATTTAACCGAAAGAATCATCCATCTGCTCGGTCATCCGGAAGAAGCGGAAAGGATCGGGAATCTGGCTAGACAGGCCGCAATGCAAAACCGGGGCGCAGCAGGTAAACATGCGGAGGTTATCCGGCGATTGCTGCATAAACCATAATCTGATTCAATTTTCGCGATCAGGAAGGATTCTTCAAGAGCCCCTGGCCGGTTGCTTCCAGAACGCTTGACCAGAGCCTTCCGCGAGGATTGACCTGCTTCCGTCTCCCTGCAGATGCGGCCATAGGAATATGCGCAAATCGATCGTTCCAGTATCCCACCATCATTTTGGTTTTCCCTGCCATTCCGGCATGAACGGCGTTTCGTGCAAGCGCACTGCAAAAAACCCGGTCGTTGGCATTGGCGGGAAGACTGCGGATGATATAGCTGGGATCGATATATTTCAACGAGATGTCAACCTCTTTTGACTGAAAATAATCCGAAATTATCTCCTTTAAAAATATACCGATATCCTGGAGTTTAATATTTCCGGATGCATCGTGATCCTTTTTTTTATCCAAAAAAAATTTCTGCCCTGTTCCTTCGGCCACGACGATCACCGCATGGCCCCGCAATTTCAGGCGTCTTTCCAGTGACTGGAGGAATCCCTTAGGACCGTCCAGATCAAAATCCACCTCAGGAATAAGGGCAAAATTGACGTCCTGCTGGGCTAATGTCGCGGTGGCCGCGATGAAACCCGAATACCGGCCCATAAGTTTGATCAGTCCGATCCCGTTCGGGTATCCTTCCGATTCCTTGTGGGCGCCGATGATCGCCTGGGTGGCCAGATCCACTGCCGTATCGAATCCGAAGGATCTCGATACCAGGTAGATATCATTGTCGATGGTCTTCGGAATTCCGATCACCGCAATTTTCAATCCGCGGTTGGCGATGGTATCGGCGATTTTTGTTGCGGCCATCAGGGTTCCATCCCCGCCGATCATAAACAGGATTCCGGCGTTCAACCGTTCGAGGCAGTCAACGATTTCGTCGATCGGCTGAGGCCCCCTTGAAGACCCCAGGATGGATCCGCCGGTGGCAAGGATCTGTCCGACCGACTCCGGGCTCAGATGCATGATGTCGTGGCCGTATTTGGAAATAAAGCCCTGAAGCCCGTACCGGATGCCAAAGATGTTGTGCACTCCATATCCGTAAATGAGCTCCAGAACGATGGATCGGATGACGTCGTTTAGCCCCGGGCAAAGGCCGCCGCAGGTTGTCAGCGCACATTTGACCTTGCTTGGATCGAAATAGATCTGCTCGCGGGGGCCGGCCAGTTCAAATGCGGCCAGGGGATCTCCCCGTTCAATCAACGTCTCAACCCGAAAGAGGTCGACGTCGATCAGGACCCTGTCGTAGTCCGTGACGAAACATTCCCGGACATGTTCCCTCTTGGTCCCAAGCAGCGGTGAGAGGATTCTCCTTGGACCCAGGGATGGAATGGCGGTCTCCGGGTATTCTTCAATGGTTTCCAGACAATCGGATTTTTGATCGCTCATTGGACGTCGTTAAATTTAAAGGCACCCTTCCCCAAAATGTCATGCAGGTGCAAAATGCCCAGGATTTTTTTCCTCGAATTAGTAATGGGGAGCACGGTGATCTGATGTTTTTCCATCAGGTTCAACGCGTCATAGGCTGCTGATTCCGGGCCCGCTGTTCGCGGATTTTTCGTCATGATGGCTTCGACCTTGAGTTTCAACAGGTTTTTTTCCTTTGCAATCCGACGCCGGATGTCTCCGTCGGTAACTATTCCAGCAAGGATATTGCTATCCGGTTTGGACACCAGCGCCACGCCAAGCTGAAGCCGGTTGATCTCTTCGATCGCTTCCTTCATTGTTTTTCCTTCTGAAATACGGGGAACTGAGTCGCCTTCGAGCATGATCTGTTTAACCCTGCAGGCCAACCGATGGCCGAGTTTTCCACCCGGATGAATTCGGACGAAATCACTGGATTTGAACTTTTTTTTGTTGATCAATACCACGGCAAGGGCGTCCCCGACCGCCAGAAGCGCTGTAGTGCTTGCGGTGGGCGCCAGCCCCAAAGGGCATGCTTCCTTATCGACTCCGACATCGATCACAATATCGCTGATCATCCCCAGAGTCGAATTCGGCTTTCCGGTAAATGCGATGATTTTGCATCCGATTTTTCGGATGCTTGGTATTAAAATGTTGAGTTCATCAGTCTCGCCGCTGTTGGAAAGAGCAAGGAAAACATCGTCTTTGCTGACCATTCCGAGATCGCCGTGCATGGCTTCAACAGGGTGCATGAAGAGAGACCGGGTTCCGGTGCTGTTCAAAGTCCCGACGATTTTTCGTCCGATCGTACCTGATTTGCCGATACCGCTGATGATCAGGCGTCCTTTGGAATTGCAGATGAGCTCCACCATCTCTGCAAAGCGCCGATCGATACGCTCAATGAGTTTAAGAATCCCGTCCGCCTCGATTTTGAGCACTTCCTTTGCCTGCTCGATCATATTTTTCACCGAACCGCTATCCATGAGATCCGCTATTGTATCCTTTGTTTATTATCCGAATGGATGTTGAGGCAAACTCAGTACACTAGTTGATCAAATTTATCAATTAAAATCAAGAAATCTCATTACTATTAAAGCGTCCAATCCTCATTGAGTCCGCCATTTACTATCAGATCATGG
>MGQD01000076.1:3451-4899 GCA_001797695.1 Deltaproteobacteria bacterium RBG_13_49_15 | reverse complement strand
AGTGATATATTGAGGTTTGTATGAAAGCGTTTTTAAAATTGATGAAGGCCCTCTCCGACCCAAACCGGGTTAAAATGCTTAAAATGCTTCAACGCCGGGTGATGTGCGTATGCGAGATTCAGGCGGCGTTGCGCCTTGCCCAGTCCACCGCCAGCAAACACTTGAAAATTCTCGAGGAAGCAGGCCTGATCATTTATATAAAGGAAGGGCTGTGGGTTAACTGCCGGTTGAGCGACGGATCCGAAAATCCTTACGTAGCAAGCATTTTGGGGAATCTGCGGCACTGGTTGGAAGAGGACTCCGATGTGATGGCGCTTATAGCGCGGTTGCCCGAGATTCGCAGGGAGACCATATGTAAAAATTGATTTTTTTTAACTTTACTATATTCCTATATGACGACATATAAATGAATATGTAACTCTTCGGCAACTCGCGCCGTCAAAGCGGGTATACAGGAAGGAAATAAGAAATGAAGGAGCGCACCAAATTGTTGTTGATCGTGGGGGTTTTTGCGGCCGCCTATTACGTACCCTGGAGCCATGCGGTCATTCGGCAATCCGGGCTGGAAGCCTTTATGATGCTGCAGGAATACGCCCGGGAGCATGTATTGACCTGCCTGATACCGGCTTTTTTCATCGCCGGAGCCATTGCCGTGTTCGTGTCCCAGGCTTCGGTGCTCAAATACCTCGGCGCCCAGGCCGGCAAATTTCTCTCCTATTCGGTCGCCTCGATCTCGGGGACCATCCTGGCAGTCTGTTCCTGCACAGTGCTGCCGCTCTTTGCCGGCATCTACACCCGCGGGGCCGGAATCGGACCGGCCACGGCGTTTCTCTATTCCGGACCGGCGATCAATGTGCTGGCGATCAGCCTGACCGCAAAGATTTTAGGCTGGCAACTCGGCTTGGCCCGTGCCGTGGGTGCGGTGCTCTTTGCCGTGATCACCGGCCTGTTGATGGCCCTGATTTTTCGAAAAGACGATGCAGCCCGCACCGCCGGTCAGATTTATATGCCGGAGGAGGGCGTCAAAGAGCGCACCTTGATGCAGGATGCTTTATATATGCTGACCATGGTGCTGATCCTGGTCTTTGCCGCATTTGCCAGGCCGGCGCCCGGATCAACTGGCTTGTGGCCGGTCATTTTTTCCGCCAAGTGGATAATCACCATTGCCTTGCTGATCGTATTGGTCTTCATGCTTAAAGCCTGGTTCACTAAGGTTGAATGCAAAAACTGGGTGGAGTCCACCTGGGACTTCATGAAACAGATCTTTCCCTTGCTGGCCGGCGGTGTGCTGGTGGCCGGCTTTATGCTGGGGCGTCCCAGCCATGCCGCCCTCATCCCGGAGCAGTATATCCGGTTTCTGTTGGGAGGCAACTCGATTTGGGCCAACCTGATCGCTTCGGTGGCCGGAGCCCTGATGTATTTCGCCACCCTGACCGAAGTCCCCATTC
>MGQD01000076.1:751-3443 GCA_001797695.1 Deltaproteobacteria bacterium RBG_13_49_15 | reverse complement strand
CTTCTGGGGGCAGGAATGGGCAAAGGACCGGCCCTGGCACTCCTTTTGGCCGGACCGGCGCTATCTCTACCCAGCATGCTGGTGATCGGCAGTATCATGGGGTTGAAAAAGACAGCGACGTTTATGAGTATCATCGTGATCATGTCCACCATCGCCGGCATGCTGTACGGCGCATGGCTTGCATAATTTATTTGAAGGAGACAAAAGTTGAAACGATCTCCGCCTCGTTGATTCGGGAGGCCGCATATACGATTTTACGTAACCAGGAAAACAAAGGAGGAGTATCATAATGGAAATCAAAGTATTGGGTCCCGGCTGCTCTAAATGTAAACAGACGGAAAAGATTGTAAAAGAAGCTTTGGCTGAAACCGGTATAAACGCCTCGATCGAGAAGGTCGCCGATATCATGACGATCGCAGGTTACAGCGTGTTTGGCACACCTGCTGTGGTGATAGACGGAGAGGTAAAATCGGTAGGCAAAATTCCAAAAAAAGAGGAAGTCAAGTCATGGCTGAAAAAATAGAAAATGGACAAAATGCCATGTTGTTTTCCGGATATACCAAGCATATCTTTCGGCCTGAGTGCAACCCCAGCTTTGAATCGGTGCATTGCATGGCGCATTTGAACGAGGATGTTTCCGCGGCACTCCCCTACCTCAATACTGTTCTTGGCGGCACGCAGTATTTCAACGATCCCCCGGAAGTGATGTTCCATCATAACGGTAAAATCATCAAAGTCAGCGGCAGGGAAATCGCCATTAATGCCCTGAAAGACGAGCAAGAGGCGGATCGGATCCTGGAGTGGCTGAAAACCGAGATCAACCAGGCTTGGGACCTCCGGGCCGATATCACTCCCTGCTATGCAGGCAAGACCAAACCGAAGGTATTTGAAGTCTTGCGGCTCCTCCCCAAAACCAATTGCCAAAAATGCGGCCTGCCAACGTGCATGGTCTTTGCCGTACAAGTGGTGGAAGGAGGAAAGGAAGCAGCCAGTTGCCCGGAATTAAATAAAGAGAATCGAATAAAACTGTCGGACTATCTGGCAGGTTTTGATTTTGACTAACGGAGGATTCATGACTGATTCAACCATTAAAAAATTAAGTTTCCTGGACCGGTTGCTGACGCTATGGATCTTTTCAGCCATGTTCGTCGGCGTGGGAGGCGGTTATCTATTTCCGGAGATAAAAAATTTCATCAATCGCTTTTCAGTGGGCACAACCAATATTCCAATTGCCGTGGGATTGATCCTGATGATGTATCCACCCCTGGCCAAAGTGAAGTATGAAAAACTGGGCTTCGTATTCCGCGACGTTAAGGTACTGGCCTTGTCACTGGTGCAAAACTGGATCATCGGACCGATTCTGATGTTTTTGCTTGCCATCGCCTTTTTATCCGGGCATCAAGCTTATATGGTGGGGTTGATTCTGATCGGCCTGGCGCGATGCATCGCCATGGTGATCGTATGGAACGATCTGGCTTCCGGCGACCGGGAGTATTGTGCTGGTCTGGTGGCGTTCAACTCCATTTTCCAGGTGCTTTTTTTCTCGATTTACGCCTACATTTTCATTACGGCGCTCCCCCGTTGGATAGGACTTCAAGGAATGGTGGTGGATATTTCCATCGGGCAAATCGCCGAGAGTGTCTTCATCTATCTCGGCATTCCCTTTATCGCAGGAGTGCTCTCCCGAATCATCGGGCTGAAAACCGTGGGAGTCCAACGCTATGAAACGCAATTTCTTCCCAAGATCAGCCCCATCACCCTGATCGCACTTCTCTTCACCATCCTGGTGATGTTCTCCCTTAAAGGGGAATATATCGTTCAACTCCCATTGGATGTGGTGCGCGTAGCCGTTCCACTGTGCATCTATTTTGTGGTGATGTTCTTTGTTTCTTTTTGGCTGTCGATGAAAATGAAAGCCACTTACGAGCAATCCACTACCCTATCCTTTACCGCCGCCTCCAACAACTTTGAACTCGCTATTGCCGTTGCTGTGGCCGTCTTCGGCCTGGATTCGGGGCAGGCGTTTGCAGCAGTCATCGGGCCTCTGGTGGAGGTGCCGGTGTTGATATCTCTGGTGAATGCGGCGCTGTGGTTCAAGCGAAAATATTTTCCCTACGCGGTGGAGACTCCCACAGGTGTGTGCCATCTGACATGCAAACCATGACCGGAAAAGCCGTCAACCGATTCCGAAGTGGGACTTTATTTTCGGGCGTTGTTCAGTCTGCAGGGGTTTTTGCATTGGCTGCCCTGCTGGCGTATACCGTAAACCATTTTCGAAACGACGGTATCCCATGGATAGCGGATTGGTCTCCTGAAGCACGACTCAAAGCCGCCGCCGGCGACAACTTGGTGATCCCTCTGGACCAAGCCATCAAACTTTTCGACACCAGTGAAGCGGTCTTTGTGGATGCACGCTCTCCCGATCTTTTCGCCCAGGGACACATCTCCGGTTCCCTGAACATTCCCTGGGATCAAGTGTATGACTATCTGGACCGATTTTTTGAAAAGGCGCCGGATCCAAACTCCATCATTATCACCTATTGCGACGGCGAGGCCTGCTCCCTGAGCGAGCATCTGGCCCTGATGCTTCGGGATATGGGATATAAAAACGCTATGGTGCTGGTCAACGGGTGGACGGTATGGGAAGGTCACCAATACCCGGTGGAGAAGGGAAGCCGCCATGGATCATAAA
>MGQD01000076.1:674-744 GCA_001797695.1 Deltaproteobacteria bacterium RBG_13_49_15 | reverse complement strand
ATTCCCGTCACCCCTGGTTTTATCTGTCGGCTCGTTTGATTCTCGGAGCTGTGTTCCTTTATGCCAGTCT
>MGQD01000076.1:0-603 GCA_001797695.1 Deltaproteobacteria bacterium RBG_13_49_15 | reverse complement strand
TTAACCCGTCAGCTCTGGCGCTCCCCTGGCTGGAGCTGGTGTTGGGACTCTGCCTGATTTCCGGAAAATGGATATCCGGTGCGGTGTTGTTGTCCAACGGACTGCTCTGGGCATTTTTCCTTGCGCTCCTATTCAATAACTATCGGGGCCTTGATGTTAACTGCGGTTGTTTTTCAACGCGCCCCGACCCGGCCGGTACGGTTCCGATAGCTTGGTACCTCTTTCGCGATGCTTTCTTTTTGGTTGTTGCCGGGTATCTGATGTTTCGGCAATTTGCGGTTTCAAAAACCTCTGCATGATCCGATGATTATGAAAATCCAACCCAAGCACTTAGTGAATGAGCATGATTTGATGGCCACAAATCCAGAAAAACGGCATTACCATCCATATCCCCCATTCCTGTTTTTTTGATACCCGGAAATTCGCTTGCAAAGGAAAGGAAATGATCGATACAAGCTCCCGAAAATGCCACAATCCATTCGAGATTCTCAAAATCGAAGAAGATGTCGATATCCAAACGATTAAATCGGAAAAATAGGGCAATGCCGGACAATGCAGACTGAAGAGGAAGTAAGGATGACTCTAATGGTCGAAAAGAAAATC
>MGQD01000075.1:4784-16360 GCA_001797695.1 Deltaproteobacteria bacterium RBG_13_49_15 | reverse complement strand
TCAGCACTCCAAGGACAATCGCAAATGCAAAAATATCGGTTCCCATATCACCTCAATGGCAAATCTTATTTATGGTCTTCTCTGTTTGCTCGCGGGCCCAACGGTCCGCTTCCAAAATATCGGAAAGCTCCGGATTGGAAATGACCTGGTGTTTTTCAGCCGTTCTCCGGATCAGCTCCGGAATACCGACAAACGGAATCAGGCGGATTAGAAAAGCGGAGACCGCCACTTCATCGGCGGCATTCAAAACAGCCGGCATGGTTCCTCCTGTCCGGCACGCTTCATAGGCCATGGCCAGGCATGGGAACCTGGTAAAATCCGGTTTTTCAAAAGTCAATGCGCCGATCTGTTCCAGCGCCGGCAACGGCTGTCCCAGGGGGAGCCGCTCCGGATAAGAAATGGCATAAGCAATGGCCCCCTTCATGTCCGGAATTCCAAGCTGAGCGATCATGGCGCCGTCCCTGAAGGAAACCATGGAATGGACGATGCTCTGAGGGTGGATCACCACCTCTATCATTTCCTGGGATACGCCGAAAAGGTGTTTGGCCTCCATCACCTCAAGCCCTTTGTTCATGAGAGTGGCTGAATCGATGGTGATCTTTTTCCCCATCTGCCATGTCGGATGGTTTAGAGCATCTTCCGGTGTGATATCTTTGAAGCGATTCCCGGGCATATGGATAAACGGGCCGCCGGATGCGGTCAGAAAGATCTTATTCAGGTCTTCCCGCCGATGCCCCAGCAGGCACTGGAAAACGGCATTATGTTCGCTATCCACAGGGAGAATCCGAACCCCCTTATCCGCAGCCCGGCGCATCACGATATCGCCTGCCATCACTAATGTTTCCTTGTTCGCCAGTGCGATGTTTTTGCCGCTTTCAATGGCAGCCAGGGTCGGAATCAACCCGGCGGCTCCTACCATCGCCACAACGACCAGATCGACGGATTCATGCTCGGCAGCGGCTTTGTATCCCTCCGGACCGAACATGATCTCGACACCTCCGTTTGAAGGAAGGAGCTCTTTTAATTCCTTTGCCCGATTCTCGTCATAAACCACCGCCAGCTCAGGACAAAACCGCTCAATCTGCTTCGATAGAAGCTCCACTTTCGAATTGGCGGCCAATGCCTTTACCTGAAACCGGTCCGGAAATCGATCGACGATAGTTAAGGTATTGGTTCCGATGGAACCGGTGGAACCAAGTATGGACAACTGTTTCATATGGTGTGATCCGCCATGAGGCTTAACAAATCTCTTTTTTTTAAAAAAGATATTCCTTAAAAAAATATCCGACCGGCGCAGCAAACAGAAGAGCATCGATCCGGTCCAGCAACCCGCCGTGACCGGGAAAGAGGCGCCCCGAATCTTTTAAATTGGAAGCACGTTTTAATTGGGATTCGAAAAGGTCTCCGATTTGCCCGGCAATACCCACAACAAGAAAGAATAAGAGGGACATCCGCCAGGGGAGGGATGAAAGAAACAGGAATTTGAATATCGATCCTACGGCCAGGTTGGATATCAGTCCTCCGATAGCCCCTTCTATGGTCTTCCCCGGGCTGATGAATGGGCAAAGCTTGTGCTTTCCTCCATAGGTTCCAACATAGAACGCTCCGATGTCGCCGGCAAAAACAAGGCACAGTAAGAAATAGATCCAGGCGCTCCCGTCCGTGCCGTTGCGAATCAATACCAGATGCGAAAGAAAAAGAGGAATGTATGCGACTACAATAACCTCTTTAATGGCCTGTTCGAGTACAGCGTAGCCTCGCTTGAACAGGGACATGGAGATGCATGCCACGGCCATCACATTGAGGACTAAAGCAGCCGTCATTATGTTAAATGCGCTCAGATAAGATGCATAGACGATAGCAAGTCCTGCAATATAGGCAACGACCCGGAAATATAATCCCTGATCGCTCGAATACGTCCGACCGCTCTCGCTTCGGATATGGCCGGACCTGGATATGATTTCAAACGCTTCCCGAATACCGATGATCGAGACGGCGGCAATGATCCAGGCAAACAGAACAGTCCCTCCCCATGATATCAAACCCACCAGAAATGGAAGTGATGCAAGGCCTGTGATCCAACGTTTTTTGTGCATGATCTTTGAAAATCGATCAGGGTGGGGCAATTCCGGCGGAATCGATTCGAAAGATCCGCCGCATCAGTCGTCGGTCCGACCGAATCGCCTGTCCCGCTGTTGATACGTTCTTAAAATCTCGATGAATTCCTCCCTTGTGAAGTCGGGCCACAAAGTCGGTGTGATTATTAGTTCGGTATAGGCGATCTGCCAGAGGAGAAAGTTGCTGACCCGCATTTCTCCGCTGGTTCTGATGAGGAGCTCCGGATCCGGTATTTGCCGGGTATAGAGGTGATCGGAGAAAAGGGCTTCCGTAATCTGGTCCGGATTCAATTCTCCTCTTCTGACTTCATGGGCAATCTCGCGAACCGCTTTAAGGATTTCAGGCCGCCCGCCGTAACTTAATGCCAGGTTTAGAACCATGTCATGATTCTGCACGGTTGAGGCCATTGTTTCCCTGAGCGCTTCCTGAACGCCGTCCGGGAGGCGATCCAACTCTCCGACGGCATTTAGCCGGATGCCGTTTTTGATTAATTCTTTTTGTTCGGACATCAGGAACCGCTTAAGCAGGACCATCAGAGCATCGATTTCCGCCTGGGGCCGCTGCCAGTTTTCGGTGGAAAACGCATAAAGGGTCAGGTAAGAGATGCCGAGCTCGCGGCTGGCTTCAACAATGGCCCTGACCGCGTCCGCCCCTTTTTCATGTCCTTTGATCCTATTGAGCAGCCGCTTTTTTGCCCAGCGGCCGTTTCCGTCCATGATGATGGCGACATGTTTGGGAAGAGCTGAGAAGTCCTGTTGCGTGTCATTCGAAGGGGCGGGCTTAGAATTCAAGGATCTCTTTCTCTTTTTCTTTAAATGTGTCATCGATGAGTTTGATATGGTCATCGGTAATCTTCTGGATTTCCGATTGGGCCTTGAACGCCTCATCTTCCGCGACCTCTCCGTCCTTTTTCAAGCTTTTGACGAATTCGTTGGATTCCCTCCGGATGTTCCTAAGAGCCACCTTGTGCTCTTCGCACAGTTTATTGACGACCTTTACCAGCTCTTTGCGCCGCTGTTCGGTTAGAGGAGGGATGGCAATGCGGATGATCCGACCGTCGTTTGACGGAGTCAGCCCCAGATCCGATTTTAAAATAGCCTTTTCGATTTCTTTGATGACGGAAACATCCCAAGGCTGAATCGTAATCATACGGCTTTCCGGGACCGACAGGGTCGCCACCTGATTTAGAGGCGTTTTAGTCCCGTAATAATCAACCCGTATGCCGTCAAGAAGGGAGAGGGAGGCGCGTCCGGTTCTTATTCTCAAGAGCTCATTCTTCAAGGCAAGTCTGGTCTTGCTCATCTTATCTTTGGTTTCTTCATAAACCTCGTGCAGCATGCCTGTCACCTTATTTTGGGGGTTGATACGTTTGAACCTCTCATCTTTTAACTTGATAGCCTTTGGCTATTGAAACTTCAGAAAGTTCCGGGCGTTACCGGTTGATAAAGGTTCCGATCTCTTCGCCGCACACCACTTTCCTGATGTTTCCTTTTCCTCTGAGGTTGAAGACAACGAGGGGAAGCTGGTTATCCATGGCCAATGAAATAGCGGTCATATCCATAACGCCGAGTTGCCTTTCCAGGACCTCCTGGTAAGTGATGGTTCGGATGAACCGGGCATCCTTGTTTTTCACCGGATCAGAATCATAAAGTCCATCCACCTTGGTTGCTTTCAAGAGAACTTCGGCGTGGATTTCCTGTGCCCTCAGGACAGCGGCCGTATCGGTCGTAAAATAGGGGTTTCCGGTGCCTGCCGCAAAAATTACCGCGCGTCCTTTTTCCAGATGCCGCACTGCGCGCCTCAGAATAAAGGGTTCAGCCACTTCCGGTATGGAGATGGCCGTCTGCACCCTTGTCTGAATTCCTCTTTTTTCCAATGCATCCTGAAGGGCGAGGCTATTGATAACCGTGGCCAGCATCCCCATTTTATCCGCTGAAGCCCGGTCCATTCCGTGCGCTTCCGCCGCATTTCCCCTGAAAAAATTGCCGCCGCCGATCACAATGGCGACCTCCACGCCCAAATCGAATATGGACCTGACTTCTTCCGCCACATATTTCAACACGTCAGGGCTGATTCCGAACCCCTGCCCGCCCATCAGCGCCTCACCGCTCAGTTTGAGGACCAACCTTTTATATCGTGGCATCGCCATCGGCTGCTCATTCTCCAATCTGGTATCGGACAAACCGCTTGATGGCGATTTTTTCGCCGATCTTGCCGATTAATTCATTTAGCACATCATTTACCGAGAGATTCAGGTCCCGGACATACGGTTGCGTCAGGAGACAATTATCCTTGAAAAATTTATTCAGTTTTCCTTCTGCTATCTTTTCGGCAACCGGTGCGGGCTTTCCCAACTCGGCGGCCTGGGCACGATATATCTCCTTTTCCTTTTCGATGATCTCCCGGGGAACCTCTTCTGGAGCCACGCTGACAGGGCTTGAGGCAGCGATGTGCATGGCGATATTCTTGGCAAATTCCTGGAAATCGCTGTTTCTGGCAACGAAATCGGTTTCACAGTTGACTTCCACCATGACGCCGATCTTTCCGCCCATATGAATGTAAGAATGGATGATACCCGCGGATGCCGCTCTTGCAGACCGCTTCTGTGCCGTAGCCAATCCTTTTTTTCGAAGATATTCAATCGACTTATTAAAATCACCGTTGCTTTGGGTGAGCGCTTCCTTGCAATCCATCACCCCTGCCCCGGTCGTTTCTCTTAGTTGTTTTACCATAGCTGCATTGACCGCTGACATCGTTATTCTCCCGTCTCTTCGGATTCATCTTTTTCATCGTAATTCCGGCTTAAGGATTCTTCGATCCCCTCCGGTTGCTTTGCGGCGGTTCTTTTAATGATTTCGATAATCGGCCCCTGCGTGCCGTCCGAAATGACTTTCCTTTCCCCCGGTTTTAGTTCCAGACCGGGGGATACCACCTCGGTTTCCGCTGCGGTGACCTTATCCGTCTCTGCCTGCCTTTTTTCCTCGAAACGCGCCCTCCCTTCAATACAGGCATCGGCGATCCTTGAAGTCATCAACCGAATAGCCCGAATGGCATCGTCATTTCCCGGAACGATGTAATCGACCTCATCCGGATCGCAATTGGTATCCACAACCGCCACAATGGGTATGTTCAGGCGCCTCCCTTCCCTTATGGCGATCCCTTCGTTTTTCGTATCCACCACGAATAATGCCCCGGGAAGCTGGGTCATATTCCGAATGCCGCCCAGGTTGCTGTCCAGTTTTATCCTCTCCTTTTCAAGATTGAGCCGTTCTTTTTTCGGGAACAGATTGATGGATCCGTCATTGTTGATGTCGTTTAAGTGATTCAACCGTTCGATGCTTTGCTTGATGGTCTGAAAGTTCGTCATCATCCCACCCAGCCATCGGTTATGGACGTAAAACATCTCGCTCCGGTTCGCCTCGTCATAGATGGCATCGCGGGCCTGTTTCTTAGTCCCCACAAAAAGGACCGATTTCCCGCCGGCAACCGTATCCACCACAAAATCATAGGCACTTTTAAACATGTGCACGGTTTTTTGGAGATCGATAATGTAAATTCCGTTTCTGGATCCGAAAATATACGGCTTCATCTTCGGGTTCCAACGCTTGGTCTGGTGACCGAAATGGACACCGGCCTCCAGGAGCTCCTTCATTGTTACGTACGCCATTTTTTCTTCCTTTCTTTTGGTTTTTTTCCTTCGCCTTTATCATCCCGGCATCCGGCTTTCACACACGGAAAGCACCCGGAAGCCGGTCCAAGGGCGTGCGGTTTTTAAAAGATTACTTGTAACAACACCATCCGTATTTCGCAAGCTTTTTTTCATTTCGCCATCAATCTCTTTTTTATCATGCAGGCCACCCGGTCAAATCCGCTCAAATCCTTGAAAAAAGAGACGTTTTCATACCGGCCTGTTCCAGCAGCAATCGTTTCGACGGAATCTTTTTGATCATGCCCGATCTCCAGCATCAACGCCCCTCCCTCAATCAGATGAATGTAAGCCTGCTGAATCAGATGACGAATAAAATCAAGTCCGTCCGCTCCGCCATCCAAAGCGTTCCGGGGTTCATATTTCCGGGTTTCCGGCTGAAGCCGATCGATTTCTGGAGTGGGAATATAGGGAGGATTGGAGATGATCAAATTAAACGCGGTGCTTTTTTCGCGTAACGGCGAAAACCAACTGCCTAGGAAAAAGGAGACCCGGTTTTCCAATTGATGCTTTCCGGCATTTATCCGCGCGACCCGGATCGCTCCGGGGGAGATGTCGGAAGCAAAAAACAGATGCTTTTGAAGCTCTGAAGCCAGGGAAAGGATAATCGCTCCGCTCCCGGTTCCCAACTCCAGGATCCGCTTTTTTCCCTCCTTTTCAGGCGCGTTCTCTTTGGATAATCTTGATAGCCTTTGGCTATAGGTCAGAGCCGCTTCGACCAGATGCTCCGTCTCAGGTCTCGGAATCAAGACTTCCGGAGTTACCTTGAAATCCATCGACCAGAACCCTTTATGCCCCACAATGTAAGCCACCGGCTCTTTTTCGATCCGGCGCTTGATGACATCCTTGAATCGCTTCAGTTCGCCGGATACGACCGGTTGTTCATACCGGACATACAGTTCGATCCGTTTTAAATTCAGGACATGTGAGAGTAGAATTTCGGCCGAAGCCCTGGGGTTTTCCACTCGATGGGTTTCAAAATACGACACCGACCATTTGAGGAGTTTTAGAACGGTCCATTCAAGCGTTTGGTTGGTTTTTTGTCGACCGGACGGGTCCTTTGGAAGATCCTTCATTCTGCAATGCCTGGGCCTGGTAGTACGTCATCAACGCATCGATTAGAGCTTCGATCTCCCCTTGAAGGATACTTTCCAATCGATACAGGGTCAGTCCGATCCGATGATCCGTCACCCTCCCCTGGGGATAATTATAGGTCCGGATCCGTTCACTCCGGTCGCCGCTTCCGATCTGGCTCTTCCGTTCCTCGGAGATTTTCTCATTTTGTTCCCGGGTCATCTGATCGAGAAGCCTGGCCCTGAGAACTTTCATGGCTTTGATCTTGTTTTTAAGCTGAGACTTCTCATCCTGGCAGGTGACCACCATGCCGGTCGGAAGATGGGTGATCCGAACCGCCGAATCGGTGGTGTTAACGGATTGCCCGCCCGGGCCGGCGGACCGGCAGACATCCACGCGGATTTCTCCGGGATCGATTTTCACTTCGACCTCTTCGGCTTCCGGCAAAACCGCAACCGTTGCGGCTGAAGTATGGATGCGCCCCTGCGCTTCGGTTTCAGGCACCCGCTGCACCCGGTGCGTGCCGCTTTCATATTTCAAACGACTATAGGCGCCCTTCCCCTGAATCAGCGCGATCACCTCCTTGAATCCACCGACCCCTGTAAAATGATGACTCAATATTTCGACCTTCCAATTATTTTTCTCCGCATACCGGTGATACATCCTGAAAAGATCACTCGCAAAAAGGCCGGCTTCATCTCCGCCGGTTCCGGCCCGTATCTCCATGATGACGTTTTTATCGTCGTTTTCATCCCTGGGCATCAGCAGGCGCTTGAGTTCAAGCTCCAGCTCATCTTTTTTTATGGTAAGTGTTTCAATCTCATCGCGGGCAAGCTCCCTGATCTCCGGATCGTTTTCCTGGAAGAGCCCCGTGCTTTCTTCCAGGTCTTTTAAGGTCTTCTGATGGACCCTGAAAACGGAAACGATCTTGCCCAGTTCAGAATGCTCCCGGACATAGCTCTGGTATTTGTCGCGATCCCGGGCCGTTTCGGGATCGCTCATCTCTTTCTCGATCGCTAAAAAGCGCTCCTCCACCCCTTTTAGTTTTTCAAACATAAATCACTGGTTGAAAGATTCGATGAATTCGGATTAGGTATGAATTAGGAAAGGCAAATCGTATTTGTTCCGATTAGCTGTTCCGCTCCTGATATTTGGCGTATTTTTTGCGAAAACGCTCAATACGGCCGGCGGAGTCGATCAATTTCTGCTTGCCCGTAAAAAAAGGGTGGCATTTGGAGCAAATTTCCACCCGAATATCGGGCTTTGTCGAGCCGATCTCAATAGTATTGCCGCATGCGCAATGGATGACGGTTTCATGATACTTTGGATGAATGTCGTTTTTCATTTTATTATAATCGTTCCTCCTTAAATCGGTTACGAATTCATGGAATTTAAAAACCCTTTATTATTCTCTGTTCCTCGCATTTTTTCAAGTAAAAACTCAAGTGCATCGGCAGGATTTAAAGACGACAGCAGTTTTCTTAAAATCCAGACACGGTTCAAAACACCTTCCAGCATCAGCAACTCCTCCTTGCGCGTTCCTGACTTGTTGATGTCGATTGACGGGAAAAGGCGTTTGTCGGCAAGGCGACGGTCCAGTGCCAGCTCCATGTTGCCGGTCCCTTTGAACTCCTCGAAAATCACCTCGTCCATTCGACTTCCGGTGTCGACCAGGGCGGTTGCAATAATGGTCAGGCTCCCCCCTTCCTCGATATTTCTTGCCGCCCCAAAAAAGCGTTTCGGCCTCTGAAGTGCATTCGAATCGACCCCTCCGGAGAGGATCTTTCCGCTGGGAGGAACAACTGAGTTGTATGCCCGCGCGAGCCGGGTAATGCTGTCCAAAAGGATCACCACATCTTTTTTATGTTCAACCAGCCGTTTTGCCTTTTCAATGACCATCTCGGCCACCTGGACGTGTCTTTCCGCCGGCTCGTCGAAGGTCGAACTGATAACCTCCCCTTTAACGGATCGCTGCATGTCCGTAACCTCTTCGGGTCTTTCATCAATTAAAAGAACGATGAGAAAAATCTCTTTATGGTTGGTGGTAATGCTGTTGGCGATCTGCTGCAGCAGCATTGTTTTACCCGATCGCGGAGGCGAAACAATGAGCCCTCTCTGGCCAAAACCGATTGGGGTCAATAGATCCATGATGCGCATGGAATAATTTTCAGAATCGGCTTCCAACCTGATCTTGCGCTGTGGATAAAGGGGGGTAAGGTTATCAAACAGGATCTTGTCTCTTGCCCTCTCCGGATCTTCATAATTAATGGATTCGACCTTCAGGAGGGCGAAATATCGTTCCGATTCCTTCGGCTGCCGGATCTGGCCTGAAACCGTGTCTCCGGTTCTTAAATTAAATCGTCGAATCTGGGATGGGGAAACATAGATGTCGTCCGGGCCAGGCAGGTAGTTGTAATCCGGAGCTCTCAGGAATCCGAATCCGTCCGGAAGGATCTCGAGTGTTCCTTCTCCGTAGATGAGTCCGTTTTTTTCAACTTGAGCCTGAATCAGGCCGAATATCAATTCCTGTTTGCGCATCCCCGATGCGCCGTCAATGTTATACTCCTTGGCCAGCTGAGCCAATTCACCGATCTTCTTGTCTTTAAGCTCAGTAATGTTCATCCGACATGCACCTCATCCGGGTGTTCTTAAAACACCTTCCGTTGATTGTTTATAAATGATTGATACTCCGTGAAAGTGCGATTTGTTAAAATCCAACGGCGAAAAGGGAAGACGCAATTCACTCTTCCGGCAAAGCGGCATTAGATCCGAAAAATGATGACCCAATATTCTGACAAATTTTCTGGAACGGGATCCATCTCGGTTGTCGTCGAGGATTTCGAAAGCTTCGCGATCGATTATCGAAGTACCTGTAGCAGGTATCGCTCAACAGGCAGGTTTATAGCCTTGTTCATTTTGACTTTTATATGATGTTTTTTTGCATGTCAAGGGATTTCAACGGTTTTTTAAATAATTTTGCAATTTCTTATAAATCTGATCCACTCTTTGCATCAGTTCCTGATCGGATCCGGTGTTTGTAATGATAAAGTCGGACCGATCCTTTTTCACATCATCCGGCATTTGAGCTTCCAATAAAAGCCGGGCATCCTCTTCCGTAATTCGATCCCGCTTCACGATCCTGTCTATTTCCGTTTCGGGAATGGACATCACCAGGATAACCAGGTCAAAAGTTCGCTCCATTCCGACTTCAAAAAGCAAAGGAACCTCCACGATAACCATGTCGATTTCGGATCGACTTGCCTTTTCGATCTCTGCAATCATCCGGCGGGTGATTTCCGGATGAATGATCGATTCGAGTTGTTTCCTTGCCGTTTTGTCTCGGATCGCCCTGCTACGCAGAAGCCCTCTGTCAAGATTTCCGCTGGAATCGACAATCCGATCTCCGAAATGCTTTAAAACTTCCTGATAAACCGGACTCTGGGGAGCCACCGACTCCCGTGCCAGGATATCAAGGTCGATTACGCTCGCCCCCAACTCCTTAAAGCGCCGGCAAACCCTCGTTTTTCCGGAGCCGGCGTTTCCGGTGACCGCAACGGTGAGCGGCTTGCTTCTGTTCATCGTTCCTTTCATCTTGTTTTTTCATCACCCGATACCGTAAAATAAAAAAGATACCGGCTAATACTCTCCCCCGCTGCTTGCGGCGGAGAGCTTCAATCCTTATATGGAAAAATCAAAGAGAAATGGTGATGAATCTGTTCGATGACCATCTGTTGCCTCAAAAAGAAGGCGTCTATCTGGTTGGCGGTTCGGTTCGGGATCTTCTTCTCAAAATCCCTGTTGCCGATTATGACATCGCTGTTTCACAAAATCCAGAGGAATTCGCAAACGCAATGTGCCTGCGCGTAAAAGGACGCCTGGTCGTAATGGGGAAAACCGATCAGCGGATTTACCGAATCATATCCAGTGACGGCGCCTTTGACATCTCAAGATTAAAAGGATCTTCCATTGAATGCGACCTTATGGAGAGGGATTTTACCATCAATGCCATGGCCTATGCGTTTTCATCAAAACGGATTATCGACCCCTTAAAAGGAAGGGCTGATCTGGTTCAACAAGTACTGCGGATGGTTTCCAAAACGGCTTTTAAAAGCGATCCTGCCCGACTGATTCGGGCATTCCGGCTTTGTTCGCTTCTCGGGTTCCGGATGGAACCTATCACTTATTCCGCTGTCCGGGAAAACGCCCACCTCATCCTCAAAACAGCAGCTGAACGGATAACGACCGAGTTGAATCGGATACTAATGGCGCCAGAAGCATTTCAAATCATTAATAAAATGGGGGAAACCGGGCTTCTTTTTCACATCCTGCCCGAACTTTTGCCGACCATCGGATGCCTCCAGAATCAGCATCATGATTTTGATGTTTACACCCATACCCTAAAGGCTTTTTTTCATTTGGAAGCACTCCAAAAGGATCCGGCTTCATTAGCTCCAGGAATCGAAACGGCAGTTCGAGAGGCGTTTATAGAAAATGATGGACTTCTTTTAAAATGGGCGATGCTTCTTCACGACATCGGTAAACCTGCTGTTAAAACAACGGATGAGAAGGGAAACATCCATTTTTTCGGACATGCCGGGCGCAGCGCCGATATCGGTTTGGGAATATCGGAACGGCTCAAATTCTCAAAGCGCGATTCAATTAAAGCCATCTTTTTGAT